>NZ_CP145809.1:2252800-2574629 GCF_038049925.1 Georgenia sp. M64
ACGTCGTTGACGGCGCTCGGTGCGATGGAGATGTCGGCACCGCACAGCGGGAAGGACCCGTGCACGAGGTCCTTGAGGACCGCGTTGACCTCGAAGGAGGACCGGGTCTCGGCGAGGAAGTTGGTGAAGCAGGGCACCGTGCCGTCGAAGACGGCGCTGAGGTTGATGCCGCCCTCGAAGAACGCGCCGGTGGGGATGTCGCGCACCCCGCCCTTGCCGACGTAGTTCCACGGGACGCCCGCGTCGGGGATCGGCGCGGTGTTGACGTTGGCGCAGACCTCGTCGTCGGCGGCGACGTCGTCGCAGTCCGCGGGTGTGCCGTCGGCGCCGCCGACGAGGGTGAGCAGGGTGCCGCCGCCCTCGTCGCCGCCGGTGCCGACCCACTCGAGCACCTTGATGGTGACGGCGGTGCCGCCCTGGTCGAACTCGCTCAGGACGAGGAGGTCACCGACCTGGTGCTCGCCGCTGAAGGTGCTCGTGCTGCCGAGCGGGACGCCCGGGACGGGTGCGACGTCGTCCTGGAAGAACCAGAAGCCGACGTCGGCCGAGCCCTGGACCGCGTAGCGGTCGAGCCCGAAGTAGACGTAGGTGTCCCCGCCGAGGGTGTAGGCGGAGGCGTAGGCGTTGGTGATGTCGTCCTTGTCCGGGACGCTGCCGTTCTTGTGCTTCCAGCCGGGGATGTCGAGGTCGTCCTTGGACCCGCCGCCGGTGAAGATCGACTGCGGCGCGGGGTCGGGCACGATCCCGGTGGTGGCGAAGGCGTTGCTGTCGCCGTCGAAGAGGGTCGACCAGTCCTCGCCGGTGACCGCTGCGTCGTCCATGATGTTCGCGTCGAGCTCGAAGAGGTCGGCGTCGTGCACGGCCGCGACGGGTGCTGCGAGCAGCGCCCCGCCCAGGCCGGCGAGGGCCAGCGCACCGGCTCCGGACGCGGCGACCGCTCGCCGCAGGCTCCTCCGCCTCACGCGCGCGGACACGGGTAGCCCCTCTCCGCGAACGCCGCGCGACACGCGGCTCCTGCTGGGGTGTGACCGGTGCTTCTCCCTTGGTGCATGGTGGTGACTCCCTCTCTCAGGACGCCCCCGAGAGGGCGCCATGTGGTGCCCTGCCACCCGGCGCACCGCGTGGGTCCGTGACCCCGGCCGGCTGCGTTGCCGGCCCCACGGGCAGCCGCGGCGCCGTGCCGCAGGACTCCCCCCGGTGCGACCGTAGGACCGCGACGACCGGCCGCGACATCGGCAACTCACCCGACGCCGTGAGCCACGATCGCCCTAGGGTCGCCGTAGGGTCATCTCCTCACCCTGCACCCCGGTCGCTCTCACCCCCGTTTCGGGTGGTGTTCACCCACGTCGGGGCTCCCGCAGCGGAGTGGTCGCGGCCTAGCATGCCGCCATGGCGAGCGTCGTGGGGGCGCACGCCCGTGCTGTCGCTCTGGCGTCGGGAGACGAGCTGCGGCGGGAGCTGGGGCGAGTTCTCGCGCGCCTCGGCCTGGAGCTGGTGTGCGCGTCGTCGGCGACCGAGGTCATGCGCCTCAGGGGCGACGCGCCCGCCGTGGCCGTTCTCGAGGTCGAGGCCGGCGCGTTCATGGTGTGCCGGCACCTCCACGACCGGTTCGGGGAGTCGCTCCCCGTCATCATGGTCTCGGCCACCCGGACCGAGCCCCAGGACCGCGTGGCGGGGTTCCTCGTGGGCGCCGACGACTACCTCACCGTGCCGCTCGACTCCGACGAGGCCCTGTGCCGGGTGCGGCGGTCCCTGCTGCGCGGCGCCCGGCGGTCCGTTTCCGTCCCGGGCCTCGCGGCCCTCACCCAGCGGGAGGCCGAGGTGCTCGATCTGCTGGTGGCGGGATACACGCAGAAGCAGATCGCCACCCGCCTGGACATCTCCGGCAAGACGGTGGGCACCCACATCCAGCACCTGCTGACCAAGCTGGACCTCCACAGCAGGACGGACGCCATCGCCCTGGCGATCCGGGCGGGGCTGACCCCGCAGGCACCGGCGCCCCGACGTCAAGGGATCGTCTCGCTCAGCGCGTAGGGCGTGGAAGGATCACGGTCATGGCCGACGACCTGACCACCGCCGATCTCGCCCAGCTCAGGGCCGACGCCGCCCAGGCCGCTGCGGAGGCGGCCGAGGCACGGGCGGTCGCCGCCCAGGCGGCGCTCGACGCCGCGCTCGCTGCGGCCGGGCACGCCGCGGCGGCCTCCCCGGGCGGAGGCCCGGACCCGGCCACCGCCACGCCCCCGGCCCCGGCTGACGAGCCGCGACCACCTGACCCGCTGCCCAAGGCCGCCGAGCCGCAACCTGGGGACGACGCGCCGGCGCCCGCGCCGGACGGCGCGCCCGGGCACTCTCCCGACCTGGCCGGCTACGCCGCCGAGGTGGCCGCCGGGTACACCTTCGAGGGCCCGACGCTCGCGGTCGGTGCGCTCGTCACGGACGACGGCGCCGTCCCCGGGGCGCAGGTGCGTCTGCCGCTGGGGATGCTCAACCGGCACGGCCTGGTCGCCGGCGCCACCGGGACCGGCAAGACCCGCACCCTCCAGGTGCTCGGCGAGGGCCTCTCCGACGCCGGCGTGCCGGTCTTCCTCACCGACATCAAGGGCGACCTCTCCGGAATCCTCGAGCCCGGCGAGGCGAGTGAGAAGCTCCTCGAGCGCACGCGCCGCATCGGCCAGGACTGGTCCCCGACGTCCTACCCGGTCGAGCTGCTCTCCCTCGGCGGGGTCGGCCGAGGTGTGCCGATCCGCACGACGGTGACCGACTTCGGCCCGCTCCTCCTCGCCAAGGTGCTGGGCCTGAACGACACGCAGGAGTCCAGCCTGCAGCTGATCTTCCACTGGGCCGACGCCCAGGGCCTCGCCCTGCTCGACCTCAAGGACCTCCGCTCGACCGTCGCCTACCTCACCAGCGAGGAAGGCAAGCCCGAGCTGCGCGAGATCGGCGGGATCTCCTCCGCCACCGCCGGCGTCATCCTCCGTGAGATCTCCGCGCTCCAGGCGCAGGGCGCCGACGTCTTCTTCGGCGAGCCTGCGTTCGACACCGCCGACCTGCTCCGCACCGCGGCCGACGGCCGCGGTGTCGTCTCGGCCCTGCAGCTGCCCGACCTGCAGGACCGCCCCGGCCTCTTCTCCACCTTCGTCATGTGGCTCCTGGCGGACCTCTTCGGTTCGCTGCCGGAGGTCGGCGACCTCGACCGGCCGCGGCTGGTGTTCTTCTTCGACGAGGCGCACCTGCTCTTCGCCGACGCCTCGGCCGAGTTCCTCAAGCAGGTCACCCAGACCGTCCGGCTCATCCGGTCCAAGGGCGTGGGGATCTTCTTCGTCACGCAGACGCCCAAGGACATCCCCGAGGACGTCCTGGCCCAGCTCGGCGCCCGGGTCCAGCACGCCCTGCGGGCCTTCACCCCCAAGGACGCCGACGCCCTGCGCGCCACGGCGCGCACCTTCCCCACCTCCCCCTACGACCTCGAGGAGCTCCTCACCACGCTGGGCACCGGCGAGGCGGTCGTGACCGTCCTGTCCGAGAAGGGCGCACCGACCCCGGTGGCGGCCACCCGGCTGCGCGCGCCCCGCGCCTCGATGGAGCCGGCCACGACGGCGGCGATGGAGTCCGCGGTGGCCGCGTCACCCCTGCTGGCGCGGTACGGCGCCGCGGTGGACAACGAGTCCGCCCACGAGCTCCTCACGACCCGGGTGGCGCAGCAGGAGGCCGCCGCGCAGGCCGCGGCCGCCCGGGCGGAGGCGGACCGCCTCGCCGCGGAGCAGCGCAAGGAGGCCGAGCGTGAGGCGAAGGAGCGCGACCGGGAGCTGGCGAAGCTGCAGGCGGAGATCGAGCGCGAGGAGAAGAAGGCCCGGGAGGCCGCCGAGCGCGCCGCCCGGCGCCGCGGCAGCGCCTTCGACTCGTTCCTCCGCTCAGCGGGTACCCAGCTGGGCCGGGAGATCACCCGCTCGATCCTGGGCACCCGTCGCCGCTGATCGGCCCGCCGCCGGCTCGGCCGGACGTCCCCGCCTCGACGGGCCCGCCCCGCCCGGGGCGTGCGGCTCGGGTCAGGCGCGCCGGTAGACGACGTCGGTGACGAGCTGGCGCCGCTCCCCCGGGGCGAGCGCGAGCTCGTCCGCCTGGTCGGCGCGGTTGAGCGCGTCGGTGAGCAGCTGGCAGGGCTCGACGGCGATCGAGCCGCGCGGGTCGCGCTCGAGGGCGTCCCCGGTGAACACGTGGACCACGCGGGCCTGGAAGGGCTCCTGCTCGACGGTGAGCGTGTCGCCGGTGCGGGGCGAGCGCACGACCGTGGCCACGACACCGTCGTCGTCGGGGACGAGGTTGGTGAAGGCGTCGTCGAGGGCGGCCTGGCCCAGCGGCGCGAACCGCACGGGCGCCGCCGTCCCGGCGTAGGCCTGCTCCCCCGCGAGCGGGATGAGGGTGGGGTCGGTGAGGACGCGGGCTCGCGCCGGGATGCTCAGCTCGAGCTCGTCGACGCTCGCGTGCCCCGGAAGGCGCAGGTAGGGGTGCCAGCCGAGAGCCACCGGCGCGGCGGTCTCGCCGATGTTCCGCGCCACGAGCTCCAGGCCGAGCCGGGCCTCGCCGAACGAGCCGATGCCCAGGGAGTAGGTGGCGGTGACCTCGACCGAGAACGGGTACCCAGGGTTGAGATCGGGGGTGATCGTGGCGGTCAGACGCAGGGTGCGGTCGGAGTCCGTCGCCCCTGCGACGGCCCGGCGCCACGGCACGTCGGTGAGCAGGCCGTGGAGGGCCTCGCGGGTGCCGTCGGCGTCGGCGCCGAGGTCGTGGGAGGTCCCGGCGAAGGTGTACCGGGCGTCGCGGACCCGGTTCGACCACGGGGCCAGGACGGCGCCGCGGTACCCGTCGCGCTCGGCGAGCTCGGCTGCGCTGCGGTAGCCGTCGTGCAGGTCGGCCGGGGCACCGTCCGGGCCCGGCACCTGCCAGCGCAGGAGCGTCGCGCCCGTCTCCGCCACCTCCAGGAGCGCACCGTCGGGGTGGATCAGCACCCAGGTGGTCTGCCCGTCGAGGTCCCCGCGGGTCACCGCGGCGCGGGTGACGGAACTGGTCTCCATGCTTGCTCCTGCTCTCGTACGTCGTCTGGCCCTCAGCATGACCGATCGGCGCCGCCCGCGCGGGAGTGTCCACGTCGCGGCCCGGGTCCGGCACCGCCGGGGAGCCGGGCGGGGTCAGCTGGCGGGCACCACGTTGACGAGCCGGGGCGCGCGCACGACGACCGTGCGGATGTCCTTGCCGCCCAGCGCCCGGGTCACCGCCGGGCTCGCCAGCGCCAGCTCCCGCAGGTCGTCCTCCCCGATGGAGACGGGCACCTCGAGCCGGTCGCGGACCTTGCCCGCCACCTGCACGACGCACGTGGTCGTCTCCTCCACCAGCAGGGCGGGATCCGCCGTCGGGAAGGGCTCACGGGCCAGGGAGGTCGTGTGACCGAGGCGGGACCACAGCTCCTCGGCGATGTGCGGCGCCACCGGGGCGACCATGAGGACCAGCGGCTCGATCGCCTCGCGGGGCACCTGCGCCAGGCCAGTGAGGTGGTTGTTGAGCACGATCATGCGCGCGATGGCGGTGTTGACGCGCATCGCGGACATCTCGGTCTCGACCTCGGCGACCGTGCGCGCGACGAGACGCCGGGTGGCCTCGTCGGCACCGGTGTCGACGACGGTCGTCTCGCCGGTGACCTCGTCGACGACGTTGCGCCACAGCCGCTGGAGGAACCGCTGCGACCCGACGACGGCGCGGGTGTCCCACGGCCGGGAGTCCGCCAGCGGGCCCATGGACATCTCGTAGACGCGGAAGGTGTCCGCGCCGTACGTGGCATACATGTCGTCGGGGGTGACGATGTTCTTGAGGGACTTGCCCATCTTCCCGTACTCGCGGAAGACCTCCTGGCCCTGCCAGGTGAAGGTCGGCTCGCCGTCCGCGTCTGCGGACTCCTCGACCTCGTCGGCCGGCACGTACTGCCCCCGGGCGTCGGCGTAGGCGTAGGCCTGGATGTAGCCCTGGTTGAACAGCCTGTGGAACGGCTCCGAGCTCGAGACGTGGCCGAGGTCGAACAGGACCTTGTGCCAGAACCGGGCGTAGAGCAGGTGGAGGACGGCGTGCTCGACCCCGCCGACGTACAGGTCCGCACCGCCGGAGACGTTGGCGGCCACGGCGGTGCCGTCGGCGGCGGTCGTCGCCGGTCGCGGGCCCATCCAGTACCGCTCGATCTCGGGGTCGACCAGGGCCTGGTCGTTGCGCGGGTCGAGGTAGCGCAGCTCGTACCAGCACGACCCCGCCCAGTTGGGCATGGTGTTGGTGTCGCGGGTGTAGGTGCGCGGGCCGTCGCCCAGGTCGAGCTCGACGCGCACCCAGTCGGTGGCGCGGCCCAGCGGGGGCTCGGGCGAGGACAGCGCGTCGTCGGGCTCGAAGGTGCGCGGGGAGTAGTCCGGCACCTCGGGCAGGTCCACGGGCAGCATCGACTCGGGCAGGGCGTGCGCGCGGCCCTCGTCGTCGTAGACCACGGGGAAGGGCTCGCCCCAGTAGCGCTGCCGGGAGAACAGCCAGTCCCGCAGCCGGTACGTCGTGGCGCCACGCCCCACGCCGTTCTCCTCGAGCCAGGCGATGGTCCTGTCCTTGGCGGTCGCCACGTCCAGCCCGTCGAGGCTGAGGGACCCGCCCGAGGAGTTCACGACCGTGCCGTCGCCGGAGTAGGCGCCGCCCTCGAAGCCCTCGGGCGGGGCGACGGTGTGGATCACGGGCAGCTCGTACGCCTGGGCGAAGGCGAAGTCGCGCTCGTCGCCGCCGGGGACGGCCATGATCGCGCCGGTGCCGTAGCCCATGAGGACGTAGTCGGCGACGAACAGCGGCACCTCGGCGCCGTTGACGGGGTTCGTGGCGAGGATGCCCGTGAACACGCCGGTCTTGGGGCGCTCGGGGTCCTGGCGCTCGACGTCGGTCTTCGCGGCGGCGGCCTCCTGGTACGCCTGCACCGCCGTCCGCGGGTCGGCGGCGCCGCCGGTCCAGACGTCCTTGGTGCCCGCCGGCCACGCGGCCGGCACGGCGCCGTCGTGGAGCAGCGGGTGCTCGGGCGAGACCACCATGAAGGTGGCGCCGAAGAGCGTGTCCGGCCGGGTGGTGAACACGGTCAGCGGCTCGTCGGTGCCGGGCACGGCGAAGTCGACGTGCGCGCCCGTGGATCGGCCGATCCAGTTCCGCTGCATCGAACGGACCTTCTCCGGCCAGTCGATCGTGTCGAGGTCGTCGACGAGGCGGTCCGCGTAGGCGGTGATCCGCATGTTCCACTGGCGCAGGCTGCGCTTGAACACCGGGTAGTTGCCGCGCTCGGAGCGGCCGTCGGCCGTGACCTCCTCGTTGGCCAGGACGGTGCCCAGCCCGGGGCACCAGTTCACCGGTGCCTCGGTGATGTAGGCCAGGCGGAAGGAGTCGACCACGTCGGCCCGCTCACCCGGGGAGATCTCGTCCCAGGGGCGACCGTCCGGGGTGGGCCGGGTGCCAGCGGCCAGCTCCGCCTCGAGCTCGGCGACCGGCCGGGCCCGCCCGGTCCCGCCGTCGGCCCGGGGGGCGTCGGCGTCGTAGAAGGAGCCGTAGATCTGCAGGAAGATCCACTGCGTCCAGCGCACGTAGTCGGGGTCCGTGGTGGCGAACGTGCGGCGCTGGTCGTGGCCCAGGCCCAGGCGCCGCAGCTGGCGGCGCATGTTGACGATGTTCTCCTCGGTGGTCACGCGGGGGTGCTGACCGGTCTGCACGGCGAACTGCTCGGCCGGCAGGCCGAACGCGTCGTAGCCGAGGGTGTGCAGGACGTTCTTGCCCTTCATGCGGTGGTAGCGCCCCACGACGTCCGTGGCGATGTAGCCCAGCGGGTGGCCCACGTGCAGGCCCTTGCCCGATGGGTAGGGGAACATGTCGAGGAGGTAGAACTTCTCCCCGGCCGCGTCGCCGGCGAGGTCGCCGGTGGGGTTGTCGGCGTGGAAGGTGCCGAGCTCGTCCCAGCGGTCCTGCCACCGCTCCTCGATCGTCCCCGCCAGGGCGGCGGTGTAGCGGTGGGGGGTCTGCGCCCCGGGTGCGTCGTCGTGCTGGCTCATCGTCCCTCGTCCTTCGTGGCTCCTGACATGACAAGACCTCCCGGTCACGGGAGGTCAGCCGCGCTGAGGCGGCGCCTGGGCGCCGCCGGGGTCAGCGCGGCCGCGTCAGGAGCACCACGGTCGTCATGGGCCCAGGCTATCGCAGCCCGGCGGAGGCCCCGCGGGCGCGGCTCAGGGACGCCGGCCGGTGCCCCGGGTGGTGGGCCGGGAGGCTCCTCGGCGGCGGCCGTCGCGGCGCTCGGGGTGCTCGGCGGGGCGGGCGGGGTGCTCGAGCCGGTCGCTGCCGGCGGAGCCGTGGTGCAGCTCGGCGTGCTCGGGCTCCTCGGCGGCCCGGCCGCGGATGCGGACCCGGGCGCGGATGCGCAGCACGACCGCTCCGGCCACCGCGGAGATCACCGACGCGAGGATGACCGCGAACTTGGCGTGGTCGCCCTCGGTGGTCGCCCCGAACGAGAGCTCGGCGATGAGGAGGGAGACCGTGAAACCGATCCCGGCGAGCATGCTCACCCCGGCGAGGTCGGGCAGGTCCACGCCGTTGCCCAGGCGGAGCCGGGTCGTCCGGACGAGCAGGGCCACCCCGCCCCAGATGCCCAAGGGCTTGCCGAGGACGAGGCCGGCCATGACGCCGATGGAGATGGGGTCGCCGAGGACCTCGCCGAGACCGCCCGAGTCGACGACCGACACCCCGGCGGCGAAGAACGCGAACAGCGGGAGGACGAGACCGGCCGACCACGGCTGGACCCGGTCCACGAAGGCGTGGGTCATCGACTCGCGCTCGCCGCCGCGGGTGCGGGCGGGCACGCTCATGCCCAGGAGGACGCCGGCGACGGTGGCGTGCACGCCGGCCTCGTGCATGAGCACCCAGGCGACGAGCGCCACCGGCACGAGCACCCACCAGGCGTGCACCCGGCGCTGGACGAGGACGGCGAACACGGCGATGGCCGCCAGGGCCCCGGCGAGGGGCAGGAAGTGGATCTCCTCGGTGTAGAACACCGCGATGACGGTGATGGCGAGGAGGTCGTCGACGACGGCCAGCGTCATGAGGAAGACCCGCACCGCGGGCGGCAGGCCCCGGCCGAAGATGCCGAGCAGTGCGAGCGCGAAGGCGATGTCGGTGGCGGTGGGGATGGCCCAGCCGCGTCCGCCGCCGGAGTCGGTGAAGGCCTGGACGCCGGCGTAGATGAGCGCGGGCACGGCCATGCCCAGCACCGCCGCGAGCATGGGCAGCAGGGCCTGGGAGAACTTGCGCAGCGACCCGGTCACGAACTCGGTCTTGAGCTCCAGGCCGACGACGAAGAAGAAGATCGCGAGCAGGCCGTCGGCCGCCCACGAGCCGAGGGAGAGGTCGAGGTGCAGCGCCGCCGGTCCGACGACCGTCCCGGTGAGGGCGTGGTAGCTCTCGCGCCACGGGGAGTTCGCCCACACGAGCGCGACCACCGCGCCGAGGAGGAGGAGCGCACCGCCGAAGCGCTCGTCCTGAAGACGCGCCCTCAGGCCGCGGCGGTCGTGCGGGTGGAGCGTGGGGACGTGGTGCTGGACTCCGGGCACGGGTGGGTCCCTTCCTGGTGGGTCGGCGAGAGAGTCGCCGACCAGACTTCCCGGCACACCGCCGTTCAGGTTACGTGAGGGGCGGGACGCCCGCACGCCCGTCCCGCTGGGCGGCCCGGAGCCGGGTGGTGAGCGCGGTGAGGGTGCGCAGCTCCTCCGCGCTGAGCGCCCCGCCCACGTGCGAGGCGATCGAGCGCACGTGGCGGCGTCCGATGGTCCGCTGCATCTGCGCCCCCGCCTCCGTGAGCGAGACCAGCACGCCGCGGCCGTCGTCGGGCGCGGGCTCGCGCGCCAGCAGGCCGCGCTCGACGAGCCGGTCGACCATCCGGCTGAGACTGGGCTGGCTGAGGAAGACCTCCTCGTTGAGGTCCCGCAGCCGCATCCGTGACCCGCCCGCCCGGCTGAGCGTGAAGAGCACGTCGTACTCCCGGGCCCGCAGCGGAGCGAAGTCCCCGGCCCGCTCGAAGCGCTTCATGAGCGTGGACTGGGCCCGGAAGAGCGACTCCCACGCCTCCGCGGCCAGCCGCGAGTCCGACGTCGTGCCTGGATCCTCGGTCACTGAGCCCCCTCACGTCTCGATGCGGACGCATGCTCCCACACCCGCGGTGGGCACGGCACGACGCCGAGGACGGCGACGTCGAGGACGTCCTGGTGCGACGTCGCTCGTCGGTACCTCCCGCGCGGCCCCGGACGGCCAGGAACGCGGCCGGCGGCCCACCTGTCGGAGGGTCGCCGGCCGCGCGAGCTGACGGGGCTCGTCCGGGCTAGCCGGCCGTCAGCCCCATGGCGGTCGGGAGCCACATGGAGATGGCCGGGATGAAGACGACCACGAACAGGCCGAGCACCAGCGAGACGAGGAACGGCCAGAGCCTGCTCACCACGGGCTCGATCCGCAGCCCCGCCACCCGGGCACCGACGAACAGCACGTTGCCCACCGGTGGGGTGATCACCCCGAGGGAGAGGTTGAACACGATCATCGTGCCGAAGTGGATCGGGTCGATCCCGAACTCCATGACGATCGGCAGGAAGATCGGCGTGAAGATGAGGATCGCCGGCGTCGGGTCCATGAACGTGCCGACGACGAGGAGGATCACCATCATGAGGACGAGGATCACCGTCGGGCTGCTGGTCAGCCCGAGGACGGCCTCGGAGATCATGTCGGGGATCCGGGCGAACGACATGACGAAGGACAGCGCGGTGGAGACGCCCACGAGGAGCATGACGATCGCCGTCGTGCGGGCCGAGTCGAGCAGGATGCGCGGCAGGTCCCGCACGTGCAGGGCCCGGTAGGCGAACCCGAGGACGAGGCTGTAGACCACGGCGATGGCCGCGGACTCCGTGGCCGTGAAGTACCCGGCCAGGATGCCGCCGACGACGACGACGATCATGAGCATCGACGGGACGGCCTTCCACAGCACGAGGACCGCCTGGGCGAACGTCGGGTGGTCGCTCGAGCGCAGCCGGCCGGGCTGGCGACGGGCGTAGACGTAGACCATCGCCATGACGGCGCCCGCCCACACCAGGCCCGGTCCGACACCGGCCATGAACAGCGCCGCGATCGAGGTGGACGACACGAGCGAGTACACGATGAAGGTGTTGCTCGGCGGGATGAGCATGCCGGCCGGGGCGGAGGCGACGTTGACGGCGGCGGCGAAGGTGCGCTCGTAGCCGTCCTTGCGCATCCGGGGGGTCATGACGGTGCCGACCGCCGCGGCGGCGGCGACGGCCGCGCCGGAGACGGCCCCGAACATGGCGTTCGCCACGACGTTCGTCTGGGCGAGGGAGGCCGGCATGCGCCCGGTGAGCACCTTCGCGGCGTCGATGAGCCGCCCGGCGATGCCGCCGTTGTTCATGAGGACGCCCGCGAGGACGAAGAACGGGATCGCCAGCAGCGGGAAGGAGTTGATGCCCGTGAACATCCGCTGGGCGGAGACGAGCACCGCCTGGTCGGTGCCCAGGAGCACGACGGCCGCGCCGAGCGAGGACAGCCCCACGGTGACGGCGATCGGCACGGAGGCGACGATCCCGAGGATGATGCCGAAGAGCAGGATGAGTCCCGCGATGGTGTTGGTGTCCATCACACGGCCTCCTCGTCGGCTGCCTCGAGGCCGGCGTAGGCCGGCTCGGTGCCCCGGGCGATCCCCTGGAGGTGGTAGATCGCGTAGAACGCGACGAACAGCCCCGAGATCGGCAGGGCGAGGTACATCTGACCGATGGTGAACGGCAGCGCGCTGAGGTTCTGCCCCATCGCGCCCTGGGCGGCCCGCCACCCGCCCCAGACCAGCACCACCACCGCGAAGATGATGATGAGGACCTGGACGGCCATGGCGATGACCCGCTCCACCTTCTCGGGGAAGAGCCGGACGACGAACTCGACCGCGATGTGGCCGCGCTCGCCGAAGACGTACGCGGCGGCGAACAGGCCGAGCCAGACGAACGTCTGACGGGCGAGCTCCTCGGACCACGTGCTGGGGTTGCCGACGACCTGGCGGGAGAAGACCTGCCAGACCACGACGAGGACCAGCACGGCGAAGAGTGTCACGGAGATCGTGGCGAGGACCTTGTCGAGGGCCTTCTTGAGGGTGGTCACGGGTAGCACCTCCTTTCAGTGGGTGACGGGCCGCGGGGGGTCACTCGGCGGCGGCGCGGGCGGCGTCGTAGAGGGCCTGCTGGCTCTCGGAGGTGATGAACTCCTCGGCGAGGGGCTCGAGGACCTCGGTGAAGGCGGCCTCGTCGACCTCGGTGAACGTCGCGCCGCCGGCCTCGGCGTTGGCGATGGCGTCCTCGGTGGCGGTGGCCCAGAGCTCGGTGTGCTCCTCGTGGGCGGCGGTCCACTCGGCGTCGAAGACCTCGCGGTCCTCCTCCGACATCTCGGCGAGGAGGTCGGTGTTGATGATGAGGTAGTCCAGCCCGACGAGGTGGTTGGTGTAGGACCAGTACGGGGCGACCTCGTAGTGCTTCTGGGTCCAGAACGAGACCTCGTTGTTCTCGGCGGCGTCAACGACACCGGACTGCAGGCCGGTGTAGAGCTCGCCGAAGGCCATCGGGGTGGCGGAGGCGCCCATGGCCTCGGCCATCGCGATGTGCAGGTCGGACTCCTGCACGCGCAGCTTCTTCCCGGCCAGGTCCGCCGGGGTCTCGACCGGGGCGTCGGTGGTGTAGACGCTGCGGGCGCCCTGGGTGAAGCCGCCCAGGACGGTGACGTTGTTGGACTCCTCGAGGGAGGCGTACAGGTCGCCGACGATCTCCTCGTCGTGCACGACCGACATCTGGTGCTCGACGTCGTCGAAGACCTTGGGCAGGTTGAAGACGAGGAAGTCCTCGTTGAGGTTCTCCAGCTGGGTGCCCGAGACGATCGCCATGTCGACCGAGCCGTCGGAGACGAGCTGGAGGGCCTCGGCCTGCGCGCCGAGGGTCTCGTTGGGGTAGACGTCGATGCTGTAGCGGCCCTCCGTGGCCTCCTCGAGGCGCTGGCCGAAGTTGTCCAGGGCGATGTAGGAGGGGTGCTCCTCGGTCTGGTTCAGGGCCAGGCGCAAGGTGGCGCCGCCACCGTTGCCGCCGGCCGCGGCGGTCTCGCCGTCGCCGGTCGTCTCGCCACCACCGCAGGCGGCGAGGGTCAGCGCGGTGGCGGTGGCCAGGGCGGCCATCGTGAGGGTCTTCGTGCGCATCATGGGTGTTCCTCTTCTGCTCAGCGATGAGCGTTCGGTGTGAAGCGGGCCCGGGGGGCCGGGATGTCGCGGTGGTGAGGCGTCCGTGCCGTCCGGCGCCGGCCTCTGGCTGGGCGCCACCCCCGGTGAGGTGGGGACGCCCTGATTCACCCACACGGCCGAATCGAGCGGCAATCAGTTGCCACTCCTTGCCTTGGGCCCACTCGGGCGCGGCAAGAGACGACAACCCGACGGGCGCGCGGACGCACCGGAGGGCACGGGTCTTCCCCGCGCTCTCCGATGCGTCCGGCGTGGCCGGTCGTTCAGGACCGGGCGGCCAGGATCTCCTCGGCCCGCTCGGTGACGGCGGCCACCAGCTCGTCGTCGGGCAGCAGGTCCGGACCGAGCAGCCGCAGGAGGGCACGCACGGCGTCGGCCACGTCGCCCTGCGCGGCCGCGACGACCTCCGCCTCGCGGGTGTCCTTGACCGGGGCGCCGTGCCCCTGCAGGTGCAGGACCCAGGCGGCGAGGGCGCGCACCGGTCCCGCGGGCAGCCGGCCGGCCGCGCGCTCGAGGCGCAGCGCCGGCAGGATCCGGACGGGGACCTTCTGTGAGCCGTCCGCGGCGATCTGTGCGAGGAGGTGGCGCACCCGAGGGTTGGAGTAGCGGTCCAGCAGGGCGGCGCGGTACCGGGCGACGTCGTCGGCGGGCACGCTCAGGTGTTCCCCCGCCACGTCCCACCAGTCCTCGACCCAGCCCCGGACGACGGGCTCGGCGATGGCGTCGGCGACGGTCTCGTGCCCGAGGATCGTCGCGGCGTAGGCCATGAGCGAGTGCGAGCCGTTGAGCATCCAGAGCTTGCGCTGCTCGAAGGGGTGCACGTCGTCGACGACCTTCACGCCGGCCTTCTCCCAGGCCGGCCGGCCGGCGGGGAACTCCCCGGAGACGACCCACTCGCTGAAGGGCTCGGTGGGCACCGGGGAGACGTCGTCGTAGCCCTGGCTCTCGCGCACGGCGGCGCGCTCGGCGTCGGTCGTCGCCGGCGTGATCCGGTCGACCATGGAGGTCGCCCAGGAGACGTTCTCGTCCATCCAGCCGGTGAGGGTGGGGTCCACCAGCTCGGCGAGCTCGACGACGACGCCGCGGAACGTGGGGCCGTTGTCCGGGAGGTTGTCGCAGGGCAGCACGGTGATCGCGCCGGCCCCCGCCGCGCGGCGGGCGAGGAACCCGGCCACGAGCCGGGCCGGGGTCGTGCGCACGGCACCGGCCGGGTCTTCCCTCAGCGTCGCCACGTCCGACGAGACGTCCGGGTCGTCGGCGGCCAGGTGGCCGTCGGACCCGCGCATGTAGCCCGCCTCGGTGACGGTGGTGGTGACGATCGCCGTCTGCGGGGCGCGCAGGTAGTCCAGGAAGGCGGCGGTGTCCGTCGCCGGGTGGACGGCGGAGAGCGTGCTGATGATCTCGAAGGAGTCCCCGTCGGCGTGGCGGGTGATGAGCGTGTAGAGCCCGTCCTGGGGGCCCAGCGCCTCGGCGGTGTCGGGGCGCCGGCCGGTGAAGGCTGCGATCCCCCACTCCCCCGCGTCCGGGGCGTGCTCGGTGTACCAGGCCTGGTGGGCGCGGGTGAAGTTGCCGACGCCGAGGTGCACGATCCGCACCGGCGCCGCGGGCCGGCCGTGGTGGCGGCGGCTGAGTCGTTCGGTGCTCACAGCTTGAACGCCTTCCTGGGCTGGGTGACGACGAGGTCGTAGGCGCTGTCGAGCGCCTCGGCCATGGTGAGCCGGTGGTCCGCGACGAGCTCGGCGAGGAAGGCCGAGTCGATCCGCCGGTTCATGTCGTGCCGGGCAGGGATCGAGAGGAAGGCGCGGGTGTCGTCGATGAAGCCCGACGTGCGGCTGAACCCGGCGGAGCCGGTGATCGAGCGGCGGTAGCGCTTGATGCCCTCGGCCTCGTCGATGAACCACCACGGGGCCCCGACGTAGACCGAGGGGTAGAAGCCCGCCAGGGGGGCGAGCTCGCGCGAGTAGACCGTCTCGTCGATGGTGAAGAGCACCAGCTGGAAGTTCGGCGCCGTGCCGAAGGCGGAGAGCACAGGCTTGAGCGCCTGGGAGAACTCCACGGCCATCGGGATGTCGGCACCGACGTCGGCACCGTGGGCGTCCAGGGTCGGCGTGTGGTGGTTGCGCACGACACCCGGGTGCATGGTCATCACCAGACCGTCCTCGGAGGCCATACGGGCCTGCTCGAAGACGAAGTGGCGGCGCAGCGTGTCGCCCTCCGCCGGGGTGATCTCGCCCGCGCGGGCCCGGGCGTACAGGCGCTGCGCCTCGCCGTCGTCGAGCTGCTCGGCGCGGGCGTCGCGGTGGGAGTGGTCCGAGGAGACGGCCCCGTGCGCCTTGAAGTACGCGCGGCGGTTCTCCATCGCCTCGACCCAGCCGGGGTAGCTCCCGGTGTCGACCCCGGTGACCTGGCCCAGGGTGTCGATCAGTGTGTTCCACGCGGGCGTGGCGGGCTCGAGGTACTTGTCGGGCCGGAAGGTCGGGGCCACGACCCCGGTCCAGCTCTCGTCGGCGGCGAGCTTGGCGTGGTGGCGAAGGTCGTCGGCCGGGTCGTCCGTGGTGGCGAGGAACTCGATGCCGAAGCGCTGGTACAGGGCGCGGGGACGGAACTCGGGGGTGGCGATGGCGGCGGTGATGCGGTCGTAGATCTCGTCGGCCGTCCGAGCCGAGGGGACGAGGTCGATGCCGAACACGTCGGAGAGCACCGACTCGAACCAGAACTTCATCGGCGTGCCGCGGTAGACCTTCCAGTGCTCGCACAGCAGGTGGAAGGCCCGACGACCCTGCTCGGGGGTGAGCTCCCGGCCGCCGGCACCGAGGTCGGCGAGGTCGACGCCGGAGGCGTGCAGGAGCCGGTTGATGTAGTGGTCGGGGCTGATGAGGAGGGAGGTCGGATCCGCGAAGGGCTCGTCGTCGGCCAGCCACTGCGGCGGGACGTGCCCGTGCGGGGAGATGATCGGCAGGTCCTTGACGGACTCGTACAGCTCGCGGGCCAGGGGCCGCAGCGTGGGGTCCGCGGGGAGGAGGCGGTCGGGATGGACGTGGAGGACGTCGTCGTCGGTGGTGGTGGCCATGCTGTCATCGTCCTGGCGGCCCCACCGTGCGGCAACGTGTTGCCGGGTGTTGCCAGGCATCCGGGCCGCCACGCCGGTGCGAGCGCGCATGTACGCGCCGAACGAGGAGGAACGGGCGTCCGCGCTCATCCCGCCCGGTGCGCGCTCGCCCGTGAGGTCCTCACTCACCCGTAAGGTCCTCGCTCGCCCGAATCAGGCGGGCCCGGCCCGCCGAGCGCGCATGTTCGCGCCGAACGAGAAGGAACGGGCGTCCTCGCTCACCCCGCCCGGTGCGCGCTCACCCGCACACTCCTCCCTCAGCGGCCGCACGCGTGCCCGGCCCGCCGAGCACGGGTCAGCGCCGAACGCGGCGCTCGCACGTCAGGGCTGCGCGGAGGCGGCGGCGGTGCTCGACCGCTCCATGAGCTTGACGGGCACCACGACCGGCGGTCCCCCACGCGGGTGCGCACCCTTCATCTGTGCGACGAGGTTGCGCACCGCGGCCGAGCCGAGGGCGCGGCGCGGGGTGGCCACCGTCGTCAGCGAGGGCGTGACGAGGTCGGCGGCGAAGATGTTGTCGTAGCCCACGACGGAGACGTCGTCGGGCACGCGGACCCCGCGGGCCTGGACCGCGCGCATGAACCCGATGGCGACGAGGTCGTTGTAGGCGATCACCCCGGTGGTGGGCGCCTGGAGCCATGCCTTCGCCCCCGCGACCCCGCCCGCGACCGTGGGGGCGAGAGGGCCGATGCGCCGGACGTGGACGCTGAGCTCGAGCGACGCCTCGCGCAGCCCGCGCCAGCGCATCCCGTCGGCCCACGACGCCTCGGGGCCGGCGAGGTACGTGACGGTCGTGTGCCCGAGCCCGCCGAGGTGCTCCAGCGCGCGCCGCACGCCGCGGGGGTTGTCCGGGACGACCGACGGGATCTCCCGCACGGCACGGTTGATGACGACCATCGGCTTCTGCTTGGCAATCATCCGGATCGCCGCGTCGGACATGCGCGACGTCCCCAGCACGATGCCGTCGACGATGGGCAGCGCCCGTTCGAGCGCGTCGCGCTCCTGCCGGTCGGACTCGCGCGAGTCCACGAGGACGACGATGTACCCCGCCTCGGCCGCCTCGTCCTGGACGCCGTTGATGATCTCGAAGTAGACGGGGTTGGTGATGTCGGGGACGACCAGGGCGATGAGGTTGGTGTGGGTCGTCGACAGCGCCCGGGCCATCGGGTTGGTGCGGTAGCCGAGCTCGGCGGCGACCTTGCGGATCCGGTCGGCCGTCTCGGAGTTCACCCGCCCTGGCCTCGAGAACGTCCGCGACACCGTCGACGGCGCCACACCAGCGGCCTTCGCCACGTCGTAGATCGTCGGCGCACCCCTGCGCGGACCGGGGACCGGGCCGGGCTCCTCGGCGTCGGCAGGTACGGGTCCGGTGATGGGCACGACGCCGGGCACCTCGTGCTCGTCCTGCTCCACCCGCGGGCCCCCTCGATCCTGCGCCGGTGCAACATCCGGCAAACGGTTGCGACTCTTCCCGCAGCCTAGTGGGAACGGTCGCGGCGATCCTCGTCCGCCGCGCACCGTCCTTCGCCCTCGCCGGCCCGCTCCGGACCCGTCGGCCGCGTCGGCCGTGGCAGGTGCGGACCGCCTGCGGACGGCGCCACGGACGAGCGGACAACACCTGGCAACCCTTGGTGACCGGTGCCTCGAGATGCGTCAATGGAGCGGACGGGTCGACCACCGCCGCCTACGACCCTCCACCCGCGCGTGCCGATCGCCTGGCCCACCAGGTCCTCACCCGCCCGCCCGGACCGTCGCACCGGAAGGAACCCCATGCTCCGCCCCCAGGACTCCGCCACCCGTGAGCGCCGCTCCCTCGACGGCCTGTGGCGCTTCCGCGCCGACGCCGCCTCGCGCGGCCGCACCGAGCGCTGGTTCGCCCGACCCCTGGACGACGCGATCGACATGCCGGTCCCGGCGAGCTTCAACGACGTCGTGCCCGGCCGCGAGCTGCACGACCACGTCGGCGAGGTCTGGTACCAGCGCACCGTCCGCGTCCCGCGGGGGTGGGCCGGCGAACGAGTGGTGCTCCGGTTCGACGCGGCCACGCACCGCGCGACCGTCTGGGTCGGCGAGAGCGAGGTGATGAGCCACGAGGGCGGCTACACCCCGTTCGAGGCCGACGTCACCGAGCACGTGACGCCGGGCGAGGAGGTCCGCATCACCGCCGTCGTCGACAACACCCTCACCTGGGAGACCGTCCCGCCGGGCATCGTCGTGGACACCCCCCACGGCCGGCGCCAGAAGTACATGCACGACTTCTTCAACTACGCCGGGCTCCACCGCACCGTCTGGCTCTACAGCACCCCGGCCACCCACGTGGCCGACGTCACCGTCGTCACGGGTGTCGACGGCGACCCCACCGCGACCGTCGTCACCGGGACGGTCGCGTACGAGGTCGAGGTGGCCGGCGGCGTCACTGGTGGTGACACTGGCGACGGCGCCGCGGCGGGCGACGGCGCGGACGAGCCGGCCGTGGACGTCGAGCTTCGCGACGCCGGCGGCACCGTCGTCGCCCAGGGCCGCGGCGCGGTGGGCACGCTGACCGTCCCGGACGTGCGGCTGTGGCAGCCGGGTGAGGGCTACCGCTACGACCTCGTCGTCTCGGTGAGCGCGGACGGCGTCCTCGTCGACCGCTACACGGAGAAGGTCGGCGTGCGCACGGTGGAGATCCGCGGAACCGACTTCCTCATCAACGGCCGCCCGTTCTACTTCCGCGGCTTCGGCATGCACGAGGACCACGTCACCCGCGGCAAGGGCCACGACGACACCGCCATGGTCCACGACTTCGAGCTCCTGCGCTGGACGGGGGCCAACTCCTTCCGCACCTCGCACTACCCCTACGCCGAGGAGGTCATGGACTACGCGGACGCGCACGGCGTCGTCGTGATCGACGAGACGGCCGCCGTCGGCATGAACGGCGCGGTGGCCGCGGTCCTGGGCACCCGTGTCGACAAGGTGTTCTCCCCCGAGACCGTGAGCGAGCGGACCCGCGAGGTCCACGCCCAGGCGATCCGCGAGCTCGTCGCGCGGGACAAGAACCGACCGAGCGTGGTGCTGTGGTCGATCGCCAACGAGCCGGAGTCGCACACCGAGGAGTCGGAGGAGTACTTCCGCCCGCTGTTCGCCCTCACCCGCGAGCTCGACCCGCACCGCCCCGTCGGGTTCGTCAACGTCATGTTCTCGCCGGCGGACGTGTGCCGTCTCGCGGGGTACTCCGACGTCGTCATGATCAACCGCTACTACGGCTGGTACGCCGACAGCGGCGACCTCGCCGCCGCGGAGGCCGCCCTCGAGGACGAGCTGGCGCAGTGGTCCGAGCACGGCAAGCCGATCCTCATGACCGAGTACGGCGCCGACACGATCACGGGCCTGCACGACCTCACCGGGGCCATGTGGTCCGAGGAGTACCAGACCGAGCTGCTCGACATGTACCACCGGGTCTTCGACCGCACACCGGCCATGGCGGGCGAGCACGTCTGGAACTTCGCCGACTTCGCCACCTCCCACGGGATCGTGCGGGTGGACGGCAACAAGAAGGGCGTCTTCACCCGCGACCGCCGCCCCAAGGCGGCCGCCCACCTCCTGCGGCGCCGCTGGCGCGGCTGATTCTGCCGCCCCACCGCCGCGGCAACCCGTGGCACGGACGTGGCGGCGGGCGCGGGTCCCGGCGAGGATGGCACGCGTACGGTGAGGGACCGACGAAGGAGGACCGGTGGCACCACGCTTCGACCGGCTGGCCGGTGACGACCTGGCCCGCGCCGACGCCGTCGGCGCGCTGCTGACGGGCACGGCCCCGCTGGGGGTGGCGTACTCCGGCGGGGTCGACTCCGCGACGCTCCTCGCCCTGGCGGTGCGGGCGCTGGGTCCCGGCGACGTGGTGGCCCTGCTCGGGGTCTCGCCCTCCCTCGCCCGCAGCGAGCGGGCGACGGCGCACGAGACCGCCGCGTTCGTCGGCGCCCGTCTCGTGGAGGTCCCCACCCACGAGGGCGAGAACCCGGACTACGTGCGCAACGGCGTCGACCGGTGCTTCTTCTGCAAGGACGAGCTCTTCGGCCGGATCGACCACGACGTGGTCCGCGACCACGGCCTCGCCGCCGTCGCCTACGGCGAGAACGCCGACGACACCCTGCGGCCGGACCGGCCCGGCTCCCGGGCCGCGACCGAGCACCGCGTGCTCCGCCCGCTGGCGGACGCGGGCCTGACCAAGGCGCACGTGCGCTCCCTCGCCCGGGCGATGGCCCTGCCCGTGGCGGACAAGCCGGCCGCCCCGTGCCTCGCCTCGCGCATCCCCCACGGGCAGGAGGTGACCCCCGCCAAGCTGCGCCAGGTCGAGCGCGCGGAGGAGGTCCTGCGCGAGCTGGGGTTCAGCGACGGGCGTGTGCGCCACCACGGCGACATCGCCCGCGTCGAGCTGCCGGTCGCGGAGATCCCCCGGGCCGCCGGCGACGACGTGCGGGAGCTCCTCGAGAGCGGCATCCGGGCGGCGGGCTTCCGCTACGTCGTCGTCGACCTCGGCGGCATCCGGTCCGGCGGGTTCACCCTGCCCCTGCTCGCGGCCGGCCACCGTGGCTGAGCCCGACGGCGTCGTCCCCGGCGTGGCGGAGCTCGACCACGACCGTGCCCGGCGGCGCGGCTACCCGGAGGCGGTCTACTGCGAGGGCAAGTCCCCCGACCAGCTGCGCCGGATCGCCGCCGCCCTCGCGGGCCGGCCCGGGAACGCCGCGACGCTCTTCACGCGCGC
Organism: Georgenia sp. M64; assembly: GCF_038049925.1. Taxonomy (NCBI): domain Bacteria; kingdom Bacillati; phylum Actinomycetota; class Actinomycetes; order Allobogoriellales; family Allobogoriellaceae; genus Georgenia; species Georgenia sp. M64. The sequence continues at coordinate 2,274,005 of NZ_CP145809.1, forward strand.
CGACGACGAGCGGGCCGCGGCCGTCCTCGAGGCGCTGCCCGACGCCCGTCACGAGCCCGACGCACGCCTGCTCGCGTGGCCGCCGCGCGAGCCGGACCCCACCGGCGGTCTCGTCGTCATCGTCTGCGCCGGGACGTCCGACCTTCCGGTGGCCCGCGAGGCCGAGCTCACCGCCCGCTACCTCGGCCGGCGCACCGAGCTGGTCGTCGACGTCGGGGTGGCTGGCATCCACCGAGTCCTCGCGCGGGTGGAGACCCTCCGGGCGGCCGACGCCGTCGTCGTCGTCGCCGGGATGGACGGCGCTCTGCCCGGCGTCGTCGCCGGGCTCGTCTCGGCCCCCGTCGTGGCCGTGCCCACCTCGGTCGGCTACGGCGCGGCCTTCGAGGGGCTCGCACCGCTGCTGACGATGCTCAACGCGTGCGCACCGGGGGTGGGCGTCGTCAACATCGACAACGGCTACGGCGGCGGCCACCTCGCCGCCCAGATCGCCGCCCCGCGCGCCGGTGGGAGGATGGGCCGATGAGCGTCTTCACCAGCATCATCGCCGGCGACATCCCCGGTCGGTTCGTCTGGGCCGACGACGTCTGCGTCGTCCTCGCCACCATCGCGCCGATCACCGACGGCCACATGCTCGTCGTCCCGCGCACCGAGGTCACGCAGTACACCGACGCCGACGACGCGCTGCTGTCCCACCTGGCCGTCGTCGCCAAGCGGGTCGGCCGGGCGCAGCAGGCGGCCTACGGCGCGCCGCGGGCCGCGGTCCTCGTGGCCGGCTTCGAGGTCGACCACCTCCACCTCCACGTCCTGCCGGCGTGGGACGAGCGGTCCCTGCGCTTCGACAACGCGCGCCACGACCTGCCCGCCGAGGAGCTCGACGCAGCCACCGAGGCGGTGCGCGCCGCCCTGCGCGATGCCGGCTGGGGTGCGCAGGTGCCCGTCTCGGCGGGCTCGCCCGCGCTGGCCTGACGCCGCTCAGTCCTCGGAGCCGGGCGCCGCGGCGTCCGCCTCTCCCCCGGCCCCCGGCCCGGCGCCGTCCGGCCCGGCGCCGTCCGGCCCGGGCTCGGTACCAGGATCGGCGCCGTCCAGCCCCTGCTCCACGGTCGCGGGCTCGCCGCCGTCCGCCGCGGGCTCCTCACCCACCTCGTCTCCCCCGGCACCATCGTCCGTCGCCGGCCCGGTCTCCGGCTCCGGGAAGCGGAACCACGTACCGAGCCGGACGGAGGCGTCGGTGCCCACGAGGACGCGGCGGTAGTCCATCGGCTCACCGGTCGCTCGGTCGATCCGCAGGACCGTCAGCTCGGCGTCGGAGGTCAGCGGCCCGACGGTCGCGCCGCCACCCGCGCCGCCGCCGGTGGAGGTGCTCACGTAGCGCAGACCGGCCCCGAGCGGCTCGGGGCCCACGGTCCGGTGCCAGTGGCCCGAGAGCTGCAGCGTCGCGCAGCCCGACTCCAGGGTGGCGGTGCCCGCGCGGGGGTTGTGGACGAGCAGGAGGTCGACCGGGTCACCGGCGTCCCGCGCGTCGCAGGCCGTCCGGGCGAGCCGCTCCTCCATCTCCGGGATCGTCTCGTCCCGCTCGGGCCGGGTGCCGGCGCCGATCGCGGTGAGGGTGGGGTCGGTGTCGCCGAGGATGCGGACACCGGCGACGTCGACGACGTCGCCGCCCAGCACCGTCCACCCGGCCGCGCGCTCCTGCTCGGCCGTGGTCACCGAGTCGTGGTTGCCGGTCGCGACGACGACCGGGACGCCACTGGGCACCGCCCCGGCGAACGCGTCCACGCAGTACGACTCCACGGAGCTGCCCGAGACCACCGTGTCGCCCGCGTCGAGCACCGCGTCGGCCGCGAACGCGTCGACGGCGGCCGTGATGACGTCGGCCATACCGACGTTGCAGTGCAGGTCCGAGACGAGGACGAACGTGACGGGCTCCGGCTCCGGCTCGGGGGACGCCGTGGCACCACCGGGCACGCCCGCGGCGTCCGGCTCGGCGAGGGGGCCGTCGCTCTCGTCGAGCGGTGCGTCGGGCTCGGCGTCAGGGTCTACCAGAGGTGCGTCCAGCGCGGCGGCGTCGGGCGCCTGCGTCTCCGGGTCGACGGCCTCTGCGCCGGGCGCCGATGCCTCCCCCTCGACGGCCTCCCCCACGGGCGCCGACGCCTCCGGGTCGGCGGCGTCCGCGTCGGGGTCAGCCGCCCGGCCGGCCGCGCCGTCGACCGGTACCGGTCCGGCCTCGGGCGTGCCGGTGACGCCGTCCGCCAGGAGCGACGGCGGCGCGACCGGCGCCGACTGGTCGTCCTCGGCGACCGCCGTGCGCAGGTTCTGCGACGCGAGGGCGTAGAACTCCTCGTTCTCCTCGTAGGCGTCGCGCAGCACGTGGCCGTACGTGGCGATGAGATCGGCGAGCCGGCCCGTGATCTGCACCCCCTGCATCGGCGTGCCGTCCAGCACCGGCGGGCTGAGCCCCACGACGGGGCGCTGCTGCACCGCGGGCACGAGGACGGCGGCGACCAGCGCCAGCGACGCGACCGCGCCGAGCGGCGTGACCCCCGGCCGGGCGAGCGCCGCCCGCACGTGGTCGCGCAGGAGGCCCTGGGAGGCCAGGCGCCCCGCGGCGATGAGCACGAGGGCGACCGACCAGACGACGGTGGTGCGGCCCAGGGCGTCGGCGACCAGCCCGCGGGTCGCGGCGGCGACGGCCGCCTCGGGGTGGCTGAAGAGCTGGGCGTAGGCCTGGAGGTCGGCCAGCAGGCCGGTCATCGGGCTGCCCGTGGTCCCGAGCTGGAGCGGGATCTCGCGGACGACCACCTCGATGCCCAGCGGCCACGGGAGGGGCGAGTCCGCCACCACGGCCCCGAGCGGGCCCAGCTCGACGGTCGCCTGCCGGTCGAGCGTGACCTGGTAGTCGGCCTCGTGCGGACCGAGAGAGGCGCGGGTGGACGCCGTCGAGACCCCGACCGCGAGCGCGAGGAGGCCGGTGACGAGCAGGGTTGCGGCGGTGCGCAGCACCCGCCGGGTCGTGGGGGTCTGCCGGTGCCACCACGCCCAGCGACGCTGCGTCGGGACCGGGTCGCTCATCAGGTCCATCATTCCCTGTTCCCGCACGGATCGCCCGGCGCGGGACCCGGCGTGCGTGAGACCGTGGCACCGACCATCCTGGGGACGGCGGCCACGGCCGGCTCGCCCCGGCAGAGGGAGGCCCCATGGGCAGGGACGTGACGGCGAAGTCGTACACCCGCAGCGACCACACCCGGTACCGGCGGGCCGTCCAGCGCGACCTCGACGCGTTGGAGCAGATGCTCGAGGACCGCTCCTTCGTCGAGGACGAGTGGCGCACGGGCCTGGAGATCGAGCTCAACCTCGTCGAGGAGGACCTCTCCCCCGCGATGAAGAACGCCGAGGTCCTCGAGCACATCGACGACATGCGCTACCAGACCGAGCTCGGACGGTTCAACATCGAGCTCAACGTCGAGCCGCGGCGCATCGACGGTCAGTCCCTCCTGCAGCTCGAGTCGGCCCTGCGCAAGAACCTCAACCGGGCCCGCGACCGGGCCGGTGACCTGGGCGCGGACATCGTCATGATCGGGATCCTGCCCACGCTCGAGCCGCCGGAGCCGGGGCGGTCGTGGTTCTCGGAGAACGACCGGTACCGGCTCCTGGACGAGGCCATCCTCTCCGCGCGGCGCGAGGACATCCTCATCGACATCCCGGGGCCCGAGCGGCTGCGGATGACGTCGGACACGATCGCGCTCGAGGCCGCCTGCACGTCCGTCCAGCTGCACCTGCAGGTGCGCCCCGGGAGCTTCGCCCGCTACTGGAACGCCGCGCAGGTGCTCGCCGGCCCGCAGCTCGCCGTCGGTGCCAACTCGCCCTACCTCTTCGGCCACCAGCTCATGGCCGAGACCCGCACCGAGCTGTTCCTCCAGTCGACGGACCTGCGCGCACCGGAGCTCCGCAACCAGGACGTGCGCCCCCTCGTGCCCTTCGGCGACCGGTGGATCAACTCGATCTTCGACCTCTTCGAGGAGAACGTCCGGTACTACCCGACGCTGCTCCCCGAGACGACGGAGGAGGACCCGTTCGCCGTCCTCGACGCGGACGGCACCCCGGAGCTGGCCGAGCTGCGGCTGCACAACGGCACGATCTACCGCTGGAACCGGCCCATCTACGACGTCTCCGACGGCCGTCCCCACCTGCGGGTGGAGAACCGGGTGCTGCCCGCCGGCCCCACGGTCGTCGACGTCCTGGCGAACGCGGCCTTCTTCTACGGCGTCGCGGTGGAGATGGTCCTGGACGAGCGGCCCCTGTGGTCGCGGATGAGCTTCGAGGCGGCACGCGAGAACTTCCACGCCGCCGCGCGCGACGGCGTCGAGTCACGGCTGTACTGGCCCGGGGCGGGCAAGGTGGACTGGGACGAGCTGGTCCTCCGGCGGCTGCTGCCGATGGCGCAGTCCGGGCTGGAGCGCCTCGGGGTGGCCACGGAGGCGTCGGACCGGTACCTCGGGATCATCGAGTCCCGCGCGAAGCTGCGGGTCAACGGCGCCTCGTGGCAGGTCGCTGCCACCCGGGCCTTCGAACGGCGCGGCCTGGACCGTCCGGCCGCGCTCAAGGAGATGCTGCGCGAGTACGTGGGGCACATGCACGCCAACGACCCTGTCCACACCTGGCCGGTGCCCTGACCCGCCCGACGTCAGACGGCGACACCGCCGAGCCAGGCCGTCACGCTGACGATGAAGCCGTTGAGGCCGATCGCGAGCCCCGCCAGCGCGGGCCACATGGGATGGCGCCGCTGTGCGAGGGAGACCACGCCGAGCACCGCCGCGACGAGGGAGAGGATGAGGGAGACGAACCGGTTCACCGCCGTGTAGGTCTCGTCCGCCCCGCCCGGCGCCCCCGCGGAGTAGGCGTAGACGGCCTGCCACACGGTCAGGGCCACGGCCACCGCGAAGGCCGTCCAGGCGACGGCGTCGGAGCGCCGCTCGGCCGCCTCGCCGAGCGCGGCCGTCTCGGGCCCGGCGGCCGCGCGCCCGGACACGTCCCGGTCACGTGCGCCGCGGTCCGCCGCGCGCCCGGACACGTCCCGGTCACGTGCGCCGCGGTCCGCCGCGCGCCCGGCGCCCGCGGCGCCGGACCGGTCCGGGTGGGCCGGCGTGCCCGACGGTTCGTCTCTCACGATGGTCTCCTCACGTCCCGGTCCGACCGGTCGTCCGGGTCGGCCCGGGACGCCCGGGACGACCGCTGGTGCCAGCCTGCCACGCCGGGGCGACGCCCACCCCCGACACGGCCGTGACGCCGCCACTAGGATCGGTCCATGAGCGACACCGTTCCGGTACCGGAGGGCCTGGCAGAGCAGGCGGCGACGATCGGGGGGCCGGAGGGGGTCCTCGACGAGCGGGCCGTCCACGACCACATCGTGTCCTCGCTCGCCAGGCTGGACCTCGACGGCCGCAGCGTCGCCCTGGTCGTGCCGGACGGCACCCGCTCGGTGCCCATGCCGCGGCTCCTGCGCCCCGTGCACGAGGCCCTGGCCGGGCGCGCCACGAAGGTCACGGTCGTCGTCGCGCTGGGCACGCACGCCGCGATGAGCGAGGAGGCCATGGGCCGGGCCTTCGGGTACGAGCCGGGCCGGGCCGAGGAGACCTACCCGGGCTGGACCTTCGTCAACCACGAGTGGTGGCACGAGGAGACCTTCGCCGACCTCGGCGTCATCCCGGCCTCGGAGGTCAGCCGGTACTCCGGCGGCCGGCTCAACGACCGCGACATGCACGTCGTCGTCAACCGCGCGGTGGTCGAGCACGACGTCTCCCTCGTCGTCGGCCCGGTCCTCCCCCACGAGGTCGTCGGGATCTCCGGCGGCAACAAGTACTTCTTCCCCGGCCTGTCGGGGCACGACGTCATCGACCTGTCCCACTGGGTCGGCGCCCTCATCTCCTCCTACGAGATCATCGGGACGACCGGCATCACACCGGTGCGCGCCCTGATCAACGCCGCGACCGAGCGCATCCCGTCCGAGAAGCTCTGCGTCGCCGTCGTCACCGAGGCCGGCACGGGCGAGCTGCACTCGGTGAGCGTCGGCACGACGGAGTCCGCGTGGGCGGCCGCCGCCGAGATCGCCGCCGCCTCCCACATCACCTACCTCGACCGGCCGGTCAGGCGGGTGCTGTCGATCCTGCCCGAGATGTACGAGGACATCTGGACCGGCGCCAAGGGCTTCTACAAGCTCGAGCCCGTCGTGGCCGACGGCGGCGAGGTCATCCTCTACGCCCCGCACATCACGGAGATCTCGGTGATGCACCCGGGCCTGAAGGAGATCGGCTACCACAACCGCGACTACTTCGTGAAGCAGTGGGACCGGTTCCGGGACCACCCCTGGGGCGAGCTCGCACACTCCACGCACCTGCGCGGCATGGGCACCTACGACGCCGAGACCGGGACCGAGACCAACCGGGTCAAGGTCACCCTCGCCACGTCCGTGCCCCGGGAGCAGGTGGAGGCGGTGAACCTGTCGTGGATGGACCCCGCCGACGTCGACGTCGCCGCCCTCGAGGCGGACCCGGACACCTTCGTCGTGCACAACGCCGGTGAGGTGCTGTTCCGGCTGCGGGAGCCCAGCTGAGCCCCGCGCCGGGCCGTCACGTCTGGCTCGACGTCACGGCGGGCGTCGCCGGTGACATGCTGCTCGGGGCCCTCGTCGACGCCGGGGCGGACCTGGCCGCGGTCCAGCGGGCCGTCGACGCCGTCGTCCCCGGGTCTGTGCGGCTCGAGCGGTCCGAGGTGGTGCGCGCCGGCCTGCGCGCCGCGAAGGTCGACGTGGTCGTCCTCGTGGACGACCCGCCGCACCGGCGGTGGACCGAGGTGCGGGCGATGCTCACCGGTGCCACGCTCGACCCGCTCACGCGTGCCCGGGCGCTGGACGCGTTCGCCCTGCTGGCCCGGGCGGAGGGGCGCGTGCACGGCACGAGCCCGGAGGACGTGCACTTCCACGAGGTCGGGGCGCTGGACTCGGTGGCCGACGTCGTGGGCGTCTGCGAGGCGCTGCGGCTGCTGGACGTCGGCACCGTCAGCGCGACGGCGATCGCCGTCGGGGCTGGGCGGGCGCGGGTGGCTCACGGGGACGTCCCCGTGCCCGTCCCCGCGGTGGCCGAGCTCGTGCTCGGCTGGCCGGTCACGGCGGGCGTCCCCGAGATTCCCGACGACGGCCACGAGCACCACCCCCACGACGGCGGGTCCGGCCACGCCCACGGCCACGACGCCGACCACCACGGCCACCACGCCCACGACCACGACCACGCCCACGGCGACTCCGGCGGCGAACCCGGCGACCCCCTCCCTGCGGCGCCCGCCCGGGCTCGGCAGGTCGGCGAGCTCGCCACCCCGACCGGGGTCGCCCTCGTCCGCGCTCTCGCGACGAGCGCCGGCGTTCTGCCCGCGATGACACCCGAGGCGGTCGGGGTCGGGGCGGGCACCAAGGACGTGCCCGGGAGGCCGAACGTGGTCCGCGTCGTGCTCGGGCAGCTCGCCTCCCCCCGGCCGGTACCCGACCCCGGGTCGCACGACGACGCACCCGGCCCGGCCGGATCGCACGACGTCGCACCCGGCCCGGCCGGATCGCACGACGTCGCACCCGGCCCGGCCGGATCGCACGACGCGGCCCCCCAGGTCGTCCAGCTCGAGGCGAACGTCGACGACCTCGACCCGCGCCTGTGGCCGGGCGTGCTCAGCGCCCTGCTCGGGGCCGGCGCCGTCGACGCCTGGCTCAGCCCCATCCTCATGAAGAAGGGTCGGCCCGCCCACACCGTCCACGCCCTGTGCCCTGCCGGCGCAGCCGACGACGTCGCGACGACCCTGTTCACCACGACGAGCACCATCGGCGTGCGCCAGCACGCCCCGCTGCACCGCCGCGTGCTGGGTCGGACGTGGCAGGCGGTCGACGTCGGCGGCGCCCAGGTGCGGGTCAAGGTCGCCCACGACACGGTCGTGGTGCGACAGGTCACCCCCGAGTTCGACGACGTCGTGGCCGCGGCGGCCCAGCTCGCCCTGCCCGAGCGCATCGTCCTGGACCGCGCAAGGCTCGCCGCGGACGAGGCCGGGCTCCGGGTGGGCGGCGCCCTTCATGAGGGCATCACGGACACACTCCCGGACGCACCACCGCAGGAGGAACGATGAGCACGCAGGAGAGCGACGCGGAGCGACCCGAGCACGCCGAGGGTGGCCGGTACACCACGCCCGGGCAGGAGTACACGCGGGACACCCGCTACATCACCACCCGCATCACGGCCGACGGTCGGGACGGCTACCCGGTGGAGCCCGGCCGCTACCGGCTGATGGCCGCCAGGGCCTGCCCGTGGGCGAGCCGGGCGATCGTCGTGCGCCGCCTGCTCGGCCTGGAGGACGCGATCTCGCTCGGCCTGCCCGGCCCCACCCACGACGCCCGCTCGTGGACGTTCGACCTCGACCCGGGCGGCCGTGACCCGGTGCTCGGCATCGAGCGGCTCCAGGAGGCGTACTTCCGCCGGGTCCCCGGGTACACCCGCGGGATCACGGTCCCGGCGATCGTCGACGTGCCCACCGGCGCGGTCGTCACCAACGACTTCGACCAGATGACGCTGGACCTCTCGACGCAGTGGCGCGACCACCACCGCGAAGGTGCACCGGACCTGTACCCGGAGTCGCTGCGGGAGGAGATCGACGCGGTCAACCGCCGTGTGTTCGCCCAGGTGAACAACGGCGTCTACCGGTGCGGGTTCGCCGGCTCGCAGGAGGCCTACGACCGCGCCTACGACCGCCTGTTCAGTGCGCTCGACTGGTTGGAGGAGCACCTGGTCGGCCGGCGGTACCTCGTCGGGGAGACCATCACCGAGGCCGACGTGCGCCTGTTCACCACCCTCGTCCGCTTCGACCCCGTCTACCACGGCCACTTCAAGTGCAACCGCAGCAGGCTCACCGAGATGCCGGTGCTGTGGGCCTACGCCCGCGACCTGTTCCAGACCCCGGGCTTCGGCGACACGGTGGACTTCGGACAGATCAAGCAGCACTACTACCTCGTCCACACCGACATCAACCCCACCGGGATCGTCCCCCGAGGACCCGACCTCGCCGGCTGGCTCACGCCGCACGGTCGTGAGGCCCTCGGTGGGCGCCCGTTCGGCGACGGCACGCCACCCGGACCGGTTCGGCCGGGCGAGGAGGTCGACCCGGCCGGGACGGCCCGGGATGCTACTGGTAGCTGATGAAGTTCGGCACCGGCTGCACCTGCATCGTCTGCTCGGGCGTGAGCATGGGGACGTCCTCGTCGTAGAAGTTCTTCCAGCCCCACCACCGGACGGACGGTGCGTTGGCGCGCAGCGTCGCCCAGGTGCCCTGCTTGGCTCCCTGACCACCCTGGCCGTCGGCGTGGATGAGGACGGCGAGCTCGCTGCGTGACTGGTCGACGGTGTCGACGCCGGGGATCATCCGCACCTGGAACTGGTGGAGGACGAGGAGCTTCTGCGGCAGGGCACGCTCGCGGGTGAGGTCGGCCAGGTAGGTGACGACCTGGTTGACCTCGGCGACGTCGACGTGGCCGATCTGACGCATGTGCACCTCGTCGGGCCCGAGACGCCACTCCGGGTCGAGGGCGAGGCCCACGTTCGGCATCGCGAGGAGCTCCTCGTAGCGCCTGGCCTGGGTGACGAAGTCCGTGCGGCCCGGCTGGAGGTCCAGGACGACGTAAAGGCCCTGCTCGTGCGCGAGGTCGACGAGCGGGCGCAGCTCCTCCACCGGCCGCTCACCGGAGTAGTTGCCGTCGTCGCCGGGCCCGGCCGAGGCGACCGTGGAGATGATCTCCAGGGCGGGGACGACGTAGGTATCGGTGAGGTCCGCGTACGACGCCGCGTGCGCGCGGGCGCGCTCCACGGTCGCCTCGGGTCCCTGCTCGCCGAGCACCCCGAGCGCGGAGGTGATGGGGCTGCCGTAAAGCGCGACGTAGGTCTTGCCGGGCATGACCAGCTGGCCGCCGCCGGGAAGCTCGGTCCCCGTCGCAGCCGTCCGGGTCCGCCACTCCAGCGTGCCGGGGTCGCCGAACGCTGTGCCCAGGCCGACGACGACGCCCGGCTCGTTCGCGGCCGTCTCCTGGACCGTGGTGCTCGTGGCCCGCGGGTCGCCGCCGGGCACGGTCTGCACCCGGGCGCCGGCGGTGCGGGCGTTGGCGACGGCGGCCGCCTGGGCGGGGTCACCGGTCGTCATCACGACCACGTCCGACGCAGCAGGGTCAGGCCGCTCCGTGGCGGGAAGCTCGGCGGCGCTCGACTCCTCGCCGTCGTCCTCGGTGGAGTCAACGCCCGGCTCGGTGGCTTCGCCACCCGGCTCGGTGGGCTCACTCGCCGGTGTCGCCTCCGCACCGGTTCCTGTCGGCTCGGCGCCGGCCGCGTCGCCGGTCGCCGGCGCGGTCGTGGCCCCTGCCTCAGGCGCGCTCGGGTCGCCGGCCTCACCCTCCGCAGGTGGGGTGCCGTCAGCGGCTGGGGCGGGGTCGGCCGCCGCGAGCAGGGCGGGCTGCCCGGGGTCGAGCGCGACGACGGCGGCCACCGCACCGTCGGCGGCGACCGGCTCGGCCGACACCGACGCTCCGACGAGCTCGGCCAGCGCGGCGTCGTCCTGCGGTGCGTCGACGACCTCCACCTCTCCGGCGGGGTCCGACACCTCGCCGACCACGAGAACCGAGCGGGCGCCCAGTCGCTCGAGCTCCGCCGTCGCCGCCGGGCCGTCGAGGAGCACCGGGACGCCGAGCGCGAAGGCCGCGGAGGCGCCGCGGAGTGCGTCCGCCTCGCTCGCGAGGACGACCACCTCGGCGTCGGTGAAGAAGGTGGCCGAGGTCTGGGCGGCGAGGTCCGCCGCGCCGTCGGCGCCGATGACGGCGGTGGCGGGTGGCGCCGCCACCGTCGCCACGACGGCGGGATCGGCCGACTCGCTCGGACGTCCGGCGGTACCGAGCTCCTTGCCCTCGGTGTCGGTGCACCCGGCCAGCGCCAGGGCGGCGGCCGCGAGGGCGGCGGGAACGGTGCGTCGAGACGGGCGCATGCTCTCCTCAGGAGTTCTGTGGGCGGTCCTTCCAGGGTACGGCCCGCCTCCGACGTTGAGACTTGTAGGGCCTCGTCTGGGGGTGTGACTCTGCCTCTGACTGGCCCGCGTGCGGTGCCTTTGACGTGATCTGTCCACTCTCGGGCGAGGCGTCTTAAGGGTGCGCCGACCAGGCGGACATGACTTCATAGGAGCCTGGCCTAGAGGCCCCGTCAACGTCTTGTCTGCCCGCCTGGCCGGTGCTGCCGATCCCTAGTTCTACGCGGAAGGGCACATCCATCATGACAAGCACGCGCCCAGTTGTCGCCGGGGCCGATACCCATGCCGACACGCATCACATCGCCGTCCTCGACGCCGCCACCGGCGCGTTGCTCGGCGACCGGCAGTTCCCGGCCACGACAGCGGGATACCGGGCGATCCTCGCTTTCGTGGCCGAGCTCGGCGAGCTGGTCCGGTTCGGGGTCGAGGGCACGAACTCCTACGGGGCTGGGTTGAGCCGGCACCTGCAGGGCGCGGGTGTGCCGGTGCGGGAGGTGATACGCCCGAACCGTGCCGCACGACGCCTGCGAGGCAAGTCCGATCCGCTGGACGCGATCACCGCCGCGCAGGTGGCACTCGCCGGCGAGGACCTCCCGATCCCGAAGGCCAGTGACGGTCCGGTGGAGTCCATCCGGGTCCTGGCGATGGTCCGGGACTCCGCGGTCAAGGCCCGCGCGAACGTCCTCCGCCAGATCGGGATGATCCTGGTATCGGCACCCGCCGAGCAACGGGAGAAGTTGCAGAAACTGGGTGAGAAGGCGCTGCTGGACACGCTGCGGCGCTCCCGCCCCGGCGATCTCCTCACCGGCGTCGACCACGCCACAGCGACCGCGCTGCGCCATCTCGCCCGCCGCCACGAACACCTCACCGAGGAGATCGCCGAGACCACCGACCAGCTCCGCGCCCTCGTCGAGCACGTCAACCCCGCGCTGCTGGCCACCAAGGGCGTCGGGGTCGTCACCGCCGCGCAGCTACTGATCACCGCCGGGGACAACCCGCACCGAATCACCGGCAAGGCCGCGTTCGCCGCGCTCACCGGCACCAGCCCGATCCCGGCCTCCAGCGGCAAGACGAACCGGCATCGCCTCAACCGCGGCGGCGACCGCCGCGCCAACTTCGCCATCCACACCATCGCGCTCGTCCGGATGAGCATGGACCCGCGCACCAAGGCCTACATCGCGAAGAAACTCACCGAGGGCAAGACCAAGCTCGAAGCGATCCGCTGCCTCAAACGACACATCGCGAACGAGATCTACACACTGCTCACAAACCCGCCAGCCGTGCCTGACGTCACCGACCTGCGCCCCGCCCGCCTCGCCCGAGGACTATCCCTCCAGACCGTCGCGGACCACTTCGGCGTCTGGCCCATGCACATCTCCACCATCGAACGCGGCAAACGCCGCGACGACGACCTCACCCACCGCTACCGCCAATGGCTCAACGCCGCTTGACAACCCATAGGAGCATCACACGGCGCGGGCGCGCGCCAGGAGATGCGCCACAGCGCAGGAGCCCGCGACCGCTGGGAGGATCGCCACCGCAGCCGTGCGGGGAAGGTTCCCCGCCGCGACCCTGTTGCAGGAGAAGTCGGTCGGACCACGGGAGAGGACGAGGGATGCCGGACTACGGCCACGAGATGCGCGGCGGCGCGTTCATCACCCCCTCGGCCCGTGACGCCGCGGGCACGGTCCGCCTCGCCACCACGGCCGAGGACGCCGGGCTCGACGTCGTCGCCTTCCAGGACCACCCGTACCAGCCGGCGTTCCTCGACGCCTGGACACTGCTCTCGTGGGTGGGGGCGTGCACCTGGCGCGTCCACCTCATGCCCGACGTCGCGAACCTCCCCCTCCGACAGCCTGCCGTGCTCGCGCGCTCGGCGGCGAGCCTCGACCTCCTCACCGGCGGACGTGTCGAGCTGGGCCTCGGCGCCGGCGCCTTCTGGGACGCGATCGTCGCCATGGGCGGTCCCCGCCTCAGCCCGGGCGACGCCGTCGACGCCCTCGGTGAGGCGATCGACGTCATCCGTGAGCTGTGGGACCCCACGCGCCGCCTCGTGCGCGCGGGCGGCGAGCACCACCACCTCGACGGCGCGAAGCCCGGACCGGCTCCCGCGCACCGGGTCCCGATCTGGATCGGCGCCGTACGCCCCCGCATGCTGAGGTTGACCGGACGTCTCGGCGACGGCTGGGTGCCGAGCTCGGCCTACGTGCCGCCGTCCGACCTGGCCGCACCGAACGGAGTCATCGACGACGCAGCGCGCGCGGCGGGCCGGGACCCGGCGGACGTGCGGCGTCTGTACAACATCGGCGGGGACTTCTCGCGGGGCGCAGGATTCCTCCGTGGCCCGGCGCCGGTGTGGGCCGAGCAGCTCGCGGAGGTCGCCCTGACCCACGGGATGAGCACCTTCATCGTCGCCGCCGACACCGCGGACGACATCCGGCGCTTCGGCCACGAGGTGATGCCGGACCTGCGCGAGCGGGTCGCCGCCGAGCGGGCGACGCGATGAGCGGCGTCCTCAGCGCCGCTGAGCTCGGGGCCCCTGCGCTCGGCGAGCGGGCGACGATCGTCCAGGTCTCCAGCGCCTTCTGCGCACCGTGCCGGGCGGCACGGACCGTGGCGGCACATGTCGCGGGGACGAGCGACGGGGTGGCACACGTCGAGCTCGACGTCGCGGGTCACGAGGAGCTCGCCGAGCGCCTCGGGGTCACGGCCACGCCGACCGTCCTCGTCCTCGACCGCGCCGGGAGCGTCCGGCACCGGCTCGAGGGAGTGCCACGACTGGCGTGGCTGCGCGCGAGCGTCGACGAGGCAGCCGGCGACCTCCCGATGTAGGCCGACCGGCCCGAGCCGGGCCGACACCATTCCGAGACAGGCCGACCGTCACGGACCAAGGTCCTGCACCGCGTGTGACGTCTGCCCCAGGATGGGGTGGTCAGAGTCGACACAAACAGGAGGACCCGCACATGTCGTTCCAGGACAAGGTCGCGATCGTCACAGGCGGTGGCTCGGGGCTCGGAGAAGCGATCGGCAAGGAGCTCGCCGCCAAGGGCGCCAAGGTCGTGCTCAGCGACATCAACCTCGCCGCCGCCCAGCGCGTGGCGGACGAGATCACCACCGCGGGCGGTACCGCCTCCGCGGTCGAGCAGGACACGGCCGTCAAGGCGGACTCGGAGAAGGTGGTCCGCTACGCCGTCGAGACCTACGGCGCACTCCATCTCGCGGTCAACAACGCCGGGATCGGCGGCAAGAACGCGCCCGCGGGCGAGACGGACCTGGACGAGTGGGACAAGGTCATCGGGATCAACCTCAACGGCGTCCTCTACGGGATGCGGTACCAGATCCCGGAGATGCTCAAGGCGGGCGCGGAGCGCAGCGCCATCGTCAACATGGCCTCGATCCACGGCTCCGTGGCGGCTCTGGGCAACGGCGCGTACACCGCCGCCAAGCACGGCGTCGTCGGGATCACCAGGAACGCGGCGGCCGAGTACGGCGCCCAGGGTCTGCGCATCAACTCGGTCGGCCCGGGCTACATCCACACGCCTCTGCTCGACAACAACCTCACGCCGGACGTCATCGAGATGCTCGCCGGCAAGCACCCGCTCGGACGTCTCGGCCGCCCGGAGGAGGTCGCGCACCTGGTGTGCTTCCTGCTGTCCGAGGACGCCTCGTTCATCACCGGCGGGTACTACCTCGTCGACGGCGGGTACACCACGGTGTGAGCTCGCCCGTGCCACGCAGGGTCCGCCGTCGGCTCGTCCGGCCGCGGCGGACCCTGCGGTGCGCCGGTGAGGGACCGTTCGCCCTGACGCCGGGCGGGTGCCGTCACACCGTTGTCGGCGCCGTCACTCGCGGACATGCGCCATCACGCCGTGACCGGCGCCGCCGTCACGTGCGGACCCGCGCCATCACGCCGTGACCGGCGCCGTCACCCCTCAGGCGCCGTCACCCTCAGGCGCCGTCGCCTTCAGGCCCGCGCGGAGGCGAAGCGACGGACCCAGCCCTCGACGTAGTCGGCCGTCTCCTCCCAGTCGCGGACGGCGTGCACGGGCATCCCCAGGCGGATGACGGGATAGTCGTTGCCGCCCTCGTCCAGCCGGTCACCGACGAAGAGGATGTCGGACACGGCGATGCCCGTCTGCTCGCTGAGCCGCTCCATCCCGTAGGCCTTGTCCACGCCCTTGCGGGTGATGTCCACCGACGTCGAGCCGCCGGAGCGGACCTCCAGGTCCGGCAGGAGCTCGGCGACGGCGTCGCGCAGACGCCCCTTCTTCTCGCCGGTGGGGTCCCACGCCTTCTTCGCGTCGAGCGGTGCCTCCTGGCCCAGTGCCGAGAAGGTGATCTGGGAGCCGCGGTCCTCGAGGATGTCGCCCCAGGTCTGCTCCTCCCAGAGGCCGAGACGGCGGGCCTCACCCTCCACCGCCGCGAGAGCACGCGACCGCTCGTCGTCGGTGAGGTCGTGGTTGTAGACCTGCTCCCACGTCGCGCCCTCGTGGCGCAGGTAGCGCGTGCCGCACGTGGGCATGAGGTGCAGCCGGGAGAGCTGCTCGTCCGTGGCGTCGAGGTGGGCGAGGACCTGGTCGCTGAACTGACCGAAGTGACCGCCGGAGATGATGCACACCGGCACCTCGTCCAGCAGTGCGGTCAGGGCGCGCCCCATGCGCTCGGGCATCGGCGACTTCGACGGCGCGAGCGTGTCGTCGAGGTCGAAGGCGATGAGTCGCACGTCCGTCGCGTCGGCCTGGGTCTCGTCGGTCATTGATCTCCTCGGGTGGTCGTCCTGTGATTATGCCGTGTCCCCGCAGACCGCCCGGAGCACAATGTCCCCATGACCACCGTGCCGCTCCTCACGCTCAACGACGGGCACCGCCTGCCGGCCATCGGCCTGGGCACCTACCCCATGACCGACGAGGTGGCCGCGACCGCCGTCGCCTCGGCGCTGCGCATGGGTTACCGCCTCGTCGACACCGCCGCGAAGTACGGCAACGAGGTGGGCGTCGGCCGCGGGATCGCCGATTCCGGTGTGCCGCGCGAGGAGGTCCTCCTCACGAGCAAGCTTCGAGGGCAGGATCAGGGCTACGACGAGACGTTGCGGGCCTTCGACGCCAGCCGCCGGGACCTCGGCGTGGACTACCTCGACCTCTACCTCATCCACTGGCCGCTGCCCCGGGTCGACAAGTTCGTCGACACCTGGCGGGCGCTGATCCGCCTGCGCGAGGAGGGACTCGTGCGCTCGATCGGCGTCTCGAACTTCACGGTGGACCACCTTGACCGGCTCATCACGGAGACCGGGGTGACCCCAGCCGTGAACCAGATCGAGCTCCACCCGGCCTTTCCCCAGGAGCAGATGCGTGCCGCGCACGCCGAGCGCGGGATCATCACCCAGTCGTGGAGCCCGCTCGGACGGGCTCGTCTGCTCGACGCCCCGGCCATCGTCGAGGCAGCCGGGCACCACGGAGTCACCCCGGCCCAGGCCGTGCTGCGCTGGCACCACCAGCTCGGGGCTGTGCCGATCCCGAAGTCGGCCGACCCGGAGCGGCAACGTGAGAACCTCGACATCTTCCGCTTCGCGCTCCACGAGCCCGAGCTCGACCGAATCTCCGCACTCGCCCGCTCCCGGTACGGCGGCGACCCGGACGTTCACGAGGAGTTCTGAGGTCGGGACCGCCGCGTCCGAACGCCCTCTCGAAGGTTTGAGCGCACACGGCCACGACGAACGTGTGGGCTCGGGCTCAGCCCGCTCCCCTGCTCCCCGCTGCAGCCCGCTCCCTCGCTCCCCGCCGCAGCACCCTGTGCCATGGGTCTTCCTTCCCTCCCCACTGTTCCTCCACAGGTGTGGTTCCTGCGTGGGTGTCCACAAATTTGGCGGAATGACGCCATTCCTCTGGACCTGCCGAACGTCCGTTCGATACGGTGGAGGTTGACACGGACGAGGGAGGTGAGTGGTCATGGCGGTCACCGCCGAGCTGCCCGGGAGCCCGACCGTCGCCCTGCTCACCACGGCGCAGGACGCCCTGAGCCAGGTTCTGGCGACCGACCTGCTCGACCACCCCGCCCAGGTCGCCCTCGACGTCCTCGACCAGGCCGAGACCCTGCGCCGCCAGGTCGAGGCCCTGACCGCCCGGGCCCTGACCGCGGTCGAGGCCGACGGCCGGTGGGCCCTGGACGGGGCCCGGTCCATGGCCACCTGGTACCGGCACCGCTCCGGCCGCCACCACAGCGCCGCGGCCCGCAAGGTCCGCCAGGCCCGCGCCCTGCGCGACCACCTCCCCGCCACCGCGACCGCCCTGGCGACCGGCACGATCAGCGTCGACCACGCCGCCGCCCTGGTCCGCCACACCACCGACACCCCGGCCCGCCAGGCCCTGCTACGCCACCACGACGTCGGCGAGGACTTCCTCCTGGGCCACGCCACCACCATGGACGCCCAGGGCTTCACCCTGGCCCTGCGCCACTGGGCCCTGCGCGCGGACCCCGACGCCGCCGACCGCGCCTACCGCGCCGACGCCGACCGCGAGGAGTTCTACCTCGCCGAGACCACCGACGGCTACGTCCCCGGCGGGTGGCTCTCCAAAGCCACCGGCACCGCGCTCCTGACCGCCCTCGACGCCCGGGTCGGCACCCCCGCCGCGACCGATACCCGCACCCCCAACCAGCGCCGCGCCGGCGCCCTGGCCTCCCTGGCCCACCTCACCCTCGACGCCGGCATTCTCAAACCCTTCGCCCGCACCCGCCCCCACCTGTGCGTCACCGTCCCCTTCACCACCCTGACCCTGCTCGCCCAGACCACCCCCACCCCCCACCACCCCTCCTGCCCCGCCACCACGCCCCGCCCCGCCAGCCCTGGCCCCACCGGCCCCGGCGTCACCAGCCCCGGCGTCACCAGCCCCGGCGTCACCAGCCCCGGCCCCACCGGCCCCGGCGTCACCAGCCCCGGCGTCACCAGCCCCGGCCCCACCGGCCCCGGCCCGGGCGCGGCGTTCGGCCTCACCCCGGCCACGACCGACGCCACGGGCGGGACCGGCGCCACGGACCCCGCGGCCACCACCGGCGCCACCAGCGCCACCGGCGCCGCGGCCGCCCGGTGTACCTGCGGCGCCCCCGAGGCGCTCATCAGCGCCGACCTCGACGTGGCCGCGATGGCCGCCGCGGAACCCGCCACCTTCCCCGACGGCACCCCCCTGCCCCACGCGCTCCTGGCCCGCCTGGCCTGCTCCTCCGGGATCCACCGCGTGGTGTTCGGGCCCGACTCCCAACCCCTGGACGTCGGCCGCGAGGAACGCCTCTACACCACCGCCCAGACCCGGGCCATCATCGCCCGGGACCGCCACTGCCAGTACCCCGACTGCACCGCCCCACCAGGCGAGGGCGAGATCCACCACTCCCTGTGGTGGTACGCCCACCACGGCCCCACCGACCTCCGCAAAGGCATCCTGCTCTGCTGGCACCACCACGACCACGTCCACAACCGCCACATCACCATCGAACGACACACCGACCGATGGACCTTCCACCGCCGCGACGGCACCCTCCTCGGCACCACCACCTTCCGCACCAACTAGCCCGGTCGGCGCACCCGCGGCAACGTCGCCCTTAGGCCTGCGTGCGTCAGTGGCTGGCGAAGTGAGTCGCGAGGCGTGCGAACCCCTCGTCGAGGCCGACCGTCGGGCTCCACCCCAGAGCGTCGCGCGTCCGCCGCTGGTCGAACCAGTGCGCGGTGCTGAGCTGCTCGGCGAGAAACCGGGTCATCGGCGGCTCGTCCGGTCGCGCGAGAAGGGACCACGTCCGCTCCACCACGGCTCCGACGCCGCGGGCGATCGGGACCGGGACGGACCACGCCGGCGGCTCGACCCCCGCGGCACGGCACATCCCGCCGATCAGCTCGGCCACCGGCCGGGGCTCACCGTTGGTCACGACGAACGCCTCACCGTGGACGGTCTCGACGCGCTCGAGCGCCGCGACGATCGCCGAGACGGCGTTGTCCACGTAGGTGGTGTCGATGAGAGCGGCGCCGGTGCCGATGCGAGGCAGCCGGCCGGCAGCCGCGCGGTCCACCACACGTTGGACGAGCTGGGTGTCGCCCGGTCCCCACACGATGTGCGGCCGCACGGCGACGACCGCGAAGCCGGGACGGTCGGCGGCCAGCGCGAGCAGCTCGGCGGCCGCTTTCGTCCGTGCGTAGCTGCCCCGCGCGAGGTCCGGCCGGGCTGGTTGCGTCCCGGCACCGACGATCGAGGAGCCGGTGTGGGCCACGGAAGGGGAAGAGACGAACACGAAGCGCGCGACCCCCGCGGCGCGGGACGCCTCGAGCAGGAGGCGGGTGCCCTCGACGTTCGTCCGGACGAACTCCGCCTCCGCGCCGGTGAACGACACCTTCGCCGCGAGGTGGACGACGGCGTCGTGCCCGAGGACGGCCGCAGCGACGGCGTCGGCGTCGCTCACCGAGCCGCGCACCTCGCGAACGCCGGCGATCCCCGCCTCGCGCCGCTGCAGCACGGTGACGTCGTCGCCGCGGTCCCGGAGCGTGCCTGCGACGGCCCGGCCGAGCATCCCCGACGCACCGGTGACGAGCACCTTCACGGGTTCCCCACCCTCGCTCCGGCGAGCGCCCGCTCCGCCCACGCCGCCAGTCGGGTGCGCTCGACCTTGGAGTTGTGCCGGACGTCGGTCGGGATCTCCGGTACCCGCAGGACCGCGGCGAGGGGCACCGTCGACCGCGCACGGACGGTCCGCGCCAGGCCCGCCGGAGCCAGTGACCAGCTCCGCCGGGCGCCGGCGTGGGCGTCGGGGTCGGTCTCGACCACGACCACCACCTGTTGGGTGCCTGCCGGACCCACCCCGACGGCGGCGGCGCGGCGGACCCCGTTCACGGCGAGCGCCGCGTTCTCCACCGCGACTGGTGTCACGACGCCGCCGGCGGTCGAGATGACGTGGCTCAACCTGCCCTCGACCCACAGCCGACCACGACCGTCGAGATGCCCGACGTCGCCGGTGCGGTGCCACCCCGGCCACGTCCGCGAGTCGGCCTCTGTCGCCCAGAGCCGGTCGTAGCGGTCCTTGAGGTTCGGGGCGGAGACCAGCACCTCACCGGTCACGCCGGCCTCGTCCGTGGGCTCCCCGGCGGCGCGGCCCACGTCGTCGAGAGGCACCACCAGCACCCGGGCGCGTCCGACCGGCCGGCCGACGCACGTGCCGCCGCCGGCCCCTCGGACCGTCCCCGAGGCGGCATCGGCCGAAGCCTGGCGGATCTCCTCGAGCGAGACGTCCGTGACGGGAAGCGCCTCGGTCATCCCGTACGGCGTGTGCGCGCTGGCCGAGGGCACGAGCGCCGCGGCTGCGGCGAGGCGCTCCGGCGCGATCGGGGCACCCGCCGACAGCAGGACCTCGACGCGACCGAGAGCCGACCGCCCGGCGTCCGTCAGCTCGCCGGCCGTCCGTACCACGTTGGCCAGGGCGGACGGTGAGGCGAAGACCGCCCGGGCGTCGATGGCCGCGACGGCGTCCGCGAGGGCGCCGGCCGTGAGCGTGGCAGGGGCCGTGACGTCCATGTCGGGGGTGGCCGACGTCGCTCCGAGTGCAGTGCCGAGCAGTGCGAACGGAGCGAATCCGGCGACGAAGGGCCGCTCGGGCGAGAGCCCGTAGGTGTCGGCAACGACGTCGCGCATGCCCGCCAGCCCGCGGTGGGTGTAGGCGACGCCCTTCGCCGGGCCCGTGGAGCCGGAGGTGAAGAGCACCGCGGCGTCGGCGTCCGGGGCCGGCTCCGGCGGGAGCTCGATGCCGGCGGACTCGAGCCGCCGCCCCTGCTCGATGAGGTCGCGGTAGGTCCCCTCCGCGCCGAGGATCCGGCTGGGGAGCGCATCTGCACCCGCGCCCGCACCCGCGCCCGCGCCCGCGACGAGGACGCGCCGACCGGGCCACCCCAGGGTCCGCGCGCCGAGGAGCGCTCGGTCGACCCCGATGATGACGTCCGGGTCTGCGCCGCGGACGGCCCGCGTCAGTCCCGCCGTCCCGAGCCCGGCGTCGGCGAGGACGACCACGGCACCGATGCGCAGGCACGCGAAGAGCGCGGTCGTCAGCTCGGCGCCCGGTGGCACCAGCAGGCTCACCCGTTGCCCCGGCCTGACCCCGGCGTCCGACAGACCGAGCGCGAGGTGCCGGACGTCGGCGGCGAGGCGTCGCCAGGTCACGGTCGTGACTGCCCCGTCGCGCAGGGAGACGACCGCCGGCCCGTCGGTGTCGGCGAGGGAGTCCAGGGCCGCCCACAACGGCTCGTACGGGGCGCTGTCCCCGCGAACCGGCAGCTCTCCACTCGGCCCGAGGGGCGCCGCATCGGTCCCGCGAGGGTGCGGCGCCGTGTCGCCGTCGACGGCCTCCGGACCCGCGGCCGCCAGCCCGATCCCGCGCGCCGCCAGCCAGCGCACCAGCACGCCGGCGACGTCGGCGTCCTCGACCACGAGGTGGCCGGCGCCCTCGAAGCGGTGGACGTCGGCCTGCGGGAGTCGCTCGCGAAGATCCCGGAGGTAACGCCCGTAGAAGACCGGGTCGCGGGGCCCCCACAGGAGCAGCGCGGGGACGTCCAGGGCGGCGACCCCGTCGGCGACACGGCGCAGCTCCCGGTGGCTGGGGTGGCTGGCGTCGACCGGGATGTCCTCGACGAACGCGCCGATCCCCCGTCGCCGCTCCGCCGTCGTGTACGGCGACCGGAACGCCGCGCGCACCTCCGGGGCGAGCGCCGGACTCGCCAGGGACAGCGTGACCTCGAGGAATGCCGGCGTGAGCACGGTGGCAGCGCTGTGGATGGCGGTGCGGCGCGCCAGGCGCAGCAGCCCGGGCACCGGCACCGCGTCGTCGTGGTGGACGGCCGTGTTCGTCAGGACGAGGGCTGCCAGCTCCCGCGGGTGGTCGACGGCCCACCCGGAGACGACGACGCCGCCCCAGTCGTGGCCCACGGCGACGACCGGGAGCCGTGCGCCCCGCGAGGCCCCGACCTCGGCAGCGGGGACGACGCCGTCTCCGTCGCCCGAGATCCCGAGGGCGTCGGTGAGCCGGCCGAGCTGAGCCACGCGGTCAGCGAGGCGGTGGTGCGCACCCGTGCGTTCGGACCAGCCCATCTCCAGCTGGTCGACGGCCACGACGCGCCAGCCCGCGGCCGCGCCGGCGGTGAGCACCGAGCGCCACAGGTACGACCACGTGGGGTTGCCGTGCACGCACAGAAGGACGCCGCGGGCGGGCCCGGTGAGCGAGGGAGCGTTGTCGAGCAGGTGCCAGTCGTGCCCGTCGACAGCGACGCGGCGCGACCAGGACGGGTCGACCCCGTGCCACGCCGGGGCGAGGGGCCTGGTCCGGTCAGCGCCGGGCGATGCCGTGGTTCCCGGTGCGGCTGAGCCTGCGCTCACCAGGCGAGCTCGAGCATCGTGGTGTTGAGGCCCGACCCGACCCCGAGGCACATCACCCGGTCCCCGGGGCTGAGGCTCTCCGCCTGCTCGGAGAGGGTCATCGCGATCGCGGCAGGGCCGACGTTGCCCCAGCGGTCGAACGTGATCGGCACGGCCGCGGGGTCGAGGTCCACCGCCTCGATGATCGCGTTGGTGTACGGCGTGGAGATCTGGTGGGTGACGTAGCGGTCCAGGCGGCGCCAATCCCAGCCCGAGCGCTCCGCCTCGTGCCACGCGTCGGTGACGAGCTTGAGCCCGTGGGTGAGCAGGCTCTTGGTGTCGGTCGTCATCTTGCCGAACGACCCGACGCAGAGGCGGTGGTGCTCCGTGCCGGCACGGGAGACCCCACCGAGGATGCGGTGCCCGTCCGGCCGGTCCGAGGCGCGCCCCACGACCGCGGCGGCAGCGCCGTCACCGAGGGTGAGAGAGGCGAACTGGTCCGTGTAGTCCCCGCGCGTGACGCACTCCGCCGCGAGCCTCCGGAGCGTGTCCTCCTGCGTGGGACGCACGTCCTCGGCGTCGACGACGACGGCGTAGTCGATCTGTCCGGCGTCGATCATCGCCGAGGCCATCTGCAGCCCGTTGACGAACCCCAGGCAGGCGTTGGTGATGTCGAAGTTGAGGGCCGAGCTCGGCAGGCCCATGCGGTGGTGCACCCCGACCGCCACCGAGGGCTCCAGGTGCGGCCGTGAGACGGAGGTGTTGACGAGCATCCCGACGTCGCCAGGGTCGACCCCAGCGGCGGCGAGCGCCTTGGCGCCGGCCTCCGCGGCCATGTCCTCGAAGTCGGTCCCCTCGGCCCACCACCGCCGCTCGCGCACGCCCGACACGCGCTCGAGGAGGTTCGGCGGCAGCCGCAGCGCGCGCCGCGTGGGCGCCAGCCGTTCCTCGAACTCCGCCGAGGTCACCACCACCGGTGCCTCGATGTGGGCCAGCCCGACCACGGCGCTGTCCCGGTACCGCGCACTCGCGTTTCCGTCTCTCACTCCCTCAGGTTACGGACCACCCCGCACCTGCGCCTGCGGGTCCGTCCCGTGGCACGGACTCACGTCGGCGAGACGGCCTCGTCACCAGGTGGTGTCGGCCTCCGGGCCGTCCTCGAGGATGGTCTCGAGCTCGTCGCGGTCGTCCAGCGGGTGCCTGGCGAGGAAGTGGATGGACGCGGCCAGCCCTCCCCACACGACGACGATGGCGACGATCATCATGACGACGGCGACGGTGCTCATCGCGTCACCTCCCCGTGCGTGGTGCCGGTATCGCGGCCCGTGCCGCGCCGGCCCGGCGGTCGCCCGACCGGGTGGGCGGTGAAGTCGTCGACGGGCCGGCGCCACGGGATCACGGAGTAGAGGATCGAGGCCAGCACGGCCAGGCCGACCACGCCCCAGCCGAAGGTGTTGAGGAACCAGCCCGGGTAGCCCGAGTAGGGCTCGGCGAGAAGACTGATCACGGTCGCCACGAGCATGACGACGAGCACGAGCGGGACCACGATCGCGACGAGCACGCGCCACCACGCACCGACCTGCGCCGTCGACGTGCCGTTGAGGTGCGCCTGGAGCTCGGGGAGCTTGCGGGCCACGAACGCCACGAGGAGCGACATGAGGATGGCGGAGGAGACCACGCCGATCTCGTTGATGTACTTGTCGACCGTGTCCAGGACGGGCAGCCCGGTGGTGGTGGAGTACAGCGCCAGGGACAGGATCGCGGCGAAGCCGCCGATGAAGATCGACGCCTGCACCCGGGACAGCCCGAACTTCTCCTGGAAGGCGGCGGAGACGACCTGGAGCAGGCTGAGCAGCGAGGTCAGCCCGGCCAGGGTGAGCGAGGTGAAGAACAGGACCCCGAAGATCGGCCCACCGGGCATGAGAGAGATGATCTGCGGGAAGGTCATGAAGCTCAGGCTCACGCCGGTGATGCCCTCGAGGTCCCCCACCGCGACGCTCTGCTGCGCGGCCATGTACCCCAGCGTGGCGAAGACGCCGATGCCCGCGAGGAGCTCGAAGGAGGAGTTCGCGAAGGCGGCCACATACCCGGTCGGGACCAGGTTGGAGCGGCGCTTGAGGTAGCTCGAGTAGGTGAGCATGATCCCGAACGCGATCGACAGGGAGAAGAAGATCTGGCTGTAGGCGGCGATCCACACCTGCGGGTCGCCCAGCGCCGCCCACTCGGGCGTGAAGAAGGCGTCGATGCCGTCGATCGCCCCGGGCAGGAACAGGGCCCGCACGACCATGATCGTGAACAGGATCGCGAGCAGGGGCAGGAAGACGCGGTTCGCCCGCTCGAGCCCGCGCTGGACACCGAGGGCGAGGATGATCAGCACGACGACCCACACCACGAGGAGGGGCCAGAAGATCGCCGGCACGATGTCGAAGGAGACCCCCGCATCGCCAGCCTGGAGGAACTCCCCTACGAAGAACGCGGTGGGGTCCGAACCCCAGGCCTCCGTCACCGAGAAGCCCACGTAGCGCACCGACCACGCGATGATCACCGTGTAGTACGTGATGATGACGAACGAGATGGCCACCTGGAACCAGCCGAGCGCCTCGAAGGGACGCCCGAGCCGGCGGAAGGTCGCCGGGGCGGAGCCGCGGTAGCGGTGCCCCAGCGCGTAGTCGAGCAGGAGGATGGGCACCCCGGCGGTCAGCAGCGCGACGAGGTACGGGATGAGGAACGCCCCACCGCCGTTCTCGTAGGCGACCCCCGGGAACCGCCAGATGTTCCCGAGCCCGATCGCGGAGCCGATGGCGGCGAGCAGGAACCCGTACTGGCTCGACCACTGCTCCCGTTCGGGCGCCGAGGCGGACGGTCGTGAGGTGGCCATGAGCTGCCTTTCCCGCAGGTGCCCGCCCGGACAGCACGGCACGTGGTGCCGCCGAGGGTAGCGCCACCGCCCGCGCCGGGCGACCCAGGTCCGCACCCCGACAGCACCGGGCGACCGGGCCCGACGGTACGGAGTCCCCGAGCCCGCGTCGGCGCGCGGCCGTGGGAGCATGGTCGCCGCACCGTAGCCCCGACCCCCAGGAGAGACGCCATGGCCACCCCGCACATCGCCGCCGAGAGGGGCGACATCGCTCCCGCCGTTCTCATGCCGGGTGACCCCAGGCGCGCCGAGCGCATCGCGGCCCAGCTCATGCCGGACGCCCGCAAGGTCTCCGACGTGCGCGGCATCGGGGCGTACACCGGCACGGTGGACGGACGGCCGCTGTCGGTGATGGCCTCGGGAATGGGTATGCCCTCCCTCGGCATCTACGCCAACGAGCTCTTCCAGTTCTACGACGTCCAGCGGATCATCCGCGTGGGCACGGCGGGCGGGCTCTCCCACAAGGTGAAGGTCGGAGACGTCGTCGTCGCGCTCGGCGCCCACACGGACTCGGCGATGAACACGACCCGCATCCCGGGCATCCACTTCTCCGCGGTCGCCTCCTACCAGCTCGTCGCCGCCGCCGTCGCCGCCGCGGGCGGGGCGGACGACGTCCATGTCGCCCCGGTGGTCTCCCGCGACCACTTCTACGGCAACCCCGCCGAGCAGATCCAGGCCCTGGCCGACTACGGCACCCTCGCCGTGGAGATGGAGGCCGCGGGCCTCTACGGCATCGCCGCCGAGCACGACCGCGAGGCACTCGCGGTCCTGACGATCTCGGACCACCTCCTCGACGGCTCGCGGGACATGAGCGCCGAGGAGCGTGAGCAGAACTTCGGCCGCGCGCTGCGGCTGGCCGTGGCGGCCGCACACTGCTGAGGGAGTCTCCGGCGAGCTGCTCGCCGGAGACGTCACGGCGCAGTGCCGAGGGCGAGGTGCCGACGCACCGCTTAGGGCGAGGTCCGGACGCACCGCTGAGGGCGAGGTCGCGACGCACCGCTGACGGGACGCGGCCGAGCCCTGGCGCGCGCGAGGGACCAAAGTCCCGGAACCCGTTGCACACCGCCACCTCCCGGCGCAGACTGGACCTACGTCCCTCAGGCGCGGCGGAGGTCATGATGCGAACCGACCAGCTGGACATGCTCCCGATGCTCTCGCGCGGCAAGCACCGCAACCCCAGGCGCGGTGCCTGCTTCATGGAGCTGGCATCCTTCCTCGCCGGCGAGCGGTGGAGCGACCGCCCGCGCTGCACCCATCCGCTCCTCGCCCACCTCGCGCGTCTGGTCAACGACTGCACCTCCGACGCGGCCCGACCGGCGCTGGCCACGATGATCCCGTCGGTCATCGGGCTCGTGAGCGACGACCCCCGGTGGAACCACGAGATCGCCCACCTGGCCGCGCGCCGCGCCCTGCCGGTGGTGGCCGAGGAGACCCAGCGGGCCCTCGCCGTCGGACTGCTCAGCCTCGACAAGCTGCTCGCGCCCGGCGACGGGCGGGACGAGGACACCCTGCGCTGGACGACCGCCGAAGCATTGGACACCGTTCCGCTCGCGACCCGGTGGGCTCGCGACTTCGTCGCCCGCGGCGTCGTGGGACCGGTCCGGTTCCATCCCGGCCCGGTGATCCTCGACTTCGCGATCCCCGGAATCGCGGCGGCCTGCGTGCCCGACTCGGACGAACGGCTGCGTGACCTGCTCGACTCGGCGATCCGGCTGTGCGAGGCGCTCCGCGGCCGCTCCGACGCCGCACCCCTGCTGCCGGAGCAGTGGCTCGACGTGTGCCGGCCCGCCACCGTCGGGTAGCAGCAGCCACCCGAGAGAGCAGCCGTCAGCCGCCCGAGAGAGCAGGCCGCCCGACCTGGTGCGGCACGGCCGGAGCCACCCGACGTGCCCGCGCCCTTCCGAGCAACGACCTGAGGCCCGTGCCGGGCGCCTGAGCAACCAGCCCGGGCACTTCTCGGCGCGCGGGCGTCCCCCGTGGCACAGCCTCGTCGCGTGGTCCTCGACCGGGTACGGCCGGCCTCGGTGGGGTTCGGCCCCCGCCCTCAAAGCTCTTCACGACAGGCGTGGACAACTGGGCAAATCAGTCTCCAGACGTGCGCCGCAAAGGTATTGTCCAGACCAGACGCTAAGGAGGGCGCTTCCGGTGACTCAGTCTGAGACGCACACGATCGACGAGGCATCCCCGCCGGTCCGCCGGGGTCCGGGCAGGCCTCGCCACGCCGACACCGAGGAGCGTGCGTTCCGCGCCGTCCTCGAGCTCTTCGGCCAGAAGGGCTGGTCCGGTCTGAGCCTGGACGGCGTCGCGACGCACGCCGGGATCGGGAAGTCCTCCATCTACCTGCGCTGGAAGGACAAGCGCGACCTCCTCCTCGACGCCATCCGGCACCTCGAGGCGCACAACGTCACGCCGGCGGGCGAGGACCTCGACATCCGTGAGTACCTCAACCAGCACGCCTGCGCGCGTGCCGAGTTCTTCCTCGGCGAGTACGGCCCCGCGATGGCGCACATGTTCTCCGCGGCCGTGGTGAACCCGGAGGAGTTCAAGGAGATCCGGGAGGAGAACATCAGCCGAGGGGTGCTCGCCCTCGCCGGTCGGATCGAGAAGGCCATCGCGGACGGCGAGCTTCCCCCTGGGACGTCGGTGCACCATCTCCTCGACGCGATCGAGGGCGCGATCTTCGTGCACATGCTCATCAGCTCCTCACGGAGCAGCCGGGAGGAGCTCGAGGCCGGGCTCAAGGACTACGTCCGCGAGCTGGTGGACATCCAGCTCCGTGGGGTGGGTGCACGGGTCTGAGCGCTGCGGGCGGCCACCTCTGATCCCGGCGGGCGGCCACCTCTGATCCCGGCGGGCGGCCACCTCTGATCCCGGCGGGCGGCCACCTCTGATCCCGGCGGGCCGCCGTCCGCGTGCGCGCGGTCGGCGCGGTCTCGAGCACGGCCGTGCGATCAGGGTGTCCGCGCCAGGTAGGCCGCCGCGGTCCACAGATGGGTGACGGCGTAGGCGCGCCACGGACGCCACGCCCGTGCCGCGGCCACCGTCTCGGCGGCGGAGGCTCCCCCGAGGGCACGTCGCAGCACGAGGTCGCCCGAGGGCAGTGCGTCGCGGTCGCCCATGGCGCGCAGGGCGAGGTACTCCGCCGTCCAGGGTCCGACACCCGGCACGGCGAGGAGGGCGGCCCGGGTGGCTCCGGGGTCCTGGTCCGGGTCGATCCGGAGCCCGGCGGCGCACACCGTGGCCAGGGCGTGGAGGGTGCGGGCCCGGTTCCCGGTCACCCCCGTCACCTCCCTCAGCGCGGACGGTCCGGCGTCGGCGAGCACCTCCGGCGACGGGAAGGTGCGCAGCCCGCCGCCTCCCGATGTTGCCGTGCCCGGGACCGGGCCGCCGAGCGCCGCGACGAGACGCGCCGCGAACGTCCGGGCAGCGGCGAGGGAGACCTGCTGACCGAGCACCGTGGTCACCGCCGCCTCGAAGCCGTCGACGTGCCCGAGCACCCGTAGACCGGGCCGGGCGGCCACCAGCGGTGCGAGCGCCGCGTCCTTCGCCAGGTGGACGTCGACGGCCGCGACGTCGGTGTCGAGGTCGAACCAGCGGCGCAGACGGGCGACGACGGCGTCGCCGTCCCCCGGGTGGGCGAGCTCGATCTCGGCCCTGACAGCCGTCGGTGTGATCCGCAGCGAGACGGCGGCCGGCCCGTGGGCGCCCGGGACCGTTCGACGTACCGACCCCGCGGCGGGGTCGACCTCCTCGAGGCCCGGCACCGCGTGCGCGGCGAGTGCCGCGAGGAGCGGCCCGACGGCGAGCGGCGTGGCGGCCGGCAGGAGGACATCCACCGCGGTGCCGCTCACACCGGCGTGCCGTCGGCGCGCCACAGCCCGGACGCGCCGCGGCGGTGCGACCCCACGAGATGGGTGTCGACGATGCCGACCGCCTCCATGAGGGCGTGCACCGTCGTGGGACCGACGAAGACGAACCCGCGACGCTTGAGGTCCCGGGACAGCGCCACCGACTCGGGCGACGTCGTCGGCACCTCGTCCGGCCGGGTGGGCACCGGTGTCCTGGTGGGACGGTAGGACCACACGAGCTGCTCCAGCCCCCCGTGCTCGCGCAGGGCGATCACAGCCCGGGCGTTGGTCGTGGCCGCGAGGATCTTGGCGCGGTTTCGGATGATCCTGGGGTCCGCCATGAGCCGCTCGACGGCGTCGGCCCCGAAGGCCGCGACCACGTCGGGCTCGAAGTCGTGGAACACCTCGCGGAAGGCGGGACGCTTGCGCAGGACCGTCGCCCAGGACAGGCCCGCCTGGAACGCCTCGAGGCTGAGCCGTTCGAAGAGCGCACGTTCGCCGCGCACCGGCATGCCCCACTCGGTGTCGTAGTACGCGCGGAGGAGCGGGTCGGTCGCCGCCCACACCGGGCGGGCCAGGCCGTCACCGCCGACGACGAGCCCGTGGAGGACGGCCGGTCCGCCGTCGCTCGGCACGTCCCCGCCGTCGCTCGGCACGTCCCCGCCGTCGCTCGGCACGTCCCCGCCGTCGCTCGGCACGTCCCCACCGTCGCCTCGTCTCACGCGGCCCGCTCGAGGTCGAGGAGGACCCGCTTGGCCGGCAGACCGCCGCGGTAGCCGCCCAGTGAGCCGTCCGAGCGCACCACCCGGTGGCACGGCACCACGAGCGGCACCGGGTTCGTGGCGCAGGCCGACGCCGCGGCCCGGACGGCGGTGGGTCGGCCCGCCGCGGCCGCCAGAGCGGTGTAGCTGGCGGTCGCGCCGTACGGGATCTCGCGCAGGTGCGCGAGGACCTCCCGGCGGAAACCGGCTGTCAGCCGCAGGTCGAGGGTGACGTCGAAGTCGTGCCGGCGACCGCTGAAGTACTCCTCGAGCTGGCGGGCGACAGACTCGAGCCTGCGCGGGTCCCGCAGGATCCGCGGGCTGATGCGCTCGCCGAGCGTGGCGAGGACGGCCTCCTCGCCCTCATCCTCGAACGCCACGCGCACCAGGCCGACGGGCGTCGCCGCGAGCAGGAGCCGGCCCAGCGGTGAGTCGACCGTCCGGTACGCGACGTCGAGCAGGTCCTCGGCGTCGGCCAGCTCGGCGAGGCGTCGGTGCAGCGTCGCGAGGTGCTCGGCGTCGACCTCCCGCGCCGGCGCCAGGGCGTCCGGGGATGCTGCGGGCCGGGACAGGGCGGGGCGCTCGGCGGCACCGGCCTGCGCGCCCGGGTGCTTCTCGGCCGGGTGGGCGGCGCCGTCCGCCAGGTCGCTCGTCTTCCGGTCGCTCGGCCGCTCGTGGACGGACCCGTGTCGGGTGATGCTCATGAGGACGCTCCCAGTCTCTCGCGCAGGTTCCGGATGCCGTCGGCGGCGGCGCGCCGGGCGGCCGGTGCGGTCCCACCGACCAGCGCCGCGACCTGGTCGTAGGGCAGTCCCGCGAGGTGGTGGTAGGCCACCGCCTCCCGTTGACGCTCGGTGAGCTCACCCAGCGCCCGCCACAGGTCGACGGCCTCGTGCCCGTGCGTGGCCGGGGGGACGACTCGTTCCGGGAGCTCGGCCACCGGCACCGCTCGGCGGGCCCGGGAGCGCAGGAGGTCGATCGCCTTGTGCCGGGCGATCGTCACCAGCCACGCCTCGACGTTCGCGCCGTCGTCGAGGGCCGGGTAGGCCCGCATCGCGGCCAGGAAGGTCTCGGACCAGGCGTCGTCGGCGTCGACCGGGCCCACGAGGGCGCGGCAGACCCGCAGGACCGTGGGGCCGTGCTCGGTGACGACCTGCTCGAAGGGACTCACGCCCGGTAGACGTCCTTCCGCGCCCGGATGTGAGGGGTGGGCGCACGCCGATCGTAGGACGTGACCGGCTGGGATCAGCGCCCGGGTGGGATCAGCGCCCGGCGGGGGTCAGCGCCCGGCGGGGCGACAGGCGGGGCTCGAGCGTCTCGGCGACGTGCGCCACCGACTCGCGCAGCCGCAGGGTCTCGCCCTCGTCGAGGGTGTCGACGACGGCGTCGACGAGCCGGACCTGCAGCGCCTGGGCCTGCTGGAGGAGGACGGTGCCCGCGGGGCTGACGTGGATCAGGCCGGGGGCGCTCCCGTCGTCCGCGCGGTCGTGGGCGTGCCGGCCGAGCAGGCCCCGCTCGGCCAGGCCCTCGACGGTCACGCGGGCGGCGGCGTCGGGCTGGCCGGTCCGCCGCGCCACCTCCCGGAAGTGGTCGGCGCCCTCGGAGACGGCGGTGAGGGCCTGGAGCTCACCGAACCGGATGCCGAGGAGTGTCTCCATGTGGCGGAAGATCTGCTCGCGCGACCGCGTCATCACGGCCATCTCCTCGACGAGGTCGAGGGTGTCGACGAGGTGCTCGCTGGGGTCGGACCGCTGGACGGCCGAACGGGCCCGGCGGTTGCGGACGAGCTGGTCGCCCGCGAGAAGGGCGGGGTCGGAGGATGTTTCCTGGGGTGTTTCGTGACTCACACCCAGCACAACGGTGGCGATGCCCTCACTGTTCCGTGACCCGCCCTCGGTCGGGTTCCCGCCCACCCCGGGGACCGCCACGCCCGTCACCGGCCCGCCGCGTAGCCCTGGACCCCGCGGGGGTTCGCCGCCGCCGAGAGCACACCGGTGTCCGGGTCGAGCGTCACGGCCGACAGTCGCCCGAGCGACCAGTCCCCCGCCCGCGTCACCCGGTGGCCCCGGCGACGCAGCTCGGCGATGACGTCGTCGCCGAGCCGGTCCTCCACGACCGCGCCCGCCGGCGTCCACGTGCGCGGCCAGAACGAGCCCGGCATCGACGTGGTGTGCAGCGCGGGGGCGTCGATGGCCTGCTGCGGGGAGTAGCCGCCGACGATGGTGCGCAGGAGGTACAGCAGCTGCCACTGGTCCTGCTGGTCGCCGCCGGGCGACCCCAGTGCCGTCACCGGGCGACCACCGCGCAGCACGAGGGTGGGCGTGAGGGTGGTGCGGGGCCGTCGCCCGGGGGTGAGCGTGGCGGGCGAGCCCTCCTCCAGCCAGGTCATCTGCAGCCGTGAGCCGAGGCAGAACCCGAGCGCCGGGATGGTCGGTGAGGACTGGAGCCAGCCGCCCGAGGGCGTCGCCGAGATGATGTTGCCCCACCGGTCGACGATGTCGAGGTGGCAGGTGTCGCCCCGGGTCTCCCCCGTGGGGGCGACCGTGGGCTCGCCGAGCCCGGCCCGGGAGTTCTCGTGACCGGGGTCGTACTCCGTGCGCAGCGGCGGCAGGAAGGGCTCGTGCCCGGGTACCTGCCCCGGCCGCAGCTCCGCCGAAGCGTCGGCGGTGATGAGGGCGCGCCGGCTCGCGGCGTACTCCGCGCTCAGGAGGGTTGCCAGCGGGACGTCGGTGTCGCCGTAGTAGGCCTCGCGGTCGGCCAGGGCGAGCTTCTGCGCCTCGAGCACGGTGTGCGCACCGAGCGCGGTGGACGGGTCGAGGTGGGCGTCGTCGTAGCCGTCGAGGATCGCGAGGGTCTGGAGCAGGGCCGGTCCCTGCCCCCAGGCACCGGTCTTGGCGACGGTGTACCCGCGGAAGTCGAAGGTGACGGCCGGCTCGTAGGCCGCGGAGAAGGCCGCGAAGTCCTCGGCGGTGATGACGCCGGCGTGGTCGCCGCCGGTGGAGTGCCGGTGCGGCTCCGCGAGGAACGACGCCGCCTCCCGGGCGACGAACCCCTCCCGCCACTGGCGACGGGCCTCCTCGATGCGCCCGGCCCGGTCGCTCGCGCCCGCCTCCCCGGCCGCGACGAGCCGCTCGAGCGTGCGCGCGTACGCCTGGTTCCGGACCATCTCGCCGGGCGCGGGCGGCCGCCCGTGCGGCATCCACTGCCTCGCCGACGTGGGCCAGTGCTCGGTGAAGAGGTCCTCCACCGCCGCGATCGTCTCCCCCACCCGCGCCAGCACGGGGTGCCCGTCCCGGGCGTAGCCGACGGCGTACGCCAGGACGTCCGCCAGCTCCCACGTGCCGTGGTCGCGCAGGAGCACGAACCACGCGTCGACCGCACCGGGGACCGCGGCGGCCAGGGCCCCGGACCCGGGGACGAGGTCGAGCCCCTCGGCGAGGTAGTGCTCGCGCGACGCACCGGCCGGGGCGGGGCCCTGCCCCATGAGGACGGTGGGCGTGGGGTCCTCGGCGGTGGCGAAGATCGCCGTCATGTCGCCGCCGGGACCGTTGAGGTGGGGCTCGACGACGTGGAGGACGAAGCCGGCGGCGACCGCCGCGTCGAACGCGTTCCCGCCCCGCTCGAGGACCGACTGCGCGGTGCCGGTTGCGAGCCAGTGCGTCGTGGCCGACATCCCGAAGGTGCCGTGCAGGGTGGGCCGGGTGAGGAAGGTCGGGGGTGGGGTGAACTTCACTCTTCGACCCTAGTGGCGCCCAACGACGTCGCGCCCGGACCTCGCACGGGCTGTGGACGAGCGCTCAGCGGTCGTCGTCCTCGCGGTGGTGGAGCTCGGCGACGGCCCGGAGCTTCTCCAGGTCGAGCCGGTCGGCGGCGGCGACGGCGAGCCGTACGGGCGTCAGCGCGGTGAGGGTGGAGGTGCGGGTGCCGCCCTCGAGCACGGCGCGCTCCCCCAGCACCGCACCGGGGCCGACCTGGGCGATCTCCTTGCCGTCGACGTCGACCGTGAGGACGCCGTCCAGCACGAGGTAGATCTCGGTGCCCGGCTCGCCCTGGCGGGTGACGGTGGCCCCCGCGGGGAGTCGGCGGATCTCCGGCCGCTCGCCGCCGTGCATGATGCCGCCGGAGAGCTGACGCTCGAGCGCGCTCTCGGCCTCGACGACGAGCGCCTCGGAGTCCAGGTTGCCCCAGGGGGTGCGCGGGCCGAAGGAGTGCGCCAGCCACGAGTCCAGGTCGGTCAGCCCCGACTTCAGGCTCAGCGCACCGTCGGGGCCGTAGACCCAGTGCCGGGGGAACGCGGACGCACCGGGCATCGCGACGTCGACGTGGCCGTCGGGGTGCAGGGTGAGCGCGAGGGTCGTCCACACGATGGGGGCCTGCCACATCGCGAACGGCGCGTGCGGCACGGGCCGCGGCAGCGGCACCCCGGTCCGGCCGCCGACCGTCTGGGTGAAGTGGACGCTGCCCTGCTCGACCACCGGCTCCTCGCGCAGGGTGGGCAGGGCGTAGCCGCCGAAGGTGGCGCCCACGGAGGCGACCCGGACCGTCGTCGAGCCCATGACGACCCCGGACTCCGGCGCGAAGCCCCACTCCAGCGGCGTGCCGGTCTCGTCGAAGTCCACCCAGGCGGACAGGACGTTGGCGAAGCGGAAGCGGTCGTCGGCGCGCAGCCGGTGAACCTCCTCCGCGCCGCTGAGGTGGTCCACGGGCGGGGCGTCGTAGTGCGAGAGTCCCAGGTCCATCCCGGCCTTGAGCCACCCCCGCATGGAGTCCGACGGGATCCAGGAGAGGGAGGTGATGGTGGATTCGACCCGCATGGTGTGCTCCGCCCGTCGGTGACGCGATGGTCGTCATTCAACACGAGGCGGCGCTTGCCGGTCGAGGGTTCACGCCCCGGGCGACGACCGGGCGCCGACCAGACGACAACCGGGCTGCGACCGGGCTCCGGCCGGCGCACCAGGTCGCCGGTGGTCGTCGACAGCAGCCATCTCGGCAACCTCGCCGGCAGCGGATCCTGGGCTGGTGCGACGCCGCGCCCGTCAGAGCGGGTCGGTCCCCTCACCCTCGACCCGTCCGGACCCGGCCGGCGCGCCGACGAGGGCGAGCGCCTCCTCCACGGCGGCGTCCGCGTCGAGCTCGGCCCCGGCGGCGCGGTCCCGCTCCCAGCCGCCGTGGCCCTCGCGGACCTCCTCGACGGCGGCGGCGAACCAGGCGCGGTCCGGGGCCGGCAGGGGCAGGTCCGCGCGGGCGCGCATCTCCCCCGCGGCGCCCACGAGCCGGGCCGCGGCACTGGCCCGGCCGCGCTGCGCGGCGACCACGGCGGCGTGCTCGACGACGATCGCGGTGAGGTCGACGTCGCCCATCGAGGCGATCTCGCGACCGTGGCGGCGCAGCACGGCGGCGGCATCATCGGTGCGGCGCTCGTGGAGGTGGGTCCCGGCGATGTTCACGCGGGTGACGGCGATGCCCCACCGGTCGTCCAGCTCGAGCGTGTGCTGGAGCACCCGGTGGAAGATCTCCAGCGCCTCCGCCGGCCGGCCGGTGTCGAGGTGCACCAGGGCGAGGTTCGACATGGCACTGCACTGGCGGATGCGGTCCCCGCCCCGCTCGGCGACGGCGGCCGCCTCGGTGAGCAGCTCGCGCGCCTGGTCCGGCTCGCCGAGGACCCGGTGGACCACGCCGAGGGCGTTGAGCTCGCGGGCGACGCCGGCGTCGTCGCCCGTGCGCCGCCAGTACTCCAGGCACTCGGTGAGGAGCTCGCGCGCCGCGGGCACCTCGCCGTGCTCGAGGAGCAGCACCCCGAGCCCGTGCAGGGCACCGACGAGGTCCGCGGACTCGACGTCGCTGGCCACCCGGACCGCCTGCGCCAGCCAGCGCCGGCCCTCGGCCTGGTACCCGCAGCCGTACCAGAACCAACCCAGCTCCTCGCACAGTCGCAGGGCCAGGCCCAGCGCGCGCGGCGAGCCGTCCGGCCCCGCGCCCAACGCCCAGCGCAGCGCCCCGCGCAGGTTGCTCAGCCGGTCCTCGATCCGTCCCCGGGCGCGCAGGTACTCCGGGCCTCGCAGCCGCGGGACCTCCCGCTGGACGATGGCGAGGAAGTGCTCGGCGTGCCGCCGCCGGACGTCCGCGGCCTCGCCCGTCTCCGCGAGCCGCTCCCGGCCGAAGTCGGCGATGGTGCGGAGCAGCCGGACCCGCGGCTCCCCGTCGGGCCCCTCGGCGACGACGACGAGGTTGACGTCCATGAGCGCCGCGACCGTGTCGAGCGGGTCGTCCTCGTCGCCGAGGAGAGCGGCCACGTCGTCGAGGTCGAACTCCCCCTCGAAGACGCTGAGGTGCCGCAGCGCCCGCTGCCGCGCGGGGTCGAGGAGGTCGTAGCTCCAGGCGACGGCGTCGCGCAGGGTCCGCTGCCGCCCCGGTCGGCCGGCCTCGGACGCGGCGATGCCCAGGCTCTGGTCCAGGCGGGCCCGCATGGCCCGCGGGCCGAGCAACTTGGCGCGGGCGGCGACGAGCTCGATCGCCAGCGGGAGCCCGTCGAGACGGCGGCAGATGGCCGCGACGTCCTCGGCGTTGTCGGGCCCGACGACGAAGCCCGGGCGCACGAGCCTGGCCCGCTCGGCGAAGAGTGTCACCGCCGGCGAGCCCGCGACCGGCCGGCCGGGTCCGGGGACGGCGAGCGGGTCGAGCGGGTGCTCGTGCTCGCCCACGACGTGCAGCGCCCGGCGGGACGTCGCCAGGACGCGCGGCCCGGCGTCGGCGAGCGCGCGCACGACCTCGGCCGCGTCGGGGATCTGCTCGAGGTTGTCCAGGACCAGCAGGACCCGGCGGGGTGCGAGGTGGGCGAGCAGCATCTCGGGGGTGAGCTCCGCGCCGGCCAGGCCCACCGTCTCGGCCACGGTGGTCCACATGACCTTGCCCGTCCGCACAGCCGCGAGGGAGACGAAGTAGACGCCGTCCGGGAACGCGGCCTCCAGGCTCGCCGCCACCGCCATCGCCAGGCGGGACTTGCCCACCCCGGCCGGCCCGGTGAGGGTGACGACCGCGCCGGGCCCGGTGACGAGGCGCGTGAGGTCGGCCAGCTCCGCCTCCCGGCCGACCAGCGAGGTGCGTGGGACCGGGACGTTCGAGCCCGAGCCGAGGCTCCGGGGCGGCGGGAAGTCCGCCGGCAGGTCGTCGTCGAGGAGCTGGAAGAGACGCTCCGGCTGCGGGAGGTCCTTGAGCCGGTGGGCACCGACGTCGGCGGCGCGGGCGCCGTCGTCGCCGCGCACCAGCTGCCACGTCGCCTCGGTGAGCAGGACCTGGCCGCCGTGGGCGGCCCCGCACACGCGGGCGGCGCGGTGGACGTCCAGGCCGACGTAGCCGTCCTCGTGACGGACCGGCTCGCCCGTGTGCAGGCCCATGCGGACCCGTACCTGGGCCCCGCCCGGCCACGTCGCGGCGGTCAGCTCCCGCTGGGCCTCGCGCGCGGCGGCGACGGCGTCGACGGCGGAGGCGAAGGTGACGAAGAAGCTGTCGCCCTCGGTGCCCATCTCGTGCCCGTCGTGACGCCCGACGGCGGCGCGCACGATCGAGCGCTGGAGCGAGAGCACCTCCGCGTACCGGGGCCCGAGGTCGCGCAGGACCGCGGTGGAGCCCTCGATGTCGGTGAACAGCATCGAGACGGTGCCCTCGGGCAGGTGCGTCACGGCCACCCCACGGTTCGCGACCCCATGCCCTCTCCCGTCCACCGGCCCTGGGGCCATTGAACAGCAGACGACGCGCGACGGGGTGCGCGTCGATGTCCGAGAAGTCGTTGGCAGCGCCGCACCGCCGCACTAGGCTGCGACCCGCAGGGGGGCCTGCCACCACGAGCACTCCCAGGAGCCACGCATGTCGACCTTCGAGACCGACGAGCCGTTCGAGAGCACCGACGCCGAGTCCGACGCCCAGACCGCCGCGGTGCGCGGCCGCCCCGAGGACAGGGACCACCACGACAAGGGCCTCAAGGGCGGCAAGGACACCGAGAAGCACATGCTCTGACGGCGCCTGACGCCGTCCGACGCACCCGGACCAGCACCTCCGCACACAGACCCCTCCGTCTGGCCCCCGTCCGCCGGCCTGGTGCCCGCTGAGGACGGACGCACCCGTCCGCATGCGTGAGCACGGATCCGCCCGCAAGCGCGGCTCCGTGCTCGGCGCGCTCCGACCCGCCCTCGGCGCGGCACGGACCCGCTCTCGGCGCGCCACGGAACGGCCCTCGGCGTAGGCACGGACCCGCCCTCGCACGCGCCCGGCGTGCCCCCGCCGGGACCCCGTCGTCCCGGTATGTCCGGTACCTCCCGTCGGCATGCCGCCAAGATCTCTCGACATAGAGACTTTCGTCCCTGGCGGGTGCTACGTTGACGCCGTTCACGCCGCTGTGAGCCCGTTCACA
This sequence comes from Georgenia sp. M64, assembly GCF_038049925.1. Lineage (NCBI taxonomy): Bacteria > Bacillati > Actinomycetota > Actinomycetes > Allobogoriellales > Allobogoriellaceae > Georgenia > Georgenia sp. M64. Next base: position 2,312,395 of record NZ_CP145809.1, read on the forward strand.
CACCGATGGGGGTCCGTGCATGTCGCACTCGCACTACGACGCGGAGGCGCATCTGCCGCCGCACCACAGCCCGCTCCCCGAGCTCGTCGAGGAGGAACGGACGCGCGAGCCCAGCGCCGAGGACTTCACCCGGGTGCAGTCGTCGGAGGAGTTCGTCCACCTGCGCAAGACCTTCCGGAGCTTCGCCTTCCCGATGACGGCGGTGTTCCTCGTCTGGTACTTCGCCTACGTCCTGCTGTCGACGTACGCCGAGTCGTTCATGTCGACCAAGGTCCTCGGCAACCTCAACCTCGGTCTGCTCCTCGGCCTGGCGCAGTTCGCCTCGACGTTCCTCATCACGTGGCTCTACGTGCGCCACGCCAACAAGTCGCTGGACCCCGTCGCGGCGAAGCTGCGCGGCGAGCTGGAGGGTGAGATCTGATGGACGTCGGAAACCCGTGGCTGAACATCGCGATCTTCCTCGCGTTCGTCGTCGTCACCCTGGTCATCGTCATCCGTGTCTCGCGCACGACGACGTCGGTCAGCGACTTCTACCACGGCGGCCGGGCCTTCTCGGGCCGCCAGAACGGCATCGCCATCGCCGGTGACTACCTCTCGGCGGCGTCCTTCCTCGGCATCGTCGGGGCCGTCGCGCTCTACGGCTACGACGGCCTGCTGTACTCCATCGGCTTCCTCGTCGCCTGGCTCGTGGCGCTGCTCCTCGTCGCCGAACCGCTGCGCAACACCGGCAAGTACACGATGGCCGACGTGCTCAGCTTCCGCATGAAGCAGCGCCCGGTGCGCACCGCTGCGGCGACCTCCACGCTCGCGGTGTCCTTCTTCTACCTGCTCGCCCAGATGGCCGGGGCGGGCGGTCTGGTCGCGCTGCTGCTGGGCATCGACGGCAAGTTCGGGCAGGGCCTGGTCATCGCCGTCGTCGGGGCGCTCATGATCGTCTACGTCCTCATCGGCGGCATGAAGGGCACCACCTGGGTGCAGATCATCAAGGCCGTGCTCCTCATCATCGGCGCCGGCGTCATGACGATCTGGGTCATGGCTCTCAACGGGATGAACCTCTCCGAGGTCGTCGGCTCCGCCATCTCGGCGCACCCCGAGGGGGCACGGATCGCCGAGCCGATGCTGCAGTACGGGGCGTCGGGCACCTCCAAGCTCGGGTTCGTCTCCCTGGCCATCGCGCTCGTCTTCGGCGCCGCCGGGCTGCCGCACGTGCTCATGCGGTTCTACACGGTGCCCACCGCCAAGGAGGCCCGCCGCTCGGTCACCTGGGCGATCGGTCTCATCGGCGCGTTCTACCTCTTCACCCTCGTCCTGGGCTTCGGGGCGGCCTACCTCGTGGGCGCCGACGCGATCCGCGCGGCGCCGGGCGGGGCGAACTCCGCCGCCCCGGCGCTGGCGTTCGAGCTCGGCGGCACCCTGCTGCTGGGGGTCATCGCGGCCGTCGCCTTCGCCACGATCCTCGCGGTCGTCGCGGGCCTGACCATCACCGCCGCCGCATCCTTCGCCCACGACATCTACAACGGTGTCATCAAGAACGGCGAGGCGGACCCGGCCCAGGAGGTCAAGGTCGCCCGTCGCACGGCGGTGACCATCGGGGCGATCTCGATCGTCGGGGGTGTCCTGGCGAACGGGCAGAACGTCGCGTTCCTCGTCTCGCTCGCCTTCGCCGTCGCGGCGAGCGCGAACCTGCCGTCGATCCTGTTCTCCCTGTACTGGAAGCGGTTCAACACCCGCGGGTCGGTGTGGAGCATCTACGGCGGCCTCGTCAGCGCGCTCGTCCTCATCATCTTCTCCCCGGTCGTCACCGGTTCGGAGACGGCGATGATCCCGGGCATCGACATCGCGTTCTTCCCGCTGTCGAACCCCGCGCTCGTCTCGGTCCCGCTGGGCTTCTTCCTCGGCTGGCTCGGCTCGGTGACGTCCGCCGAGCACGACGTGGCCAAGCAGGCCGAGATGGAGGTCCGGTCGATGACCGGCGCCGGCGCCGAGAAGGCCATCGTGCACTGAGTCCGCGCACGACCACGACGGCGGCCGGGATCACCCGGCCGCCGTCGTCCGTCCGCCGCCCCGCCGCGACCCTGCGGTAATCAGAACGGGGCGACCCGGGGCACCGTCGGGAAGATCTCGTCCAGCTCGGCGAGGTCGGCCGCGGACGGCACCCACGCGGCCGAGACCGCGTTCTGGCGCACCTGCTCCGCCGACGTCGCGCCGGCGATCACCGAGGCGACGGCCGGCCTGGAGGCGAGCCAGGAGAAGGCGACCTCGACCTCGCTCAGCCCCCGGTCGCGCGCGAAGGACCCGAACCGTGCGAGCTGGTCGAAGTCGGTGTCCTCGAGCAGGTGCTGCCGCGTCCGGGTGAGGCGGCTGCCCTCGGGGGCGGTGCCGCGCGAGTACTTCCCGGTGAGGAGGCCGTTGGCCAGCGGGAAGTACGGCAGGACGCCCAGGCCGTAGGCCTGTGCGGCCGGCAGCACCTCGAGCTCGGCGCGCCGGTCGAGGAGGTTGTAGTGGTTCTGCGCGGAGACGAAGCGGGTGAGCCCGCGGGCCCGGGCGACGTGCTCGGCGTCGGCGATCTGCCAGCCGGCCCGGTTGGAGTGGCCGACGTAGCGCACCTTGCCGGCGTGGACGAGGTCGTCGAGGGCCGCCAGCGTCTCCTCGACGGGAGTTCGCGGGTCGGGCGCGTGGAGCTGGTAGAGGTCGATCCAGTCGGTGCCGAGCCGGCGCAGCGACGCCTCGACCGCCCGCATGACGTAGCGCCGGGACCCTCTCGCCCCGAAGTCGGCGCCGTTGACGCCGTTCATGTCCATGCCGAACTTCGTCGCCACGACGACGTCCGCGCGGCGCCTGCCCAGCGCGCGCCCGAGCAGCTCCTCGCTGAGCCCCGGCTCGCGGCCGTAGACGTCGGCGGTGTCGAAGAACGTGACCCCCGCGTCGAGGGCCGCGTGCACGACCTCCGCTGCGCCCTCGGCGCTCTCGGTCCTCGTGCCGGCGCGGCCGAGGTTGTTGCACCCCAGGCCCACGACGGAGACGGAGAGGCCGGACGTGCCGAGCTGGTTGAGATCCATGAGCCCGACACTATCGACCGGGTGGCGTCCGCTCAGGTCCGGGGCACGATCCCCAGGTGCGCGAGCTGGGTGCGGGCGCTCTGGCCGGCCGCCGACTCCAGCGCGGGGTCGACGTCGCCGTAGACCCGCCGGACGACGTCCTCGGGGGTCCGGGCGCCGGCAGCCACGGCGGCCCGGACCTCGGCCAGCCGGGCGTTGCGGTGGGTGCGGATGTTCTCCAGCGCCGCGGCCGGCTCGTCCACGTGCGGACCGTGGCCGGGAGCGATGGCGACGACCTCGTGGCTGCGGGCGAGGGCGAGGAGCCGGTCGAGCGTGGCGAGGTAGGCGGTGACGTCGCCGTCCGGCCACGCCAGGACCGTGCTGCCCCGACCCAGGACGGTGTCCCCGGTTAGGAGCAGGCCGTCGGCGGGGAACAGCAGGCACACCGAGTCGGCCGTGTGGCCGGGCGTGGTGAGCACCGTCAGGCTCAGCGCACCGGCCGCCAGTGGCTCGCCGTCGGCGAACGGCTCGCCGCGTCCGGCCCCGCGGACCGGGGCGCCGGTGCGCTCGGCGAGCGCGTCGGCCCCGGCCGTGTGGTCGCGGTGGTGGTGGGTGAGCACGACGAGGGCGACGCGTCCGCCGTCGGCGGTGGCGACCTCGAGCACCCGGGCCAGGTGCCCGGCGTCGTCCGGGCCGGGGTCGACGACGACGACGTCGGTGCCCTCGCGCAGGACGTAGGTGTTCGTGCCGTCCAGGGTCATCGGGCCGGCGTTGGGGGCGAGCACACGGGTGGCCCGCTCGCTGACCTGCCGCACCGTCGTGGCGTCCATGGTCCGGAGCATACGGCGCATGGCCCGGCCGGGAGCGGGACTCGGGTCCGGCCCGCGGACCGGCCGCGGACCGGCCGGCGGGGCGGCGGGGCGGGGTGGGGCGGTGCGGTGCGGGTCAGTCGACCCGTACCCGCACGCCGTGCCAGCCCGTTGCGCCGTCGGGCAGCACCGGGCGGGTCTCCCCCGTCTGGACCTCGCCGTCCTGGTCGGTGGCCCGCACCTCGAGGAGGTGCTCGCCCGCACCCGCTCGCCAGCGGTAGACCCACTGCCGCCAGGTGTCGACGTCGAGCTCCCCCGCCAGCTCGGCCTCCTCCCACGCCCCGCCGTCGACGCGGACCTCGACCCGCGCGATCCCCGTGTGCTGCGCCCAGGCGACGCCGGCGACCGCGACCTCGCCCACCGCGAGCGAGGCCCCGGACCGGGGCACGTCGATCCGGGAGGAGATCTTCACCGGCCCCCGCTCGGACCACCCGCGGTCGGTCCAGTACGCGGTCTGGTCCTCGAAGCGGGTGACCTCGAGCTCGCTCACCCACTTCGTCGCCGAGACGTACCCGTAGAGGCCGGGCACGACCAGGCGCACGGGGTACCCGTGCTCGGGCGGCAGCGGCTCGCCGTTCATGGCGACGGCGAGGAGGGCGTCGCGCCCGTCGGTGAGGACCTCGAGCGGGGTCGAGGCCGAGAAGCCGTCGACGCTGCGGGACAGGACCATGTCCGCCCCCGCGGTGGGGCGGGCGCGGGTGAGGACCTCGCGCACGGGGACACCGACCCAGGCCGCGTTGCCGATGAGCGGGCCCCCGACCTCGTTGGAGACGCAGCACAGCGTCACCCACGCCTCGGTGAGCGACTCCGCGAGGAGGTCCTCGTAGGTCAGGACGACCTCCTCCTCGACCATGCCGTGCACCCGCAGCTGCCAGGTGGTCGCGTCGACCCGCGGGACGATGAACGCGGTGTCGATGCGGTAGAAGTCGTCGTTGGGCGTCACGAGCGGCGTCAGCCCGGCGACGGCGAGCTCGGCGCCGGCGGGGACCGGCGGGGCGGGGACGTCCGGCTCGGGCAGGGCGACGGCCGGCGGCGCGGGCCGTGCGGTCGAGCGGGCGACGGCAGCCGCGGCCACCGCGACGCCGGCGAGGAGCCCGGCGCCGATGAGGAGGGTGCGCCGGGCGGGGTCCGGGCGCGTGACGTACTGTCCCGCGGTGGGGCCGACCGCCGAGCCCGGCGTCGAGCCGTCGGGCGTGGTGCCGTCGCGGGTCAGCGCGCCCTCTCGGGTGAGCACGGCGTCCCGCGGGGTCAGCGGGGCGTCCCGCGGGGTCAGCGCGGCGTCCCGCGGGGTCAGCCCGGCGTCCCGCGGGGTCAGCGCGGGCAGCGCGAGCACGCCCACGACGGTGGCGGCCAGGACGGGCCACACCGCCGGCGCCCCGCCGTCAGGACGCGAGACCGTGGCAAGCGCAGCGACGGCGCCCAGCACCGCCACCAGCGCGCCGCCGGAAAGACGCCGGCGACGCTCCTCGGTCCCGGCGACGGCGGCCAGAGCCGTGACGACGACGGCGATCCCGGCGCCGAGGGCCACCTTGTCCGACGTGCCGAACCAGGCGATCGCGAGGTCCTTGAGCCAGCCCGGCGTGAGGTCGATGAACGCCTCGGCGACCGCCTCGACCGGGCCGGGCCCCGTGCCCGCCAGCGCGGCGAGGACCTCGGCGAGGGCGATGGTGACGCCGGTGACGGCGATCCCGAGAAGCGCCGCCGCGCCGCGGCCTGTCATGCAGGCAGCCTATGCGTCGGGGAGGCCACGAACCAGGTGGGGACGAGGGACGGTCGGGGCAACCGGGATCGACCCGCGCGAGGGCAGGCTCGGTCGGAGCGACGGCAGGCTCAGCCCGCCCGCTCGGCGTCGTGCATCCGCGGGTCGGCGTACTGCAGGACCAACCACGGGCTGAAGGCCCACGGAGCGGAGGAGACGGCGAGCGCGAGGTCGGTCCGGCCCACCCAGCGGTACTCCGCCACCTCGCCCGGCGCGGGCCTGGGCTCGCCGACCGCGGTCGCCGTGAACACCGGGCAGACCTCGTTCTCGACCACGCCCGACGCGTCGACGGCCCGGTAGCGGAAGTCCGGCAGGACGGGGCGGACGTCGACGACCTCGAGGCCGAGCTCGTCGCGCCCGCGGCGGTGGACGGCGTCGACCATGTCCTCCCTCGGGCCGGGGTGCCCGCAGAAGGAGTTGGTCCACACCCCGGGCCAGGTCTTCTTCGTCAGGGCCCGCCGGGTGACGAGCACCCGGCCGGCCCGATCGACGACGTGGCAGGAGAACGCCAGGTGCAGCGGGGTGTCGGCGGTGTGCACCGTGGCCTTGTCCGCCGCCCCGACGGGGCGACCCTCGTCGTCGAGCAGCACCACCAGCTCGCCGTCGCCGCTCGCCTCCGGCACGCGTGCCACCGTCCTCTCGCGCGCCCGCGGGCTGGGCGCTCGTCCCCGCGATCCTACGGTGGCCTTCCGCCGGCCCGGCGACAGGTCCACCATGGGAGGGACGGCGGTCTGGAGACGCGATGACCGATGCTGACGGCACGCCACGCCCACGCGGCGACGCAGGGCCGGGACCGCCCGCGCCGCCCGGCCGGGCGGCCTCCGGCCCACCACGACCGACCGGCCCACCACCGACCGGCCCACCACCGACCGGCCTGCCGCTCCCGGTCCCGCCCGGCGTCCGGGCCCAGCTCCTCGCGACCGAGCACTGGAGCCTCCTGGCGACGCGGTCGCAGACGTGGGCCGAGGTGATGGCCAGGATCACGCTCCACCTCACCTTCACCTCGGCGAGCATCGTCTCGCTCGCCCTCGTCGCGCAGGTGTCGGGCTTCGGCCCCTCGTTCCGGCTGCTCGCCGTGGGTCTGAGCGGGTCGGTGCTGCTGCTGGGCTCGCTGACCCTGGTGCGCGTCTTCAACGCCAGCAACGACGACCTCGCCCTCGTCATGGGGATGAACCGGCTGCGCCGGGCCTACGTCGACACCGACGCGGGGATCGAGCAGTACCTCATCACCGGGACGACGGAGGACCCGGCCGGCGTCGGCCGGACGTACACGATGGTCGGTCGACGCAAAGGGGGCCAGTTCTTCGGGAGCACGGCGCTGTTCCTCCTGGTCGTCAACGTCCTCGTCGCCGGGGTGTTCGCCGCCCTGGTGGCCGGGTCGTGGGACCTCGAGCGGCCGGCCGTGGGCCTGCTCGGGCTCCTCGGCGCGGCCGCCTACGTCCTGGTCGTCGCTGTGCTCATGCGTCGCACCTTCGCCCGCGACCACCCGGGCTTCGCCGGCGTGCCGACCTCGGAGCCCTCGCCCTGAGCCGTCCGGCCGGACCGCGCCCGCCGCACGGGTCCTTCCGCTCCGGGGCTCCGACGCCTACCGTGGACCTGTCCGGTTCGTCCGTTCCCAGCCGGTGACCCGGCCCGCAGGGAGGGAGCTCGCGATGACGCGACGCCCGATCGGAGTTCTCACCGCCGCGCTGGTGCTGCTCGTCGCCGCCCCGGCCGTCGCCGCCCCGTTCCCCGACCGGCTCGAGCTGCCCGCCGGGTTCCAGCCGGAGGGGATCGCCGTCGGGTCCGGTCCGACCGCCTGGCTCGGCTCCCTCGCCGACGGGGACATCTACGCCGTCGACCTGCGCACCGGCGCGGGCGAGGTGGTCAGCGAGGGCCCGGGCACGCCGTCGGTCGGTCTCGCGGTCGACAGCCGGGGGCACCTCTTCGTCGCGGGCGGCCCGACCGGTGACGCCCGCGTCGTCGACACCGCCACCGGCGAGGTCCTGGCCACCTTCGCCCTCACCGGGGAGAGCCCGACGTTCATCAACGACGTCGTCCTCACCCGTGAGGCGGCCTGGTTCACGGACTCCTTCAGGCCGGTGCTGTACCGGGTGCCGCTCGGGCCGTCCGGCGCCCTCCCGGATCCCGGCGAGGTCACCGAGCTCCCGCTCACCGGCGACTGGGAGCAGGTGGCCGGCTTCAACGCCAACGGCATCGAGACGACGCCGGACGGCAGGGCGCTCCTCGTCGTGAACTCGACCACCGGGGTGCTGCACCGCGTGGACCCGGCCACCGGCGAGACCCTGGCCGTCGACGTCGAGCCGCTGCCCGCGGCCGACGGCCTGCTGGTCCGTGGCCGCACGCTGTACGCCGTGCAGAACGCGGTCGGGCAGATCGCCGTCGTCGAGCTCGACCCGGCGGGCACGCGCGGCACGCGCGTCGACACCCTCACCAGCCCCGACTTCGACGTCCCGACGACCGTCGCGGCGTTCGGGTCGGACCTCTACCTGCCCAACGCCCGGTTCGGGACTCCCCCGGCCGGGGCCGCGTACTGGGTCACCGTCGTCGACCGGTGAGGCCCGGCGTCCCGCCGCCGCCTCAGTTACCCATCGCCTCGGCCCTCGGCCGCCTCAGCCCTCGGCCGGTGCGCCGCCACGGGCGTCGAGCATCTCGCGCAGCACGGTCAGCTCGGCCTCCTGGGCGGTGACGATCGCGCCGGCGAGGTCGCGCACGACGTCCTGCTCGGCCATGTCCACCGCCGCCTCGGCCATCTCCACGCCGGCCTCGTGGTGCGGGATCATCAGACCGAGGAAGATCCGCTCCGCCTCCACGCCGTCGGCCTCGGCGAGCGCGGTGAGCTCGGCCCGGGTCGCCATGCCCGGCATGAGCCCGTCGGGGGCGGCGCCGTGGTCGCCGTGCCCCTCCATCCACGCCATCGGCTCCGCGGGGCCGGACTGCGGCAGGTTCCAGGTCTCGAGCCACGCGTGCATCTGCCCGGCCTGCTGCTGCTGGGTGAGCACGATGTCGAGCGCGAGCTGGCGCACCTCGGGGTCCGCGCTCGCCTCGCGCACGAGGACCCCCATCTCGACTGCCTGGAGGTGGTGGACCCGCATGTCCCGGGCGAACCCGGCGTCGGCCGACCCCTCCGCCGGTGTCGCCGCCGACGGCGCGAGCCGGGTGCCGGCGAGCAGCCCACCCACCGCGGCGAGGGCCACCAGCAGCGCGGCGACCGCGACGAACGCACCCTGGCGGCGCGCCCCGCCCGCGGCCGGACCGACCTGCTCGTCCGAGTCGGTGGGCAGCGTCACGGCGGCGGGCATCAGGCGGGCGTCCCGACGCCGCCGAAGCAGGCCGCGCCGGGCTCGGGCGTCTGCTCGCCCTGGAGGTACCGCTCGAGGAAGACCTCGAGCCGCTCGTCACCCGCGTCCTCGACCTGGAGCTGGAGACCCCACGCGCTGGCCACCACCGGGGCGGGCATGTCCGCCTCGCCCGGGCTGAGGAGACCGTACGCCTCCCCCTCGACGAGGTCGGTGAGGATCTCGACCTGCTCGGCCGGGAGGTCGGGGTCGTAGGTGATCCACACGGCGCCGTGCTCGAGGGAGTGCACCGCGTTCTCGTTCGGGACGGGCTCGGTGTAGACACCGCAGTTGAGCCACGCGGGGTTGTGGTCACCGCCGACGGGCGGCAGCGGGTCGTACGACACGGCCGTCTCGACGTGGTTCGAGGTGAGCTCGGTGAACTCCTCGACGCCGTCGATCGGCGCGTTCGCCGCGGCCTCGACGGTGGCGCGCTCACGCGAGGCGTTGACGAGCGGGACGGCGACCGCCGCGACGAGGGCGAGGCTCAGCCCCGCGGCGCCGCCGACGATGAGGTTGCGCTGGCGCCGGTCCCTGCGCTGCTGCTCGGCCCGCATGGCGGCCACCTGGGCCGCGCGGTCCTTGGCGTCCACCTTGCGGGTGCTCACGTGGGGTCCCCCAGAAGTTGTGCTTTCAAGTACCTCGATGCTAACCCGCGCGTCGGTCAGGGCCAAGAACGGTCGTGGGTGCGCGCGAGCACGCCGACAGTACCGGCGGAGCCCCCGCGCGCGGCGCGGGGAACCGCGACGGCCGCCTCGTCGGGGAGGTCGGCCGTCGCGCCCGGCGCCAACGGTCCGTTCAGGGGTACTACGGTGCCGCGCGCTCCCTGGTGAAGGTCCAGGTGGCGCCACGTCCTCGTGCACGCCGGGCCACACGTTAGGCAGTCCTCGGTCGGGACCGTCGGGACCTAGGTCCCCGCGTTCGAGACCGGGACCTCCGGGCCTGTCCGACCCCGTTGCGGGTGGCAGGCTGAGAGGAAGCCGACGAGGTCCCGGCACCGGCGCCGGGCGGGCAGGAGGACATTCCCATGAGCGCGCAGAACGTCCCGCCGGGTGCGGTGGTCGTCGGGGTCGACGGCACCGGGAAGGACCGTCGAGCACTCGCCTGGGGTGCCGCGGAGGCGGCGCGCCGCAGGACCGGTCTGCACGTGCTCTACGCCTACCCCTGGACCGTCTTCGCCAGCGAGTACGGGATAGCCCCCAGCGCGGAGATCCTCCGCGACGCCTCGGCGGTGACGGACGCGGCCGTCGAGGAGGCGCTGGAGGCGGTCCCGGGCCTCGTCGTCACCACCCAGGTGGTCGTCGCCGACGCCGCGGTGAGCCTGGTGACGGCGTCCGAGCAGGCCTCGGTCGTCGTCCTGGGTGCGCGCGGGCGCGGGGCGGTCGCCGGCGCGCTGCTGGGCTCGGTCTCGCAGTCGGTCGCCGCCCACGCGCACGGGCCGGTGGTCGTCATCCGGGAGCGCGGGGGCACGCCCGACGGCCCGGTGGTCGCCGGTGTGGAGCCCGCCCAGGGAGCGGCGGCCGTCCTCGAGTTCGCGTTCGAGCAGGCGCGCGCCCACGGCGTGGGCCTGCGGGCCGTCCACGCCCACTCCCTCGCATCGTTGCGGACCGACTACTTCGGACCCCGGACCGAGGAGTTCCTGGCCCTGGCCGCCGAGCAGGTGGTGAACAAGGAGCGGTCCGCCATCGACGCGCTCGTCGCGGCCGAGGCCGGTCGGGGCGTGGCGGTGGAGGTGGTCGACGTCGAGGGCCACCCCGTCGACGTCCTCGCGGAGGAGGCCGACGCGGCCAGCCTCGTCGTCGTCGGAAGCCGCAGCCGCAGCGGCCTCGCGGCGCTGCGCCTGGGCTCGGTCAGCCGGGGGGTGCTGTGCCGTGCCCCGGTCGTGGCAGTCGTCCGGGTGCCGGTCACCGCGCGGTAGCGCACCCGGACCCGTCCTCCACAGCCGGGTTCCCCACGGCACACCGTGTGCTGCGGTGCACGGCGGGCACGCGCGTGGGTGGGTGGCGCTTTGCTTCCCTCAAGGAGGCGAACCCCATGACCAACGAGTCGCTGCAGTCGCTGAACGTCAACACCCTCATCGGCAACACCCGCCACCGGGGAACGGCCTGGCACTACCGGGCCGATCTCCAGGGCGAGGAGCCCAACCACTACCCCGGTCCCATCCCTGTCGAGGACGTCGCCCGGCGGCTCTTCGGGTGGGACGCCCTGACGCGCCGGATCGCCGTCGAGGTGCCGGCCGACGTGCGGTCGATGACCCACGTCAGCCCCGCCGGCACCCCCATGCGCTGGGTGGACGTGCCCGGCCGCAAGGCGGTGGTGCGCTCGGACCGTGACGACGGCGCCGTCCTGGGCGTCTTCACCGACGCCTACGTGCCCCACCAGTACGCCCAGTACCTGCTGCGGACCCTGTCGGACATCCTCGACGACTCCCTCTCCGTCAGCTCCGCCGGACTGCTCAAGGACGGCGCGGTCGCCTGGGTGGAGGTCTCCGTCCCGGAGTCGATCGTCACGCCCGAAGGGGTGGAGTTCCGGCCGAACCTCCTCGCGACGACGACGCTCGACGGCTCCCTGGCCACGACGTACAAGCGCACGGTCACCGACGTCGTGTGCGACAACACGCGCAACGCCGCCCTGCGCGAACGGGGGCAGCACGTCAAGATCCGCCACTCCCGCAACTCCCTGCTGCGGCTGGACGCCGCCCGGCAGGCCCTGGCGATGGTGCACACCACCGCGGAGGAGTTCGCCGCCGAGGTCGCGCGGCTGTGCCGGATCGAGGTCGACCACCGCACCTGGAGCCGGTTCCTCGACTCCTGGGTGCCCCGGACCGCTGCGGACGGCGCCCGGCTCGCCCCGCAGGCGGCCCGGATGGCCGAGCGCAAACGAGAGGCCCTGGCCGGGCTGTACGCGCACGACCACCGCACCGCACCGTGGGCCGGGACGGCCCACGCGGTGCTGCAGGCGGTCAACACCTACGAGCACCACCTCAGCCCGATGCGCGGGACCTCACGCCCGCAGCGCAACATGCTCCGGACCGTCAGCGGTCGGTACGACAGCCTGGACCGTGCGGCGTGGCAGACCCTGGAGAAGGTCCTGGCCACGGCCTGAGCTGCGTCACATCGCCCGGGCCAGGCTGCGACGCAGCGCCCACGACCCGACCAGCAGCAGGACCACGGCCATGGCGGCCAGCACCCCGAGCTCGAGGGCGATGTCGGAGAAGGTGGCGTCGTGCCGCTGGATCTTGGCGAAGGCGTCGTAGCCCCAGGCGTGCGGGGTGATGTGGGCGGCCGTGCGCAGGGCGTCGGGGAAGAACTCCAGAGGGGTCATCGCCCCGCCGAGCGCCCCCAGGATGAGGCCGGAGCCCACCCCGACGCCGGAGGCCGCGGCGTCGTTGTCCATGACCGAGCCGATGACCATCGCCGCGGCGGCCGCGACGGCCGCGAACAGGGCGAGGACGACCACGGACAACCACACGGTTCCCCAGTCCACGCCGAACACGAGGGCCGTCCCGGCCATGATGTACAGGCCCTGGACCCCGGCGATGGCGAACCGGCCCAGCGCCTGGCCCCGGACGACCCCGCCGGTCGTCACCGGCGCGGCGAGGGTGCGCCGGTGACGACCGGTACCGGCGGGCCTGGATGAGGGTGGCGGAGCCGGCGACGGAGATGAGGAAGACGAACAGGAGCAGCTGGGAGCTGGCGCCGAGGTCGAACTGCCCCAGGCCCGAGAGCTCCTGCGCGACGGCGTCGACGTCGACGACGGACAGCGTCGGCGGGCTCACGCGGCCGGCGGCGTCCTCCAGCGCGGCGCGTGCGTCCTCCTCGGCCACGCCGCCCGCACCGGTGAGCGCCGCGAGCTGGGCGTCGCTCACCCCGACCGCGCGCACCGCGCTGCGGACGCGTTCGAGTGCTACCTGGGCGCCCGCCTGCGGGCCCGTGACGACCTCGACGGTCACCGGCTCCCCGAGCGCGGCGCCGGCGGGGACGAACACCCCGGCGTCGCTGCGGCCCCGGGCCAGCAGCTCGCGCGCCGCGTCGGGCTCGGCGAGTGTCACCGCGACCCCGTCGCCCTCCAGGACCTCGACGAGGGCCGAGCGGACCTCGCCGGCCTCACCGGCGACGACCACGCGGCCCTGCGGTCCGTCGCCGCCGAACTGGGAGCCGATGAGGACGACGAGCAGCAGCGGGAAGATGAAGACGAAGAAGATGTTGGACCGGTCCCGCAGGAACCGCCGCAGCTCCACCCCGGCGATCGTCAGCGCGCTCATGGCGCCGCCGCCCGGTCCGGCACGAGCCGGGAGACCGCCACGGCGACCGCGGCGAAGCCGAGCATCGTCAGGACCGGGACGCCGATGTCGCCCAGGCCCCCGCCGCCGGCGGTGATCCCGAGGCCGCGCATGAGCGCCGCGACGGGGTTGAGGTCGAGCACCCGCGCCAGCAGGCCCGAGGCCGCGAGCGGGAAGAACGCCCCGCCCGCCACACCGAGGCCCATCGCGAGGATCGACTGCATGACGCTCGCCTGCTCGGCGGTCCGCGCCAGCCGGGCGACGACGAACATCAGGGAGGTGGCCGCGGCGACCGCGCAGAGCACGAGGACGCCGACGGCGAGCGGCGAGCCGAAGTCGGCGCCGAACATGAGCGACCCCGCCACGAGGAGCACCGTGGTCGCCACGACGCCGAGGACGAAGCTCACCAGGGCCTTGGCCGCGACCACCGTGCCGGGTCGCATGGGCATCGAGCGCAGCCGGGCCATGGTCCCCTGCTCGCGCTCGGCGACGAGGCCGAGGACGCCGAACCCCACGGTGAACAGCAGGAACAGTCCTGCCTGGCCGGCCACGAGGGTTGCCGACGTGCTCAGCTGCTCGCTCGACGCCACGCCCTCCTCCAGCGTGAGGGCGCCGGTGTCCGTCGCGGCGCGGGCCGCCACCTCGCCGACCGTGTCGGGCGGGAGACCCGCTGCCGAGGCGGCCGCGGCGGCCTCGGTGCCGGCGGCGAGCTGGTCGAGGACGCCCTGGGCGACGGCGAGGAGCACGTCCGTCTCGACGCCGGCCCCGTCGCCCTCGACCATCTCGACGGTGACCGGCTCCCCGGCGCGGACGGCGTCGCCGAACCCGTCCGGCACGATCATCGCCAGGTCCGCCGTCCCGTCCGCGGCGAGGGCACGGGCCTGCTCCGCCCCCACCTCGGTGAGGGTGACGTCCGGCGCGTCGATCCGGGCGAGGGTCTCGCCGAGCACCGGGGCGAGCTCGTCCCCCGCCGGGGCCGCGACGGCGAGGGTGACCGGTTCGAGCTCGAGCTCCTCGGTGCCACCGAGGACGAGGTTGAACACCGCCATGAGCCCGAGGGGCACGGCGATGCCGAAGATGAGGACGGAGCGGTCCCGCAGGCGCTGGAGAAGGTCGCCCGCCGCCATCGTGAGGATGTGGCGCATCAGTCCCGCAACGCCTTCCCGGTGAGGTGGAGGAACACCGACTCCAGGTCGGGGCGGGTGATCTCGACGTCGCTGAGCGACATCCCCGCGGAGGTGGCGCCGGTGACGACGTGGCTCACGGCCGAGGGGGCGTCGCGCACCGTGAGGGTGAGGGTGTGCCGGTCGGCGTCCACGCGCTCGACCGCGGGGAGCCGCGCGAGGACCTCGGCGGCCTCGGCCAGGTGGCCGGTGCCGGTGAGCCGGATGTGGTCGACGCCGCCGGTGAGGCGGATCAGCTCGTCACGGGTGCCCTCGGCCTGGATGCGCCCCGAGTCGACGATGGCGATGCGGTCGCAGAGGCGCTCCGCCTCCTCCATGTAGTGCGTGGTGTACAGCACCGCCATCCCCTCGCCGGACAGCGCCTCGACCGACTCCAGGATCGCGTTGCGGGACTGGGGGTCCACGCCCACTGTCGGCTCGTCGAGGATGAGCAGCGTCGGTCGGTGCAGGAGACCGACGCCGATGTTGAGCCGGCGCTTCATCCCGCCGGAGTACTCCTTGGTCCGGTCCTTGGCGCGGTCGGTCAGCCCGATGAGGTCGAGGACCTCCTGGGTGCGGCGGCGCAGCCGGTCGCCGCGCAGCCCCTGGAGCCGGCCGAAGAACGTGAGGTTCTCCCGTGCGGTCAGCTCCGGGTAGATGGCGAGGTCCTGCGGGACGAGGCCGATGTGCCGCTTGACCTCGACGGCGTCGGGCACCACGGCCCGACCGGCCACCGTGACCGAGCCCCCGTCGGCGGCCAGCAGCCCGGCGACCATCGAGATCGTCGTGGTCTTGCCTGCCCCGTTGGGACCGAGGAGCCCGTACGTCTCGCCCCTGGCGATCACGAAGGACACCCCGTCGACGGCCGTGAGGTCGCCGTAGCGCTTCTCCAGACCCGTCACCGCCAGGACGTCCTCGGCCGTCACGGCCTCTGCTGCACCCACGTCGCCCATCCGTCCCTCGGCCCCCCGGCGGGGTCCATGCTGCCACCTGGGAGAACGCACCGGAACACCTCCGGCGACGACGCCCGACCGGCTGCGGCCGCAGTGCCGGGAGCCCGTCCGAGGTGTCACCGAGCGGCTGCGCAGCCGGCTCCTGCCCCGCCACGCCGACGCGCCGCGCCGCCGGCCGGCCCTGGTGCGGGGCGGCCGGCGCACCCGGGCTCGTGGCCCGGGCGCGCCCGACCCGCGCGATCGTCCCACACCGACGTTCGCGTCAGCGCGCCTGGCGACCGGCAAGGTCCGACCGTCGGCGACAGACCTACCGTAGCGATACCCCCGGGTGTATCGAGGAGACCTACGTCCCGCACGAGCTCCGGGATTCCCACTCGAGCTCCTAGAGGCTGCGGGGACGGTACGCGGCAACCAGCGCGTCGAGGAGCCGGTCGGTGTCCTCGTCGACCTCACGCCGGGTGGGGTCGCCGTCGTACCAGTCGACGATCTCGCGGGCGCCCCGGGCGAAGGGCACCTTCGCGGTGAAGTCGGAGACGAGTCGCCGCACCTTGGTGTTGTCGAAGATCACCGAGTGGGCCTTGTCGCCGAGCAGGGAGGCGCCGAGCTCGGGGTCGGCCGCCGCGATCGCCTCCGACGCGACGTGCACGAGACGCGGCTCCACGCCGGCCGCCTCGGCCATGAGCGTGTAGATCTGGTTCCAGGTGAGCACCTCGTGGGAGGTGATGTGGAAAGCCTCGCCGATCGCGGAGGTCGCCCCGAGCAGCCCGGTGAAGCCTGCGGCGAAGTCGCTGTTGTGGGTGAGGACCCACAGCGACGTGCCGTCCCCCGGGACGACGACCTCGGCGCCGCGCCGCATGCGCTCGACCGTCGTCCAGCCGCCGGGCAGCGGCACCATCGTCGCGTCGTAGGTGTGCGAGGGGCGCACGATCGTCGCCGGGAAGCCGTTCTCCCGGTACTCGCCGACGAGCACGTCCTCCGCGGCGATCTTGTTCCGGGAGTAGCCCCAGAAGGGGTTGCGCAGCGGGGTCGACTCGGTGATCGGCAGCCGGGCCGGCGGGGTCTGGTAGGCCGAGGCCGAGCTGATGAAGACATACTGCCCGGTCCGTCCGGCGAAGGTCTCCACGGCCGCGCGCACGTGGGCCGGGGTGAAGGCGAGGAAGTCGGCGACGACGTCGAAGGTCTCCTCCGCCAGGGCCTCGCGCACGGCGGCGAGGTCGCGCACGTCGGCCCGCAGCTCGCGCACCCCCGCGGGAAGGGGCCGGGTCGTGGACCGGCCGCGGTTGAGCACGGTGACGTCGAACCCGTCGTCAGCCGCCCGGCGCACGCACGCCGAGCTGATGACTCCGGACCCGCCGATGAACAGGGCCTTCATGTTTCCTCCTCGTCGCGGTCGGCGGGTGGGGCCGGCCGGTCTCCCATGCTGCCAGCAACGCCGGCCGGGCGACGACCGCTGCCGGCCCCCGCCGGCCGCTGCCGACGGGCAGGCGACGACACGCGCTGCCGGCTGACGTCAGCGCGCCCACCTTGCCGGCAGACGTCAGCGCGCGCCCACCGACGACAGGGCCTCGACGACGCGGGTCATCGGCGAGCCGAGGTTCCACCGCTCCGCCAGCGCCAGGACCGCCTCGGGGTCGGCGGGGGTGGCGGGCAGGGCGTCGTCGACCTCCGCGGCCGGGGCGTCGCGCGCCACCCGGACCACGAGGGGGGCGACGTCGAGGTAGTCCCGAGCCCCGCGGAGCCGAGTGCGCTGGGTGGCCGAGACCGCCCCGCCCTCGGCGTCGACGGCGGCGCGGAGGCCCGCGAGACTGCCGTGCCGCGCGAGGAGCCCGGCCGCCGTCTTCTCCCCCACGCCGGCGACCCCGGGCAGCCCGTCGCTGGGGTCGCCACGCAGGATCGCCATGTCGGCGTAGGCCTCACCCGTGGCGACGCCGTAGCGCTCGCGCAGCCGCGCCTGGTCGACGTGCTCGAGGTTGCGCAGCCCGCGGGCGGTGTACAGCACCACCACCCCGGCGTCGTCGTCGACGAGCTGGAAGAGGTCGCGGTCGCCGGTGACGATCTCCACGCCGCCGGGCGCCCGGGACGTGACCGCCCGGTCGGTGAGCGTCCCGATGACGTCGTCCGCCTCGTAGCCGGGGGCACCCACCCGCGCGATCCCCAGGGCCGCGAGGGCCTCGACGATGACGGGCACCTGCGCGGTCAGGGCCGGCGGCACCTCCTCGCCGCCGTCGGCTGCGAGCCGGTGCTCCTTGTAGGACGGGATCGCCGCCACGCGGAAGGCGGGGCGCCAGTCGTCGTCCCAGCAGGCGACGAGTCGGGACGGCCGACGGTCGGTCACCAGGCGCGCGATGGTGTCGAGGAACCCGCGGACCGCGTTGACAGGGGTGCCGTCCGGGGCGGTGACGGAGTCCGGGACCCCGTAGAACGCCCGGAAGTACAGCGAGGCACTGTCGAGGAGCAGCAGCGGGCCGGTCGAGGTCATGGGGTCCAGCATGCCCTGCGGGCGCCGACCGCGGGCGGGCGGGCGTCCGACCAAGGGCGCGCCCGGTCCTCAGGCGCCGGCCGCGGCCGCCGTCGGGGCGGCGGTCGACACCGCCGAGCCTCGCCGGCGCCGCGAACGACCCGGGACCAGCGGCGACCACCACGGGCCGCGCGCCTCGCGCGCCACCCGGCGGGCCTCCTCGAGTCGCCAGGAGCCCTCGTCGTAGCTCCACTGGTTCCACAGGCGCTCCTGCATGAGCACCATCTCCACGATCTGTCCGCTCTCCACGTTCTCCTCCTCGTCGGGGTCCCGCCGGTCCGGTCGGCCGGCGTGGCGTTCTGCGCCGGACACGACGATCCCCGCCGGCGCCCGGCCCGCGCATCGGTGGTGCATGCCCATCTACCGGGGACCGGGTGCCTACGGCAGCGCCGCCCATCCGAGATGGGCAACCCGGTCCGGCGAGATGGGCAACGCCTACCGATGTGCCGCCCGCCGCCCGGCGGGGACCGTGGTCATGCCAGGTTCCCAACCGACCACAGGAGGACTTCCATGAACCAGGTCACCACCGAGGCCACGACCCGCAACGGGGTCGACACCGCGACCCTCTTCGCCACGCTCGACGCGGTCAGCGCCGATCCCTCGATCGCCGACTTCCGGTTCCGTGCGCACAACCGCTGGGTCAGCGGCACGCACAGCCAGGGACGGATCAGCGGGTTCTACGGCGCCGGCCAGGAGATGAGCCACCTGCGCGAGACCGTCCTCGACGCCGACCACCCCCAGGTGCTCGTCGGCAGGGACACCGGGCCCACGCCGGTGGAGTACGTGCTGCACGGCCTGGCCGCCTGCCTCACCGCAGGGCTGGTGAACATCGCCGCCGTCCGCGGGATCACCCTGACCTCCGTGGAGTCGACCGTCGAGGGTGACATCGACCTCATGGGGATCCTGGGGCTCTCGGAGAGCACCCGCAACGGCTTCTCGCAGGTGAGGGTGCACTTCACCATCAGCGGCGACGCACCGGAGGAGGTCCTGCGGAACCTGCTCGAGCGGTCCGCGGGCCGCTCCGCCGTCCTCGACGTCGTCACCAACGGCGTCCCGGTGACGATCGACGCCACCGTCCGCTGAGCGGCTCCGCCTCGCCGGGGACCGGTCGGTTCCCGGCGTGGCCGAACAGGAGAGGGACATGACCACGCACGTCCGCACGATCATCATCGGTGCCGGCCAGGCAGGTCTCGCGCTGAGCCGCGAGCTGACCGAGGCCGGGCAGGACCACGTCGTCCTCGAACGCGGCCGGCCCGCGGAACGCTGGCGCAGCGAGCGCTGGGACTCCTTCCGGCTCCTCAGCCCCAGCTGGCTCACGCGCCTGCCGCACTACCGGTACACCGGCCCGGACCCCGACGGGTTCATGACCGGCGCCGAGGTCGTCGACTTCTTCGACGGGTACGTGCGGTCCTTCGACCCGCCGCTGCTCACCGGTGTGGAGGTCACCGCGGTCGAGCCGTCCACGCGGGGCTGGGAGGTGCGCACCGCCGCCGGCGCTCGCTGGTCGGCCGAGAACGTCGTGGTCGCCACCGGCCACTACGACGCGCCCTCGGTGCCCGCGACGGCACGAGCGCTCCCGAGGGACGTCCACCAGCTGCACACCTCCGGGTACCGCAACCCCCGCTCCCTGCCCGAGGGTGCCGTCCTCGTCGTCGGGGCCGGGCCGTCCGGGCAGCAGATCGCGGACGAGCTGGCGCTGTGCGGCCGCGAGGTCTACCTGGCGGTCGGGCACCACCGTCCCCTCCCCCGCCGCTACCGCGGCCAGGACGTCTTCTGGTGGATGGACCGCCTCGGCCTGCTCACCCGGACGATCGACACCCTGCCCGACCCGACCGTGACCCGGAACGCGCCGAGCGTCGTCCTCTCGGGCGGGACCCACGACCTCGACCTGCGCCGGCTCGTCGCCGACGGGGTCGTGCCGGCCGGCCGGCTCGTGGCCGCCGAGCAGGGGTGGGTGACGTTCGCCGACGACCTGCCGGACCGGCTCGCCGAGGCTGACCACAACGTCCGCCGTCTGCGGGCGGCGGTGGACGACCACGTCGGCCGGACCGGGACCGTGGCCCCACCCCCGGAGGACGGCGAGCCGGCCCCGGCACCCTGGGCCGGGGCGGCACCGCGCCGGCTGCACCTCGGCCGGGCCGGTGTGCGGACCGTGGTGTGGGCGACCGGGCACCGCCGCGACCTCTCCTGGTTGCGCGCCCCGGTCCTCGACGGCGACGGCGAGCCCGTCCACCGCCGCGGCGTCACCCCCGCGCCGGGGCTCTACCTCCTCGGGCTGCGTTGGATGTACCGGCGCAACTCGAGCTTCATCGACGGGGTGGGCGCCGACGCCCGCTTCCTCGCCGAACGGCTCGTCCCGGCCCGGAGCGCGGTGCCGGTCGGCTGACCGGTCCCCCGGCCGCGCCCGCCCGGTGGGCAGCCGCACTCAGCCGACAGACCGGGCCGTGCTCAGCCGGTGGGTGACCGTGCACAGCGGGCAGACCGCGGCCGCGCTCAGCCGGTGGGCGCGGCCGTCCCGGCGAGACCCAGCTCGTGCGCGAGACCCGCGGCCTGCCGGCGGCTCGGCACGTCGAGCTTGGCGAGGATCGCCGCGACGTGCTGGTCCACGGTCCGCACCGACACGACCAGCTGCTCGGCGATCTCGGCGTTGGTCATGCCCTGGGCGAGCAGGACGAGGACGTCGACCTGCCGCTCGGTCAGGCCCGCCGGGTTCGTCCGGGTGCCCCGGCGGGGCCCACGGGGGATCTGCCGCACCCCCTGCTCGCGCAGGAGCTCGCGCACGCGGCGGGCCGCGGCCTCGGCACCCAGGTCGTCGAAGGTACGAAGCGCCTCCACGAGGCCGGTGCCGTCCGCGCCGTGGGCGAGGGCGTCGGCGGCGTCGTAGGCGCACCCGAGCCCGGCCCACGCGCGGGCGGCCGCGGGAGCGTCGCCGCCGAGCTCCAGGCGGATCGGCAGCGCCACGCCCTCGGGCACCGTCACGGGCACCCCGGCGCGGGCGAGCCACAGCGCGACGTCACCGATCGCCCAGGGCAGCCCGCAGCGCACGACACGGTCGTACAGGTCCGCGAGCGCGCCCCGCTGGGCGGGCAGCCGCCCGGCGAGGTCGGCGCGCTCGGCCCGGGCCACCGTGAGCAGCACCTCGCGCTGCAGCTCGCCGCTGCGCTCGACGGCCGCCGCGAGGCGCCGGAGCGTCTCGGCGTCGGGACCGCCCCGCCGGCTGTGCAGCCGGACGAGGGTGTACAGGGCGTTGAGGTCGTTCAGGGGCGTCGAGGCCGGCCCTTCCACCACCGACGTGGCCAGCGCCTCCGCGACGTCCCACCGCCCCCGGTCCATCTCCAGGCGCGCCCGGAGGCCGTCGAGGTAGCCGAGGACCGAGAGCACCTCGCGCTCCTCGGCGAGCGCGCTGCCGCGGTCGAGGCTGTCACGGGCGAGGTCGTGGTGACGGTGCTCGATCGCCGTCTCGGCGAGGTTGGCGTACCCCACGCAGGCCAGGTGTTCGTGGCCGCTCGCGCGAGCGATCGCGATGCCGCGTCCCACCGTCGCCACACCGTCCTCGTGCCCGCAGCCGTACCGCGCCGCGCCGACGGCGACGAGGGCCTGCGCGAGGACGTCGTCCTCGCCCAGTGACTGCGCCATCTCCGCGGCCTCGGTGCCCAGCCGGACCGCCTCCTCGCTGTCCCAGAGGACCATGGCGTGGATCGCCCGGGTGGCCAGGGTCTGCGCCAGGTCCCGTCCGCGGGGGAACCCTGCGGCGACGGCGACCGCGTCCTCGAGGTAGCGGTCGCCGGACCGCGGGTCGCCGAGGGAGTAGTGGATGCCCGACAGGAACCGGCTCACGCGGGCGACACCGATCCGGTCGCCGAGCTCGCGCAGGACCGTCAGGGCCGCGCGGGCGGCCTCGGCCGCCTCGGCCATGGCAGCGGTGTCCAGGCACGTCACCGACCACTCCTCGAGCACCGCGGCCCGCACGTCCGCCGGCAGGCGGTCGGCGAGCGGCGACACCCGGCGGTAGTGGGCCAGCGCCTCGGTGTTCGCGCCGTACCGGACCGCCTGCCGGGCCGCGAGAAGCCCGTGACGCACGATCGCGTCCGGGTCGGCGAGCGCGACGGCGTGGTGGACGAGCCGGGCGGGGTCGGCCTCCTGCGCCTCCAGCTCGTCGAGCAGGAGCCGGTGGAGGGTGGCCCGGTGGCCGGCCGGCACCTCGGCCGCGACCGCCTGACGGGCGATCTCGTGCCGGAAGCACACCCACACCGGCCCGACCTCGAGGATGCCCCGCCGCTCCGGGACGACGGCGGCGTCCGCCCACCCGGGCACGCACGCGTCCAGGACCCGGCGCTCGAGCCGGCCCGGGCTCATGGCCACGAGCTCGACGAGCTCGCGGGCCGGACCCGGCAGGCGCGCGACGCGGGCCATCACCGCGTCCGCGACCGACGGGGGCACGTCGCCGGGGTTGGCCAGGACCTCGGAGACGTAGAAGGGGTTGCCGCCGGTGAGCCGGTGCAGCTCCACCGCCGACGCCTCGGCGAGGTGGGCGACGGCGGTCACCGAGAGCGGCTCGACGGCGACCCGCACCGCCGCCGCGGGCGGCACCTGACCGAGCACCCGGCGCAGGGGCCGGCCTGGGTCCGCCTCGTCGGAGCGGTAGGTGAGGATCATGAGGGCCGGGACGTCGTGGATCCTGCGCACGAGGTAGGTGATGAGGTCCAGGCTGGCCGCGTCCGCCCAGTGCAGGTCCTCGACGACCATGACGGTGGGCGCGGGCGGGCGGGCCATCTCCGCCAGCAGGAGGACGTAGAGCCGGTCGGCCCCGTCGCCGCGCCCGAGGGCCGCGGCGAGGTCGGCCCCCGCCTGCCCCGCCATGTCCACGAAGGGTCCGAGCGGGCGTGGCGTCGACAGGTCGTCGCAGATGCCCGACAGCACGCGCAGGTCCCGGCCGTGCCGGGCGAGGAACGCCCGCACGAGGGAGGTCTTGCCGACACCGGCCTCGCCGGAGACGAGCGCGACCCGGCCCAGGCCGGTCGCGGCGGCACGCAGGGCGTCGTCCAGCGCGGCCAGGTGGTGGTCTCGCTCCATGAGAGCCACCTCCCCAGGCTAGGGCGCGGGGCCGGTGGCCGGAAGGGTCGCCGCACGTTCACACCGCACGTCGGCCCGTTGGTCCCGCGCGCCGGACGGTGCCGGCGGCCTAGCGTGGCGGGAGGGGAGCGCCCGGCGGCGAGTCCGGGCGCGGGACGAGGAGCTCCGACATGGACCTGCTGACCCGGACCGACATCGACACCCTCACCGTGCGGGAGCCGGGCGAGCACGTGTCCGTCTTCCTCCCGACCCGGCGCGACGCCGGGGACCGGCTGCGCCTGCGCAACCTGCTGGACGAGGTCCACGCCGTGCTCGTGGGGCACGGCACCCGCCGACCCGACGTCGACGCCTTCCTCGAGCCGGCGCGCCGGGACGACGCGTGGGCGTGGGAGCGGATGAGCGACGGGCTGGCGGTGTACCTCCGTCCGGGGCGGATGCACGCGTACCGGGTGCCGCTGCCGCTGCCCGAGGTGGCGGTGGTGGGCGACCGGTTCGTCGTCGGCCCGATCCTGCCGCTGGTCACCGAGGAGGAGCACTTCGTGCTCGTCGCGCTCGACCGCCACGACGTCCGCCTGCTGGAGGGCACCCGTGACCGCCTCGAGGAGGTGGACCTCGCCGAGGTCCCGACGAGCCTGCTGACCTCCAGGACGAGGCACGGGGTCGCGCCGCACCCCTCGCCCGCCCGCTCGGTCGCGGCGCCGCGGTCTTCTACGGTCACGGCGGCGGGGACGGCAGCGACCGCAAGGCGGAGGCCCGTGCGTTCTTCCGCACGGTGGCCGGCGGGATCGCGGAGGTGCTCGGCGACCGCCGGACACCCATGGTGCTGGCGGGTCTGCCCGAGGCCGTCGCGATGTACCGCGACGTCAACCCCTACGTCCCCGTCCTCGACGCGGCCGTGGCGGGCGGCCCGCGCACGGCGGAGGAGCTGCACGCCGCCGCGTGGCCGCTCGTCGCCGACCATGCCGCCCGGGCCGGCCGGGCGGCGCTGGACCGGCTCGCGGAGCTCCTGGGCACGGGCCGCGCGACCACCGATCCCGAGGAGGCGGCCGTCGCCGCGCAGGAGGGCCGGGTCGAGACGCTCCTGCTGCCCTCACGGGAGACCTGCTGGGCCTCGGTACCGCACGTCGTCGAGCTCGGTGACGGCAGCGTCGCCGACTGCGAGCGGGTCGACGACGCGGCGGTGGCCACGCTGCGCGCGGGTGGCCGCGTCGTCCTCGTGCCGGCCGGCGACCTCCCGGGCACCGTCGGCGCGCTGCTCCGCTACTGAGCGGTCGGTGACTCCCGGCTGGTACGACCCCGCCTAGAGTGGCGCCCATGAGCCACCCCACCGCGCTGCACGAGCAGATCCTCGCCGAGGAGTCCGAGCTCCGCTTCGCCACCTTCACCCGCCACCACGCGTGGGAGCTGGGCTGCCTGCTGCGCGAGGCGGCCCTCACCCGGTCGTTGCCGATCGCGATCGGCATCGTGCTGGGCGAGCAGCGCGTGTTCCACACCGCGCTCGACGGCTCGAGCGCGGACAACGACGAGTGGCTCGCCCGCAAGATGGCGGTCGTGCGCCGCTACGGCCGCAGCTCGCTCGGGGTCGGCGAGCAGTTCCGGGTCGGCGGGAAGGACTTCGACGCCGACAGCCGCCTCGACACGGCCCGGTTCGCCGCGCACGGCGGGGCGTTCCCGCTGACGCTGACGGGCGGGGAGCTCGTGGGGGTCGTCGGCGTCTCCGGGCTCCCGCAGCGGGAGGACCACGCCCTCGTCGTCGAGCAGCTCCGGATCTACCTCGGGCGGTAGCCGCGCAGGCGGCCCTCACCCGAGCCGCGGGTCCGTCACGGTACCGGGCACGCAGCAGCGGGGCAGGGGGTCGGTCAGGGCGTCGCGCCCCGCCGCACACGACCAACCAGGACGGTCAGGGCGTCGCGCCCGCCGCTCCCAGCCACGCTCGCACGCGCGTGGCCCAGCCCTCGCGCCCCCGGGCGAGCACCGCGGCGAGGAGCAGCCGGGCCTGCCAGTGGGAGAGGTCGCCCGCCATGACCGCACCCGCCGCGGCGAGGTCGGCTCCCCCGCCGGCGTAGAGGCCCGCGACGGCGCCGGACCCCGTCCGTGACGTGACGACGACGGGCAGTCCCGCGCCGAGGAGCTCCACGAGCGCGGCCGTCACCGGCGGGGTGGTGTTCCCCGCGCCGAACCCCGCCACGACCAGCCCCTCGGCCCCGTCCCGCACCGCCGCCTCGACGGCCGCGGCGTCGGCGCCGAGGTACTGGGGCACGACCGTGACCCGCGGCAGGTCGACGGCGTCCGGGGGCAGGATCGGGGCGGGCAGCTCGGGCCGGGCGTGGCGGCGCACCCCCGTCTCGTCGACGTGCCCGATGGGGCCGCGGGTGGGTGCGGCGAACGCCTCGAGGCCCAGCGACTTGGCCTTGTGGGTCCCGATGGCCGGCAGCACCGCGTCGGCGAAGGCGATGGTCACCCCCGTGCCCCGGCTCGTCGGCGACGCGGCCCAGGCCAGGGCGGCGGCGAGGTTGCGGGGACCGTCGGGGGCGGCGTCGTCGAACGGGCGCTGCGACCCGGTGAGGGTGACCGGCCGCTCGGTGTCGTGGCCGAGGGCAAGGAGGAACGCGGTCTCCTCCATGGTGTCGGTGCCGTGGGTGACGACGACGCCGTCGGAGCTCGCCAGGGCCTCCCGGACGCTCCGGGCGAGGCTGAGCACGCGCGGCACGGTCAGCGCCGAGGAGTCGACCCCCTCGACGTCGCGGACGACGACGTCGACCTCCAGCGGCCAGACGGTCCGGGCCCGCTCGAGGAGCTCGGCCCCGGCGGCCCCGACGGTGAGCCCACGCGCACCCCTGCGGGCCGCGATGGTCCCGCCGGTGGCGAGCAGCGTGATCATGGTGCCTCCTGGCGACGAGATGCCCGGGTCAGGCTACCGACCGCCGTCGCCCCGTGCGGCACCGGGCGAACTGGCAGGTCCGCCCCAGCGTCCTCCCAGGTCGCGGAGGCAACGTGGTGCTCGCGGGATTCGACGACCGGGCCCCCGCACCCGGAGAGACGGATGGAAGACATGAAGCGCACACTCTCCGCCCTGGCGGCCGCCGGGGCCCTGGGCATCGCCGGCGTCGCCGGTGTCGCCCTGCTGCCGGCGGGCGCCGCGACGACCACCGGGACGACCACCGAGGAGGAGTCCGCCTCCTTCCTCGCCGACCGCGTCCAGCGCGTCCGCGACGCGCTCGCCGGCCTCGTCGAGGACGGCACCATCACCGAGGACCAGGCCGACGACGTCGCCGAGACGCTCGGTTCCGCCCTCGGACGCGGCGGCCACGGCCTGCGCATGCTCGCGCTCGACAGCGCCGCGGAGGCGCTGGGGCTCGACCAGGAGGTGCTGCGCGAGCAGCTGGCCGACGGCGCGACGCTCGCCGAGGTGGCCGAGGCGCAGGGGGTCTCGACCACCGAGCTCGTCGACGCCCTCGTCGCCGCCGCCGGTGAGCGGATCGACCAGGCGGTGGCCGACGGCGACCTCGACGAGGCGCGTGCGGCCGAGCTGCGGGCGGGCCTTGAGGAGCGCATCACCGCGGCGGTCGAGGAGGGGCTGCCGATGGGTGGGCCCGGCCACGGCCCCGGCGGGCACCGCGGGATGCCGGGCCTGAACGGCACCTCGGACGACGGCGCCACGACCGACGGCGCCACGACGGGCGACGCCACCGCGCAGACCTCGGCCTGGCGGGCCTGACCGGCGAGCCGCGCCCGACCGGCGGGCCCGACCCGGCTCGCCCGGGCGGGCCCGACCGGGCGCCCCGACGACCTACTCGCTGAGGAAGACGTACCTCGCCACGAGCAGCAGGGCGACGACGTAGAGGATCGGGTGGACCTTTCGGCCGTCGCCGGTGAAGAGCTTGATGGCGCAGTAGCTGATGACCCCGAGGCTCACGCCGTTGGCGATGGAGAAGGTCAGCGGCATCGCGATGATCGCCAGGAACGACGGCACACCCTCGGAGACCTTGTCCCACTCGATGTGGCGGATCCCGTCCATCATCATCGCCCCGACCAGGATGAGCGCCGGTGCCGTCGCCGCGCCCGGGATCGCCCCGGCGAGCGGCCACAGGAACATCGACAGCGCGAACAGCACGCCCGTCGTCGCCGACGTCAGGCCCGTCCGGCCGCCGTCCTCGATGCCCGAGGCGCTCTCGACGTAGGCGGTGGTGGTCGAGGTGCCCATGAACGCACCGAACATGGCGGCGAGTCCGTCCATGGAGAAGGTGGTCTTGGCGCGGGGCATGTCGCCCTTCTCGTCGAGGTACCCGGCGCGCTGGGCCAGCCCGGTGAGGGTGCCCGTGGCGTCGAAGAAGTCCACGAAGAAGAAGGTGAACACCACCGACAGGACGCCGAGGCCGAGGGCGCCGGCGATGTCCAGCGCCCCCACGAGGTCGCTGGGCCAGATCGGCGCGGCGACGACGCCGTCGCCGAACCCGGGGAACGCCTGGAGGCCGCCGTCGGCGCCCCCGGCGAAGACCTGGGCACCGGAGACGATCGCGATGACCGAGGACCCGAGGATGCCCCAGAGGATGGCGCCCTTGACCTTGAGCTGGAGCAGGACCGCGGTGATGAGCAGGCCGACGATCGCCACCCAGGCGGTGGGGCTGCCGAGTGAGCCGAGGGTGACCATCGTCGCCTCGTTCGGCACGACGATCCCGGCGGTGCGCAGCCCGAGGAACGCCAGGAACGTGCCGATGCCGGCGGTGATCGCCAGCTTGAGGCTCATGGGGATCGCCATGACGATCGCCTTCCGGGCCCCGATGACGCTGAGGACGACGAACAGCACGCCCGAGATGAACACCGCGCCGAGCGCCGTCTGCCACGGCACGCCCATCCCCTGCACCACCGTGAAGGAGAAGAACGCGTTGAGCCCCATGCCGGGGGCCTGGGCGAACGGGTAGCGAGCGATGACGCCCATGACGATGGAGCCGAACGCCGCCGCGATGGCCGTGACCATGAGGAGCTGGACGAACGAGTTCGGGACGTCGATCGCCCCGGAGAGGACCTGCGGGTTGACGAAGAGGATGTAGCTCATCGTCAGGAACGTGGTGAAGCCCGCGCGCAGCTCGCGCGGGATCGTCGAGCCCTCGGCGGTGATGCCGAAGTAGCGGTCCACCGGGCCGGGCCCGGTGCGGACGGGACCGGACCTCTTCGTCGCGGTCGTGCTCATGCTGCCTCCAGGGGAAGGGACGGGGGCACGGGCTGGGGCGCGGAGCTGACCGCCCGGCCGGCTACCCAGACGACTGCGACGTCGCCGGGTGTGCCCAGGGTGAAGATCTTGGCAAGGGCGTCGGTCGGGTCCGCCGCGTGGCGGAGCACGACCTCGAGGGTGCTGCCCGGCTGGGGTCGGACCCAGACGGCGTCGAACTGCTTGCCGACCGAGAGGTCGCCGACGTCGTCGCCGAGCCCCAGCGCCAGGGCGCCGGACCTCGTCGCGAGATGGAGGAGCGCGGCGGGGCCGAGGGCCACGCCGCGCGGGCCGAGGAGGCGCTGGACGAAGTACGCCTGCAGGCCCTCCTTGAGCAGGGAGAAACCGGTGCCGGCCCCGACGTCGGAGCCGAGCGCCACCCGCACGCCGGCCGTGAGGTGCTCGGCGAAGGGGAACAGCCCGCTGCCGAGGGCGCAGTTGGAGGTGGGGCAGTGGGCGACGGCGGCGCCCGCGCGGGCGAGCACCTCGAGCTCGTGACCGGTGGGGTGGACGTTGTGGGCCAGGACCGAGCGCGGGGTGACCAGGCCGTGCCGGTCGTAGGAGTCGAGGTAGTGCCCGGCGCCGGGGAAGAGCCGGGCGACCTCCTCGATCTCGGCGGTGTTCTCGTTGAGGTGGGAGGTGAACCAGACGTCGTCGCGGGCGCCGAGGAGCTCGGCGCACGCGTCGAGCATCGGCTCGGAGCTGGAGAGGGAGAACCGCGGCGTGACGGCGTAGCGCAGGCGTCCGCGGCCGTGCCACCTCTCCAGCAGGGCCCGGCCGTGCGCGAGGGCTGCCTCGGGGGTGGTGAGCAGGGGCTCGGGGAGGACCCGGTCGCTGACGACCAGGCCGCTGGTGATCCGCAGCCCGACCCGCTCGGCCTCGCCGAACAGGGCGTCGACGGCCTCCGGGAAGTGCGAGCCGAAGACCAGCGCGGTGGTGGTGCCGGCGCGGACGAGGCCGTCGACGAACTCGCCGGCGACCTCCTCGGCGTAGGCCCGGTCCACCAGGCGCATCTCCTCGGGCAGCGCGCACCGGTCGAGCCAGTCCAGCAGGGGCATGCCCAGGCCGCCGATGGCCCGCACCTGCGGGAAGTGCACGTGGGTGTCGACCATCCCCGGCAGCAGGATCCCGCCCCGCAGGTCGACGACCTCCTCGCCGGGGTGGGCGGCGGCGACGTCCGCGAAGCGGCCGCGGGCGGCGATCACGCCGTCGCGGACGAGGAGCCCGCCGTCGCTCTCGGCGCGCAGGGCCTCGGGGCCGTCCTCGAGCGGGTCGCCGGGGGTGTCGAGGACGGTGGCGCGGTAGAGGGTCATGCGCGGCGGCCCTCGGCCGGCGCGGCGGCCGTCGCACGGTCCGGCCGCGCGAGGCCGTGGGAGGGCCCCGCAGGTCCGGTGGCCTCGATGGTCTGCAGCAGGTCGGCCGCGACGGAGACGGCGATGACGGCCGGGGCCTTGCCCGTGATGGTCGGCAGCCCGATGGGGCAGGTGATGGTGGAGATGACGGCGTCGTCGTGGCCCTCGCCGCGCAGCCGGACCCGGAACCGTGACCACTTCGCGCGGGAGCCGATGAGGCCCACGTCCAGGTCACCGCGGCGCAGGGCCGCGTCGCACAGGAGGAGGTCCTCGGCGTGGTCGTGCGTCATGACGAGCACGTGCGAGCCCGCCGGGAGGGCGCGCAGCACGGTCTCCGGGGCGACGGCGTGGTGGACGGTGACGCTCGCGTGCCCGCCGGTGACCTCGGCCAGGCGCAGCGGGTCGAGCTGCTCGGGCCGGCTGTCGACGAGGTGGAGGTCCAGGCGCAGCCGGGACAGGATGCGGGCGAGCTCGAGGCCGACGTGCCCGACACCGAACACGGCGACGGTCGGGGCCGTGCGCAGCGGCTCGAGGAGGACGCTGACCTCTCCCCCGCAGCACTGACGCCCGTGCCGGTTCTCGGTGTGGTCGTTGAGCGCGAACGTCACGGTCTCGGGCACGGTGACGCCCTCGTCGATCATCGCCCGCGCCCGGTCCACGACCGTGGCCTCGAGGTTGCCCCCGCCGACGCTGTCCCACGTGGCGTCCTTCGCCACGACCATCTTCGCGCCCGCCTCACGCGGGGCGTGGCCGCGGACCGCCGTCACGGTGACGAGGACGCCCGGGCGAGCGTCCGCGCGCAGGCTCTGGACCGCCTCCAGCCAGTCCACGGTCAGCTCCCCCCGGCGCCGGCGCGGGCGACGCCGTGGTCGGCGCCGTCGTGGGCCTCCTCGGTGCCGTGGTCGGACCCGTCGACGTCGCCCGTCGCGGCGGGCTGGGCGGCCCCCGGCGACGGCGCGGCCGCGTCCCCCGTGGGTGCGCCGTCCCCGAGGTCGTCTCCCCCGCCGGCCGGCCGGGCCGCCGCCGTCCCCGCGACGGGCGCACCCGGCACCGCCGACGTCTCCTCGCCGGGCGCGCCACCGGCCGCGCGGGCCGCCTGGACGGCCCAGAAGACCGCCTCGGGGGTGGCCGGGCTCGCCAGGCCCACGGTGACCCCGCCGGGCCCGAACGCGGCGGCGGCCTCACGCAGCGCCTCCCGGACGCTGAAGGCCAGCATGAGCGGCGGTTCCCCCACGGCCTTGGAGCCGTAGACGACGCCGGTCTCGGTGGCCCGCTCGAAGAGGTGGACGTTGAGCTCCTCGGGCATCTCGGAGAAGCTCGGCAGCTTGTAGGTGCTCGCCGACTGGGTGGCCAGACGGCCGCGGGTGTCGCCGTCGGAGAGGTCCCAGCGCAGCTCCTCCAGGGTCAGCCAGCCGGCGCCCTGGACGAACCCGCCCTCGATCTGGCCGAGGTCGATGAGCGGGGAGAGCGTGTCGCCGACGTCGTGGACGATGTCGGTGCGCAGGAACCGGTAGGCACCGGTGAAGCCGTCCACCTCCACCTCGGAGGCGGCGACGCCGTAGGAGAAGTACTTGAACGGCTCGCCCTGCATCCGGCTGGAGTCCCAGTGCAGGCCCTCGGTGCGGTAGTACCCGGCGGCGAACAGAGGGACCCGCTGGAAGTAGGCGGCGCTGACGACGTCGGACCATGCCAGGTCCCGGTCGTGGAACCCGATGCCCGTGACCCGCCCGCCGTCGAAGCGGACGTCGTCGGGGTGGATGTCGAGCGTGCGGGCCGCGACACCCGCGAGCCGCTCGCGGATCTGCTCGCAGGCGTCCTTGACGGCGCCGCCGTTGAGGTCCGCGCCCGAGCTGGCTGCCGTGGCGGAGGTGTTGGGCACCTTGTCGGTCCGGGTGGGCGCGAGGCGGACGTGGTCCAGCGGCACGCCCAGGGCGGTCGCCGCGACCTGGCGCATCTTGGTGTGCAGGCCCTGGCCCATCTCGGTGCCACCGTGGTTGATGAGCACCGACCCGTCCTTGTAGACGTGGACGAGCGCCCCGGCCTGGTTGAACGCGGTGAGGTTGAACGAGATGCCGAACTTCACCGGCGTCACGGCCAGCGCCCGCTTCGTGTACGGGTGTGCGGTGTTGAACGCGGCGATCTGCTCACGGCGCCGGGCGACGTCGGCGCGCTCGTGGACCTCGTCCCAGATCGCGGCGAGCCGCTCGGGGTGCCGCACCGGCTGGCCGTAGGGCGTGGCCTGGCCCGGGGCGTAGAAGTTGCGCCGGCGCAGCTCGGCCGGCTCCACCCCCAGCAGGGGCGCGCACCGCCCGAGGATGTCCTCGATGACGAGCATCCCCTGCGGGCCGCCGAAGCCCCGGAACGCCGTCTGCGAGGTCTTGTTGGTCCGGGCGATCCGGCCGTGGACCTCGACGTCGGGGATGAAGTAGGCGTTGTCGATGTGGCACAGCGCCCGGGCGAGCACGGGCTCGGACAGGTCCAGGCTCCAGCCGCCGTCGGAGGTCAGGGTCGCGCGCAGGGCGAGCAGGCGGCCGTCGTCGTCGAAGCCGACCTCCCACGAGGCGTGGAACGGGTGCCGCTTGCCGGTGATCGTCAGGTCCTGCGTGCGGTTGAGCCGCAGCCGGACGGGCCGGCCGGTCAGGACCGAGCCGAGCGCGGCGATGGCCGCGAGGCCGTGGGGCTGCATCTCCTTGCCGCCGAACCCGCCGCCCATGCGCAGGCACTGCACGGTGACCTCGTGGCTGTGCAGCCCGAGGACGTGGGCCACGATCTCCTGGGTCTCGGAGGGGTGCTGGGTGCTGGACTGGACGAGGACCTGCCCCGCCTCGTCCACGAGGGCGAGCGCGGCGTGGGTCTCGAGGT
The DNA here is from genome assembly GCF_038049925.1 of Georgenia sp. M64. Lineage (NCBI taxonomy): Bacteria > Bacillati > Actinomycetota > Actinomycetes > Allobogoriellales > Allobogoriellaceae > Georgenia > Georgenia sp. M64. The sequence goes on from NZ_CP145809.1 coordinate 2,344,811, forward strand.
AGAAGTGCTCCTGGCCGCCGAGCTCGAGCTCGCCGGAGAAGCGGTGTGCTGCCGCCGCCAGCCCGGCGGCGGCGTCGCCGCGGCTCACGGTGGGCTGGTTGCCCTGGAAGCTGCCGGCCTCCATCGCCTCGCCGAGGGTGAGCAGCGACGGGAGGACCTCGTACTCGGCCCGCACCGCCTCGGCGCCGAGCCGGGCCGCCTCGAGGCTCTCGCCCAGGACCCAGGCCACGGGGTGGCCGAAGTACATGACCTCGGTGGGGAAGAGCGGCTCGTCGCCCTTGACGCCGGCGTCGTTGACGCCCGGGACGTCGGCGCCGGTGAGGACGCGGACCACGCCCGGCACCGTCGTCGCCCCGCTGGTGTCCAGCGAGGTGACGCGGGCGTGGGCATGTGGGGCCTGGACGGGCCAGGCGTGCAGGACCCCGGCGGTGCGCACGACGAGGTCGTCGGTGTAGAGCGCGGCGCCGGTGACGTGGAGCTCGGCGCTCTCGTGCGGGACGGAGACCCCGACGACGGGCCGCTCGGGACGCTCGGACAGGGACCTCATCGGGCCACCTCCAGGGCGGTCTGGGCGAAGAATCGCAGGAGGGACTGCTCGAGCATGGCCGAGCGGTACCGCGAGCTGGCGCGGTGGTCGTCCATGGGGGTGCCCTCGCCGGCCATGACCGCAGCGGCCGACCGGGCCGTCTCCTCGGTCCACCGGCGTCCCACGAGGGCGTCCTCGGTCGCCCGTGCGCGGACCGGCGTCGCGGCGACGCCGCCGAGCCCGATCCGGACCGCGCTCACCTCGCCGTCGCCACCGGTGGTCAGGGCGAACGCGACGGCGACCGAGGAGATGTCGTCGAAGCGCCGCTTGGCGATCTTGTAGAACGCGGTGGCGGGCGCGAGCGGGAGCGGGAGACGCACCGCCCGGATGATCTCCCCGGGCCGGCGCACGGTCGTGCGGTACCCGGTGAAGTACTCGGCCAGGGGGACCTCCCGCTCGCCGTCCGCGCCGGTGAGGACGAGGGAGGCGTCCAGGGCGAGGAGCGCGGGCGCGGAGTCGCCGATGGGCGAGCCGGTGCCGAGGTTGCCGCCGAGGGTCGCGGTGTTGCGGATGAGGCGCGAGGCGAACTGCGGGAAGAGCTGGGCCAGCAGCGGGACCCGCCCGTCGAGGGCCCGCTCGACCTCCGACAGGGTCAGGGCCGCGCCGATCTCGATGCGCTCGTCGGTGACCTCGAGGCCGCGCAGCTCGGGGAGACGGTCCACCGCCAGGACGAGCGGGGGCCGGGCGTGACGGATGTTGCGCTCGACGCCGGTGTCCGTGGCGCCGGCGACGACGAGGGCGTCGGGGTCGGCGGCGAGCCGCTCGAGGAGCTCGGCGAGGTCGGCGGGCCGCACGAACCGCCCGGTGGCGTCGGACCGGTCGGTGCTCCGGACCGCGGGCGCGGGGCGTCCCTGGCGCTCGGCGAGGGGGTCACCGGCCTCGGGGCCGTCGAGGGCGAACGCCGCGTCGCGGATGGGCCGGTACCCGGTGCAACGGCACAGGTTCCCGCTCAGGGCGTGCAGGTCGAACCCGTTGGGACCGGTCTCGTCGTCGGCGGCGTGGTCCTCCCCGACGGCGGACGTCCCGGTCGCCCCGGCCGCCACCCCGGCTCGGCGGTCCGGCCGGTAGTACTCCGCGGCCATCGAGCAGACGAACCCCGGCGTGCAGTAGCCGCACTGCGACCCGCCCCGCTCGGCCATCTCGCGCTGGACCGGGTGGAGGTGCTCCGACCGGCAGGCGCCGGGCGCCGTGCCCAGGCCCTCGGCGGTGACGATCTCCTGCCCGTCCAGCGCGGCGGCCGGCGGCAGGCAGGCGTTGATCGCCGTCCAGCGCGTGCGGCCCTCACCGTCGGGGCGGGCGACGAGGACGGCGCACGCACCGCACTCACCCTCCGCGCAGCCCTCCTTGGCGGCGGTCAGGCCCTGCGCGCGCAGCCAGTCCAGCAGCGACGTGTGCGGCCCGGCCGGGACGTCGGCCCTGACCTCGCCGTTGACGGTGACCTCTAGGTCCATGCCTCGTGCTCCTGCTTCGAACTGCCCGTGGGTCCGCCGGTACCGGTGGTCCGCGAGGGGCATGGTTCGGTGCTTGAGCTGCCGGGCCGCAGGTTATCCATGCCGAACAACGGCGCCGGTGTGCGCAGGACGTTAGTCCCTCGCCCGCGGTGCCCACAAGCATTTCGGAAGGCGAGTTCCAGATCGATATCTGGACGGCACCGGGGCGAAACGTGGCGCGGCAGGGACGGAAGGTTGGCGCTGTCGGGGCGGGAGGTGGTGGGGCCCGCCGGAGTCACGCCACCCGTCCGAGGCCGGCGCCCCCGTGATGCGGGACGGCGCCGGGGGTCCCATGCTGGGCGAAAGACGCGGGCGTCAGCGCCTCGTCCCGAGCAGGAGGAGATGTCATGACCACGAAGGTCCACAAGTCGATCATGGTCGACGTCCCGGTCGCCACGGCCTACAACCAGTGGACGCAGTTCGAGGACTTCCCCCACTTCATGGGTGGCGTCACGTCCGTCACCCAGCTCTCCGACGACCGTCTGCAGTGGGTCGCCGAGATCGCGGGGGTCAAGCGCGAGTGGGAGGCCCGGATCCTCGAGCAGGTCCCCGACCGCAAGATCGCCTGGGCGGCCACGGAGGGCGCCACCAACGCCGGCGCGGTGACGTTCGAGGACGTCGGCGGCGGCCAGACCCAGATCCACCTCGAGCTGGAGTACGAGCCCGAGGGTCTGGTCGAGACGGCCGGCGACAAGCTCGGCCTCGTCGAGCGGCAGGCGGTGGCCGACCTCGAGCGCTTCAAGGAGATCATCGAGTCCGAGGGGTACGCGAGCGGCGCCTGGCGCGGCACCGTCAACCCCGGCGCGACGGTCGGCGCCCCCGGTGTCGGCGCAGCAGCGCCCTCCGAGGGCGACTCGGGCAAGGCGGGGGTCTCCGGCAAAGCCGCCGCGGCCGCCGTCGGCGTGGCCGCCGCGGGAGCGGCCGCGGTCGCAGCCGCCAAGGGCGGTGACGACAGCCCCACCCGCACCGCCCCGTCCGCACCGGCGGAGGGCTTCGACCCCGGGGCCCCTCCCGGGACCCCGCCGGCCTACCCGCCCACGGTGGCCGACGACGAGTCGATCCCGCCCGCCGTGCGGGCACAGGCCAACGTCGACCCCGAGACCGGGCTCGCCCCCGGCGAGGCCGACCGGACGGACGTGGACGCGTCGGGCACCGGGCTCACCGAGGGCGAGCCTCGGCACCGTGACGACGACGCCCCGTACCGGGACGACGACGCCCGTCGCCGCGACGACGACCCCCTCCGCTGAGCAGCGGGCACCAGGACACCCCGGTGCGCGCCGAACCCGGCGCAAACCTGAGCTGATCCTCCCGACGGCCCCGGCCCCGCGCCGGGGCCGTCGGGCGTCACGGGGTCAGCGGCCCTGCTCCAGGCGCAGGGCCGCCAGTGCGGCGCGCGCGGCCGCGACGTCGGCGCGAGCGCCCGCGTCGTCGGCGACGGCCACCTCCCGGTCGTCCTCGGCGTCGGCGAGCTCGTCCTCCACACGCTCCAGGGTGACCTCGGCCGCCTCGAGGCGCCGCCGCAGGTCCTCGGTCTCGGCCCGGGCCTGCAGGACGCCCGCCTGCAACGACCGCACGTGCTCCTCGGCCTTGCGCCGCCGCCGGTCGGCGGTCGCGGCCTCCGCCTCGGCGGAGGCGAGGTGCTCCTGCGCCTCGGCGAGCCGACGGGCGGCCGTCTCCCTCGCGCGCGCCCGCTCGGCGTCGCGTGCGGCCCGCTTGCGCGCCAGGGGCGCCACCCCCTCGGGGGCCCGCTCCCCCGCCGCCCCGGGAACGGCCAGCACCCCGTCGAGGTCCACCCCGCCGAGCCCGGAGGACTCCATCGGCGCGACGAGGAGCCCGGTGCGCAGGGCCTCGGCGGCGTCCTTGTCCGTCATGGCCGCGTTGAGGGTCGCCGCGAGCTGCTCCACGACGCCCGGGCCCACCTTGTGCCCGAGCTCGCCCGCGAGGTCCCGGCCACGGCGGGCGAGGGCCGAGACGAGACGACGGCGCTGCGCGGTGAGCTCGCGGAGCTGGGCGGCGTCGAGGTCGGCCTGGGCGCGTCGCAGCTCCTCACCGAGCTCGAGCAGGCCGGTGACCTCCTCGCCGAGGTGGCGCACCATCTGGTTGGCCAGCCACGCGGCGGCCGACGGCCTCGGCATCGCCCGGACGGCGTCCGCGAGCCCCTTCTCACCGGCGGCCCGCAGCTCCTTCGCCCGCGCGTTGCGCGCCGGCGTGAACTCGGCGGGGGTCAGCCCGTAGAGCTCCTGCGCCACGGCGCTGAGGTCGGTCACGGCGCCAGTCAACCCGACGAGGGCCCTCCCGCTCCAACCCGCCCCTCCCGCGCACCTACCACCCCGGTACCGGCCCGCCCCCGGCACCGGCTCGCCCCGGTGTGCTGACCGGCCCCGGCTCACCGCGCGATCCGGCCGCCTCCCCACGCGGACCGGCCCCGTCTCACCGCACCGGCCCCGTCTCACCGCACCGGCCCCGCCTCACCGCACCGGCCCCGCCTCACCGCGCGGACCGGCGCGTCCTGGCAGGGTGAGGCCGTGAACATCCTCCAGCGCCTGCGCGAACGTTTCTGGTTCGTGCCGGCCGTCATGGTCGTTGTGGCGGTCCTGCTCGCCGAGGCCCTCATCGCCGTCGACGAGCTGGCGACCCTGCCCACGCTGCCCGGCTGGCTCGACTCGATCATCTACCGCGTGGGCGAGAGCGGCAGCCGCGACATCCTCGGTGCGATCGCCGGGTCGTCCCTCGCCGTCGCCGGCACGACCTTCTCCATCACGATGGCGGTCCTCGCGCTGACGTCCTCCAGCTACGGCCCGCGCCTGGTACGCAACTTCATGGCCGACCGCGGGAACCAGGCCGTCCTGGGCGTGTTCGTCGCGACCTTCCTCTACAGCCTGCTGGTGCTGCGCTCGATCCGGGCGCTCGGCGACCCCGGCGACCCCGAGGCGGAGGTGTTCATCCCCCACCTGGCGGTCAACGGCGCCGTCGTCCTGGCCGTGCTGAACATCGCCGTGCTCATCTACTTCATCCACCACATCTCCGACTCGATCCAGGTCTCGACCATCGCCCGCCGGGTCCGGCAGGACCTGCACGCGACCGTCGACCGGCTCTACCCCGAGCAGATCGGCCGTGACCTCGACGTCGACGCCCGTCTGCCCGACCGGCTCGAGGAGGAGGCCGCGCCCGTGCGCGGCGGACGGACCGGCTACGTCACCTACGTCGACGAGGCGGCGCTGCTCGACGCCGCCCGCTCGGGAGACGCGCTCCTCGCCCTGCGGGTCATGCCCGGTCGCTACGTCCTGGAGGACACCGTGCTCTGCCTCGTCCACCCGCGGGACCGACGGGACGACGAGCTCGTGAAGAAGGTGCGGGACGCCGTCGTCGTCTCCGACGCCCGCACGCCTTACCAGGACGTCGACTTCGCGGTGCAGCAGCTCACCGAGCTCGCGGTGCGGGCCCTCTCCCCCGGCACGAACGACCCGTACACGGCCGTCAACGCCCTGGACGACCTGTCCTCGGGCCTTGCCCTCCTCGCCGCCCGCGAGCTGCCCTCCCCGTGGCGGGCGGACGACGACGGCGTCCCGCGCGTCCACGCCCCGCGGCCCGACGCCGTCTCCCTCACCTCCGACGTCCTGGACCACGTGCGCTGGTACGCCGGGACCGCGCCGTCGGTCATGCACGCCGGCCTGACCCTGGTGCGGCGGGTCGGCCGGCACGCCCAGGACCAGGCCCTGCGCGCGCGGCTGCTCACCCAGGTCCGGTTGCTCACCGAGGCGTTCGAGGGTGCGGGGCACCAGGAGCACGACGTCGAGGTGTTCCGCGAGCGGGCCGACGAGGTCACCCGGGGACTCGCCCGCACGGGTGCCTGAGAGCCGCCGGGGCCCCTGACACCCGGCACGGTCACACGCGCGCCCGGCGGCCCGCCACGCGCCACCGGCAGGCTGGGGCGCGCAGGCTGGGAGACCCCGCAGTGCGGGTGCCTGCCTGCCGACGCCCGACCCGGAGGCTGCGCCGCGGGTCGACAGACCCGCCCCCGGCGGGGCTAGCGTGGACGCCCGACGCCGACCCGAGGAACCGCCGTGACCCCTGCACCGCACCTGCTCGACCAGCCCCACCACGACGGCTCCGAGGTGTACGTCCCGCCCGGGACGCCGCGCCTGGGTGACGTCGTCCCCGTGCGCCTGCGGGTCCCGGGAGCCCGGCGCGAGGTGTGGGTGCGCACCGTGCGCGACGGCGAGCCGATGATCGCCCCGGCGCGGCCGGACCGGTCGGTCGGCGAGGAGCACTGGTACGTCGCCGAGGTGGACGTGCACAACCCGGTGACGGGCTACCGCTTCCTCGTCGCCGAGCCGGGTGGCTACCGCTGGCTCAACGGGCGCGGCGCCCACGCCCGGGACGTCCCCGACGCCGCCGACTTCCGGCTCAGCGTCCACGAGCCCGCACCGGCGTGGACGGCGTCGTCGGTGGTCTACCAGGTCTTCCCCGACCGCTTCGCCCGCTCCTGCGGCCACGACGGCCCGCCGCCCGGCCCGCTGCCCGAGTGGGCGCTGCCCACGGCGTGGGACGAGGTCCCCGGCGCCCGCGGCCGCGGCGTCGGCAGCCAGCTCTACGGCGGGGACCTGCCCGGGGTCGAGTCCCGCCTGGACCACCTCGAGCGCCTCGGCGTCGACACCCTCTACCTCACCCCGTTCTTCCCCGGCCGGTCCAACCACCGCTACGACGCTCGCACGTTCGACCACGTCGATCCCCTGCTCGGCGGTGACGAGGCGCTCGCCTCGCTGCGCGCCGCGCTGCGCTCGCGCCGCATGCGGCTCGTCGGAGACCTCACGACCAACCACACCGGCGTGGCCCACGAGTGGTTCGACCGGGCGCGCACCGACGTCGGGACCGCCGAGTCGTCCTTCTACCACTGGGACGACGGCGAGCCGGGGTACGTGGGGTGGCTCGGCCACGCCTCGCTGCCCAAGCTCGACCACCGGTCCCCCGAGCTCGCACGGCGCCTGGTCGAGGGGCCGGGGTCCGTCGTCGCCCGCTGGCTCGCCGAGCCCTACGCGCTGGACGGGTGGCGGATCGACGTGGCCAACATGACCGGCCGGTACGGCGCGGTGGACCTCACCCACGCCGTCGCCCGGACCATCAGGGAGACGATGCGCGCGGTGAACCCCGAGGCCGTGCTGGTCTCGGAGCACTTCCACGACGCCGGCGCCGACCTCGTCGCGGGCGGCTGGCACGCGAACATGAACTACTCCGGGTTCACCCGGCCGGTGTGGACCTGGCTCGTCGAGCCGGGCTCCACGCTGCCGTTCCTGGGGATGCCCGTGCCGGTGCCGCGCCGCGGTGCCGGCGCGGCGGTGGCCACGATGCGCGAGTTCGACTCGGCGGTGCCGTGGTCGGTGACGGCACGGCAGTGGAACATGCTCGGCTCGCACGACACCGCACGGATCCGCAGCGTCCTGGGCAGCCGCGAGCGGGCGGAGGTGGCGGCGGCGCTGCTGCTGACCTACCCCGGGACGCCGGTGATCTTCGCCGGCGACGAGGGCGGGATGACCGGCGTCAACGGTGAGCACGCCCGGCGGACCATGCCCTGGGCGCAGGTCGACGCCGGCGGCGGGCCGGACTGGGACGCGGCCACGTTCGAGATCTACCGGTCGCTCCTCGCCGTGCGGCGGTCCTCGCGGGCACTGCGCGAGGGCGGCCTGCGGTGGGCCGTGGTCGACGACGACGCCGTCGCGTACCTGCGCGAGACGAGCGACGAGCGGGTGCTGGTCCTCCTCGCCCGGGCGCCGTGGTCGGGCGCGCGGCTGCCCGCCTCGCTCGCCGCGGACGGCGCCGAGAACCTCTACGGCGGGGCGCCGCTGCTCGTCGGACCGGGCGGGGTCGAGCTGCCGGGCGACGGCCCCGGCGCGCAGGTCTGGCGCCTCGGCTGAGCCACCGCGCCGGCGGCCGCGACGCCGGCCCACTCCGGGCGGCGGCGGTCAGCGGGTCGTGTCGACGACGCAGAACCGGTTGCCCTCGGGGTCGGCGAGGATGACGTAGTCGGCGTCGGCGGGCTGCTTGTCCCAGTGCACGCGGGTCGCGCCGAGCCCCACGAGCCGCTCGACCTCGCCGCGCTGGTCCTCGGTGTACAGGTCCAGGTGGATCCTCGGCGGGACCTGGACCGGCGCGGGGACCCTGTCGAGGGAGATGTGGGGGCCGGACCGGCCGGCGCGCGGGCGCAGCAGGACGAAGTCGTCCTCCTCGCCGCTGCCGTCGCGGGGCATGTAGTCCAGCGCGGCCGACCAGAACGCGACCTGCCGGGGCAGGTCGTCGACCCGGATGACGATCGAACCGACGGTGAGCACGCCGCCCTCCCTACACCGGTAGGTGGGCCCGCAGCGGCATGCGCGGGCCGAAGCGCTGGTGACGGATGCCGCTCAGCTCGACGAGGCGCTGCACCCGGTAGCGGTGGCCGCGGAACGGCTCGAGGAGCTCGGCCATGCCGGCGTCGTCGGTCCGCCGTCCGGTGAGGGCGTAGCCGACGTCCTTGGCCACGTTGTAGTCGCCGAAGCTCACGGCGTCGGGGTCGCCGTGCGCGCGGACGCGGACCTCCGCGCTCGTCCACACCCCGATGCCGGGGATGGAGCGCAGCCCGCGGTCGGCACCGGCGTGGTCGCGCTGGAGGGTCCGCTCGAGCGCGTCCGCCCGCCCGGCCGCGGCCACGATCGTCGAGGACCGGGAGTGGTCGATGCCCAGCCGCAGCCACTCCCACGACGGGATCGCCACCAGGGCCGACGGGGCGGGCTGGACCCGCAGGCCCAGCCCCGCCCCGGGCCCCGGGGCGGGCTCACCGAAGCGGCCCACGAGGCGCCGGTAGCCGGCGAACGCCTCCGACCCGGTGACCTTCTGCTCGATGACGGCCGGCACGAGCGACTCCATGACCAGCCCGGTCCGCGGCACCCGCCAGTGCGGGTGGGCGCGCCGCAGCCGGTCCACGACCGGGTGTCGCTCGGCCCGGAACCCCGACGGGTCGTCGCCGGCACCGAGCATGGCGGGGACGGCGTCGAGCACCCAGTCCGCGCCGTCGCCCCAGGCGGTGGCGAGCACCTCGCCGTCCGCGGGACGCACGCTCAGGCGCAGGGTCGCCGTGCCGGTAGGGGTGCGCACGCCGCGCCAGGCCGCACCGTCGGCGGCGGCGAGGAAGGTCGGGTCCCCGGGACCGTGACGCAGGACGGCGAGCTGCTGCGCCACCCGGCAGGGCCAGGTGGGGCGCCAGGTGCGCTCCGCCGTCGTCACGTGACCAGCGTAGGCGCGCGGGGAACCCGCGGAGCGGCTGCGCCGCCGGGCCGCCGGGCCTACTTCCCCGGGCCCTTGCCGCCACCCTTGCCCTTGCTGCCGCTGACGACCGGCTCGGCGGCGGCGGGTGTCGGGGCGAGCTCGGCGACCGTGAGGTCCGAGCGCAGGACGGTGCTCGTGGTCGTGCCGAGGTAGATGTGGCCGTCCGCGACGGCGATCGAGCGCGCGTCCTCCGGGACGGAGGTGGTCACCTGCTGCCAGGTGACGCCGTCGGCCGACCGGGCGATCCCGCCGCCGCCGAGGACCCACACGTGCTGGTCGTCGCTGAAGACGTCGATCGCCCCGATGCTCCCGCCCGTGATGGTCTGCCGTGTGGGAGCGGGCGACTGGTGCAGCGTCCGGCCGTCGAAGGTGGTCACGACCGTCCCGCGGCCGCAGACGAGGGTGTCGGCGAAGACCTCGATGTCGGAGGCGTCCGAGGGGAGGCAGACGTTGCCGAGCCGCGTGCTCCCGGTGGTCCAGCGGCGGCCGTCGAAGATCCGCACCGGACCGGAGGAGCTGGTGGTGCCGTAGTGGCGCGCCTGGACGTAGATCTTCCCGCCGAGCTCGGCCACCCAGTAGTAGCGCTCGTAGCCGCTGGCGGTCGCGGGCAGGTCGGTGACCGCCTGCTCCCACGTGGTTCCGCCGTCGACGGACCGGTACGCGACGGCGCCGACCCGGTCGGTGCCGTCGAGGTAGGCGGAGCCGGCGACCCAGAGGTCGCTGCCGTCCATGGTGGCGACGTCGTAGGCGTGGACGACCGGCACCGCGGCGGCGTTCTCCCACCTCCCGGAGGCGTCCGTGGCGAAGCCCGAGGGTGTGCGCCACCCGGCCCTGGGGTCGGCCATCGGGGCGAAGCGGGTCCCTCCGACGTCGCGGACCACCTGGATCTCCTCGGTGGGGACGCCGGCGAGGGCGACGGCGACCTCGCCCGTCGCGGGGTCGAGCGTGACGAGGTCGATTGGTCCGGTGTTGTCCCCGTAGTCGCCGTAGCCGAGGTGGATGAGACCGTCGTGGACGGACAGGTCGTCGATGATCCGGCCCTGGGCGGAACGCTGCGCCGCGACCGGGGCGACGGTGGCGACGGTGCTGTACCCCGGCTCGCCGGCCGGGGCCTCGACGGCGGCGCCGGCGGGAACGGCCACGGCAGCCGCGGCGACGAGCGCGGCGGCGAGGGCGGGTGCTTGGGCGGCTGCGCGGCGCGCGCGGGATCGCGACATGGGGATCTCCGGGGTGGGGCGGCTGGTCGGCGACGAGGTCGGACGACGGATGTCGCGCACACCATCCCGGCCGTCGCGCACGCCGCGCGGACGCCACGCACCGCCCCGCAAAAGTGTGTCGCAGATCACTGCGACCCTGGGACCTGTGACGCCTGTTCGGGGGACTTAGGTCCCGGGATCAGGGCCGCCGCGGGTCACCGGGCGGGCCCCACGGCAGGGCCGGTCCGGCGGGGGAAGAATGGGGGCATGGCCTCCCCCGTCGTGTCGTGTCCCGCCTGCGGGACGAGGAACCGTGTGCCGGTGACCACCGGCGGGCGGCCGCGGTGCGCCGCCTGCCACGCCGACCTGCCCTGGGTGGTGGACGTCTCCGGTGCCGAGTTCGCGGACGCCGTCGAGGGCAGCGCCGTCCCGGTGCTGGTGGACCTGTGGGCACCCTGGTGCGGCCCCTGCCGCCAGGTCTCCCCCGTCGTCGAGCAGCTGGGGCGCGAGAACGCGGGTCGGCTCAAGGTCGCCAAGGTCAACTCCGACCTCGCACCGGAGGTGGCCGTCCGCCACAGGATCAGCGGGATCCCGACGCTGCTCCTCTACTCCGGGGGCCGGGAGGTCACCCGCGTCGTCGGTGCGCAGCCGGCCGGACAGCTGCGGCGTTGGCTCACCGAGGCCCTCGCGAGCACCTGACCGGAGGACGGCGGGCTCACCTCACGGAAGAGCAGGCCCGTGGTCGTCACCAACGGTGGTCACGCTCACGAGCGCACGTGCCGGTCGGCGAGGTCGTCGAAGACCTCCCGGTTCAGCCGCAGGGCGTACCGCGCCTCCGCGACGACGGCGGCGCGCTCGGTCGCATCGAACGGCAGGGCGTCCAGGCGTTCGCGGTAGGCGTCCTTGTAGGGCTTGACCTTCTCGATGCCGTCGAACCGGTAGAACCGAAGCCCCTCCTCGGCGACGCCGTAGTGCCGGCGCAGCATCGCGGCGACCACCTGCCCGCCCGAGAGGTCGCCGAGGTAGCGCACGTAGGCGTGGGCCGCGTACCCGACGTCGGTCGCGGCGACGGCGTCGAGCCTGCTCACGTAGCGGCCCACGGCGGGTACGGGCTCGACCCGGCCTTGCCAGTCCGGTCCCCACAGGTGCGCCAGGTCCGCCTCCAGCGCCGCGGTCCGGGCGAGCTCGGGCGCGACGAGCGCGGCTGCGGCGCCGGTGAGCCGGCCGCCACCGGCCTCCAGAGCGCGGTACACCCCGAGCTGCTGCGCGGCGAGGTCGGCGTACGCGTCCGGTCCGAGCCGGCCGTCGAGCAGCGCGGTCACGAAACCGGCCGACTCCGCCGCGCGGTGCTCCGCGCGGGTGCCCTCGCGCAGCTCGGTCGCGAGCCCGGCCGAGGCCCCGGCGGGGGCTCCGGTGGAGCGCCCGGCCGACTCCTCGGTCGAGGCTGCCGTCGAGGTTCCGGTCGGTCGCCCGGCCGAGAGCTCCGCCGTCAACTGGTGCTTCACGCCGTCTCCTGTTCGTCCGTCCGGGTGCCGCAGCAGGAGTCGTCATTCGATCACGTCCGGTGGCCCGCACGCGCGCCACGGCGTGCCGCATCCTGGGCCCGGGAGGACAGGACCGCCTCCGATGCTGCACCCTTGGACCTGGCGCCGAGCACACGGCGCACCGGATCGCTGCGCTGGGAGACCCGCGCGATCCGCACCGGGGACGGAGACTGCGTGGACGACTCGCTGCTGGCGCCGCAGGTGCCCGTCGACCTGGACAACTGCGCCCGCGAGCCGATCCACATCCCCGGGTCGATCCAGCCGCGCGGCCTCCTGCTGGCCCTCGCGGCGGACGACCTCACGGTCCTCCACGCCTCCGACAACACCGAGGGCCTCCTCGGGATCCCCGCCCGTGAGCTCCTCGGCGGCCCGCTCGCCGGCGCCGTGGGCACGGAGGCGGCTGCCGTCCTCGCGGCCCGGTTCGCCGAGCCCGGTGAGGTCCGTGACCGCAACCCGCTCACGCTCACGGTGCGCGGCGCGAGCGTGGACGCGATCCTCCACCGCCCGCCGCGCGCGGACGGCGCGCGGGAGCGACCGGACACGGCCTCGCCGGTCACGGGTACCCGGACCGTCGCCGGCACCGGCACCGGCGCGCAGGGCGCCGGTGGTACGGCTGCCGGGGTCGTCGTCGTCGAGCTCGAGGCGGTCTCGGGCGACCGCCCGCTGACCTACACCGGCACGTACCAGGCCGTGCGCGGCGCGGTCGAGTCGCTCAACCGCGCCCACAGCCTCACCGCCCTGTACGACACCACGGCCCGCGAGGTGCGAGAGCTCACCGGGTTCGACCGGGTGATGGTCTACCGGTTCGACGAGGAGTACAACGGGGAGGTCGTCGCCGAGGCGCGTCGCGGCGACCTCAACCCCTTCGTCGGCCTGCACTACCCGGCGACCGACATCCCCAGCCAGGCCCGTGCCCTGTACGAGCGGAGCTGGATCCGCCTCATCTCCGACGTCGGGTACACGCCCGCGCCGATCGTGCCCACGCTCGACCCGCGCACCGGCGCACCGCTGGACCTGACGTTCGCGACCCTGCGCAGCGTCTCCCCGATCCACCTCGAGTACCTGCAGAACATGGGCGTCACGGCGTCGATGTCCATCTCCCTCCTCAAGGACGGGAGCCTGTGGGGCCTCATCGCCTGCCACCACTACTCCGGCCCGTTCGCCCCGCCCTACGGCGTGCGCGCGGCGGCCGAGTTCCTCGGCTCGGCCCTCTCGCTGCGCCTGGTCGCCCAGGTGGAGGACGAGCGCATCGCCGCGGCCCGCCGGGTGGCGCGCGACCTGGCCGGCCTGGTCGCGGCCTCGCGCGACGAGGCGGTGCCGCTGGCCGAGGCTCTCACCGCCGACGACGCGATCCTCGAGCTGCTCGGCGCCGACGGCGTCGTCGTGCGCGCCCAGGGCGACACCCGCACGCTGGGCCACGCCCCCGGCCCCGCCGGACGCGACGCCCTCCTCGCGTGGGCGGGCACGACCACCGGCGACTACGCCTGCACCACCTCGCTCGTGCGTGACGTCCCCGAGGTCGCCGCCCTGGTGCCCGACGTCGCCGGTGTCCTGGCGATCACGATGTCCGGTGGGGACGCCGTGGCTTGGCTGCGCCGCGAGGTCGTCCACTCGGTCGACTGGGGCGGGGACCCGCACAACAAGGCCCTCGCCCGCCTGGAGGGCGACACGGTGCGGCTGAGCCCGCGCAGGTCCTTCGACCGGTGGCGCGAGACCGTCCGCGGGTCCTCCCTCCCCTGGACCGACGACCAGGCCGACACCGCGAGGCTGCTGCGCCGCCACGTCGTGGAGGCGATGTACACCCGCACCCAGCGCGACGCCCGCGCCGCCGAGACCCTCCAGTCCTCCGCACTGCCGGCGCACCTCCCGCAGGTGCCGGGCTGGGCGCTCGACGCGCGCTACGCCCCCGCCGACGGCGGTCGGGTCGGCGGGGACTGGTACGACGCCCTCACCCTGCCCGACGGCCGGCTCGCCGTCGTCGTCGGCGACGTCGCCGGCCACGGTCTGCACGCCGCCTCGACGATGGGTCAGCTCCGCAACGGCCTGCGCGCCCTCCTCGTGCGCGACCCGGACCCCGCCGCGGCGGTCACCGCGCTCGACGAGCTCGTCCGCGCCACCATGCCCGGCGAGATGGCCACGCTGCTGGTCGCCGTCGTCGACCCCGGCACGGGTGCGGTCGACTACGTCCGCGCCGGCCACCTGCCGCCCGTGCTGCTCGACGCCGACGGCGACGCGGTCCTGACCGACGACGTGCACACCACCCCGGTCGGCTTCGTCACCGGGCACGTCACGCCGGGCCGCCTCACCGTCGCTCCCGGCGGCTCACTGATCCTCTTCACCGACGGGCTCGTCGAGCGACGCGGGACCTCGCTGCGCTCGGCGCTGGAGTCGCTGCGAGAGGCGTTCGGGCAGGCGCACGCGGCGGCCGCGGGCCGCGCCGGCGACGGCAGCTGGGGCGGCGACCCGGACGGAGGGGACGGCCCGGACGAGGGTGCCGGCCCGGCCGGCGGCGTCGACCTCGACGCCGTCGTCGCCCGGGTGCGTGACCCACGTTCGGACGACGACGCCACCGTGGTGGTGGTGCGCCGGGTTAGGCTCGAGGCGATGACGGACGTGACCTCATGATCGGGACCCCTGGCGACATCGCGCTGCGCGCGCACGAGGGCGAGGTGCACGCGGTCCTCGTCGGGGAGGTCGACCTCGACGCCGTGAGCCGCCTCAAGGACGAGCGCGACCACGTCGGGGTCGTCCACGCCGTCGACTCCTCGGAGCTGACGTTCCTCGACTCCTCCGGCCTGCGCTTCCTGCTCGGCCTCACCGCGCTCAACCCCGGGATCCGGCTCGTCAACCCCTCCCCGGTGCTCCTCGAGCTGCTGGAGATCACCGGCACCGCCGGCATGTTCCGCATCGCCTGAGCGCCGCGGCCACTCGCCGGGGTCGGCGCCGCGCCCGGCGCTCAGTCGGTCAGCAGGTCCTCCACGCCCGCGACCACCTCGACGTCGACGCCGGGCCGGGCACCGTCACGCACGTCCCGGTCACCCAGCGCCTCGCCCAGGCGGACGGTCTGGAGCATCGGCACGCCGACGTCGGGGCACGAGAACCCCTCACGGGTGGCGCGGCGGGCGACCGTGAACGCCGAGACGACCACCTCGTCCGCGTCCTCGGCGACCTCGACCCGGTGCGGGTCCCCGCACCCCGGCACACCCCCCAGGTAGCGCACGAGAAGCTCACGCTCACCCACGACCGCCACGGCCTCGACAGGCGCGGGGCGAACCCGGTCGAAGCCGACGACGAGGGCGTACCCGCCCACCGCGGTGAGAGCCAGCACGATCGTGCCGACGAGGTACAGGCTCAGCGCCCGCACCCGCGTCCGCCCCTCGGCCGACAGGTCACCCACCCGTGCATCGTCGCCTGCCGGGACCACCGAACGCCAGAGATCCACCCGGGGAGACGCTGGTCCCTCGGAAATCACCGTCACCACCTGGGACGATGGAGGTGTCAGGCCCAGGGACCCGCGGCCGGTCCGGCCGCGCGACGCGACGGCGCCCGCCGCCGCGGCCGACGAGGAGGTTGGCGATGAACGAGCAGCAGTTCGAGAAGATGCGCAGCGGCGCGGGCTTCGTGGCCGCCCTCGACCAGAGCGGCGGCAGCACGCCCAAGGCGCTGCGCCTGTACGGCGTCGAGGACGACGCCTACGCCTCCGAGGAGGAGATGTTCGACCTCGTCCACCGGATGCGAGCCCGCATCATGACCAGCCCCGCCTTCACCGGCGAGCACATCCTCGGCACGATCCTCTTCGAGAACACCATGGACCGCGATGTCGAGGGCCGCCCGACCGCCGAGTACCTGTGGGACGTCAAGACGATCGTCCCGATCCTCAAGGTCGACAAGGGGCTCGACGCCGAGACCGACGGCGCTCGCATGATGAAGCCGATGCCGGGGCTGGACGACCTCCTGGCCCGGGCCGCGGAGAAGGGCATCTTCGCCACGAAGATGCGCTCCGTCGTCTGCGGCCCCGGGGCCGGGCTCGACGCGGTCGTCGACCAGCAGCTCCAGGTGGCGCACCGCATCATCAAGGCCGGGCTCGTGCCGATCATCGAGCCCGAGGTCGAGATCCGCTGCCCCGAGAAGGAGGCCGCCGAGGACCAGCTCCACGCCGGCCTGCTCGCCCACGCGGAGCGGCTCGGGCCGGACGAGTTCATCATGCTCAAGCTCACCCCGCCCGAGCGGGACGACCTCTACGCCGACCTCGTCGCGCACCCGCAGGTGCTCCGCGTGCTGTTCCTCTCCGGCGGGTACTCCCGCGACGAGGCCTGCGAGCGCCTGGGCCGCAACCACGGCTGCGTCGCGAGCTTCTCCCGCGCCCTCACCGAGGGGCTGCGCGCCGAGATGAGCCCGGAGGAGTTCGACGCCGCGCTCGGCGCGTCCATCGCGCAGATCGCGGCCGCGTCAGCGACCTGAGCCCAGCGGCCACCGGCGTGCGCGAGCGCCCCGGCGCGCACGAGCGCCGTGGGCGTGCCTAGCATCGGGGCGACGGGTGAGCGCGTACCCGCCGCCCCGACCCCCAGGAGCCCGCATGATCCCCGTCGGTGTCACCGCCATCCCCACGCAGGGCGCCGAGCTCGCCGCGCGGGTCGCGGCCTCGCTGCGCGAGGCGCTCGACCTGCGCGAGGAGCACGTCCGCGTCGAGGCCGGCATCTCCGCCCCGGAGCAGGTGGACCACCTCCGCATCGACCTCACGCACGCCGTCGTCGACCGCCACCACCTCACGGTGCGACCCTGGCGACCCCCGGCCCCCCGCGGCGGTGTCGCGGCCACGGTGACGTCCCTCGCCGTGACCGGCGCGCCGCTCGTGCTGTTCGGTGCGTCGGTCGCCGTCGACCTCGAGGCCGGGAACGTGCCCGCGCGCTGGGTCCACGACGAGCAGTCCCGCCTGTGGCTGGTCTTCACCGAGGAGATCTCGCCCGTCGGTCCCGCCCGCGGCCGTCTCGCCATCACCGGGGACGTCGCCGCGCTGACGGCCGCGGTCGAGCAGGTCGCCGGGGAGCTCGCCCGCAGCAAGGGCCTGACCCTGCGGGAGCTGAGCGTGGTGCCGCGGACCGTGGGGCCGGACCGCTGGCAGGTCGAGGTCCGCGCGACCGTCACCAAGGGCTTCGTCTCGAGCCGGGTCAGCGCCGATGCGCAGGTGCACCTCGACCCGGCCCTCGTCCTGCACGTCGAGCAGGTCGACGTCCGCGCGGGCGGGATGCTCGGGAAGATCGCCGAGGGACTCGCCGAGGGCTACCTGCGCCGCGTGCGGGGCCGGCGGATCCCGCTGGGCGCACGGCCCGTGGCCGGAGCCCGGCTGACCTCCCTCGACGTCGACCTCGACGGCCGCTTCCACCTCGCCGCGACGCTCGGCTGACGGCGGTGCCCCGGACCGCCCCCCTCGCGCGGGCTCGTGGGCTGGCCCGCTCGCTCCTCTGGTCGTACGGGACCGTGTGGCGCCGACGACGGATGGTGGCCTTCTACGCGGGCTTCCTCGCGCCGGGCGACCTCGCCTTCGACGTCGGCTCCCACGCCGGGAACCGGGTGCGGGCCTTCCGACGTGCCGGGGCCCGGGTGGTCGCCGTCGAGCCGCAGCCCGACCTGCTCGCGGTCCTGCGCACGCTCTACGGGCGCGACCGGGGGGTGCGGATCGAGCCGTGCGCACTCGCCGCCGAGCCGGGCGAGGGGGTCCTGCACCTTGCCACGCGGGCGCCGACCGTGTCCACCCTCGCGCCGGCCTGGATCCGCGACGTGCGCGCCGACCCGCGCTTCGCGGGCCTGCGGTGGGACCGCGAGGTGGTCGTTCCCCTGCGCACCCTCGACGAGCTCATCGCCCGCCACGGGGAGCCCCAGTTCTGCAAGATCGACGTCGAGGGCCACGAGCTGGAGGTCCTGCGCGGGCTGACGCGGGCCCTGCCGGCGCTGTCGTTCGAGTACATCCCGGTGGTGGCCGACCGGGCGGTGGCCTGCGTGGAGCGGCTGGCCCAGCTCGGGGAGTACCGGTTCGCGTCCTCCCCGGTGGAGACGTGGCGGTGGGCGACGCCGTGGCTGACGCCCGAGGACATGGTGCTCCGCCTTCGCGCCCTCTCCCCCGACGCCCGGCCCGGCGACGTCTACGCGGTGCGGTCGGACGTGACCCTGCACGGCTGAGCGGCGAGCGCCCCGGCGGTCGGTGCGAGCCGGCGCTCCCACTGTCGGCGGGCGTCCCGGCCGAAGGACCAGCTCAGCGCCACGAGCGCCACCACCGGTGCCGCCGTCGTCACCGCGGCCGGGACGAGGGGCGGCGCCCCGAGGACGACCAGGAGCACGACCACCTGCGCGACGCCGACGACCTTTCGGGCGAGCGAGGGCGGGACCGGCGCCCGGAGCCAGGGGGCCACCGCGGCCGCGGCGAGCTGGCCGTAGCGCATGAGTCCGATCGCCAGGACCCACCACCCGGCCGCACCGGTCACCACCACGGCGACGGCGAGCACGAGCACGAGCGCGGCGTCGGTCTCGGAGTCGAACCGCGCACCGAACGCGCTCGCCTCGCCCCGTCGCCGGGCGACCCGGCCGTCGACGCCGTCGAGCAGGAGCGCACCCGTGCCCGTGAGGAGCACGGCGAGGGAGAGGACGGCCGACGTGGCCGCCGCCTCCGCGGTCGACGGCCGCACCGACGCGGCCGCGGCCAGGGCGGGCAGCAGGGAGGCTATCCAGGTGACGAGCACCAGACGCACGAGGGTGACGACGTTCGCGGTGCCCAGCCCGGTGCACGGCACGGCCCGGTCGGTACCCACGGGGTCCGCGCCGACCGGGCCGGGTCCGCGCACGGCTTGGACGAGGACGGCGGCACCGACGAGGTACGCACCGGGCCCGACGAGTGCGCCCGGTCCGCCCGTGCCGGTCGCGAGCAGGACCAGCGGGACGGCCAGGCTCGCGAGCAGGCCCAGCGGCACGGCCACCGGTGTCCGCACGAGGTGCCGCGCGGCCGGGTGCCCGGTGCCGGCGGCCCCGCCGTTGGTCGTCATCCGGGGCCTCCTCGGCGAGTCGGACCGGCACGTCCCGGTGGGCCGAAACTAGACCACGCCGGGCCTCCGGGCCAGACCAGGACGCCGCGGGACGGCGGCTAACCCTCGAGCAGGCCGAGGTCCAGCGCGCGCAGCACGGCCCGGGTGCGGTCGCGCACCCCGAGCTTGACGAACACCGCGGACAGGTGGTTCTTCACGGTCCCGGCGGCGAGGTGGAGCGCCCCGGCGATCTCGGCGTTGGAGTAGCCCGCCGCGGCCAGGCGCAGCACGTCGAGCTCGCGCGGGGTGAGCGGCTCCGGACGCTCGAAGCCCTCGACCGCCCCGGGCCGGGCGGAGACCGCGCGGAAGAGGCGGTCGGTCAGCCCCGGCTGGAGGAGCGTCCCGCCGCCGGCGAGCACGCCGATGGCACCGACGAGCTGGTCGAGCGTGACGTCCTTGAGCAGGTAGCCGCGCGCGCCGGCGCGCAGGGCCCGCAGGACGAGCTCGTCGTCGTCGAAGGTCGTCAGCACGAGCACCGGGACCTCGGACCCGCGTGCGGCCAGCTCCTCGAGCGTCGAGATGCCGTCGCGGCGTGGCATACGCAGGTCCAGCAGGAGCACCTCGACGTCGACGCGCCCGACGAGCGCGAGCGCGTCATCGCCGTCCCGGCCCTCTCCGACGACCTCCACCTCGTCGCTCAATGCGAGGAGGCTGAGGATCCCCTGCCGGACGAGGGTCTGGTCGTCGACGACGGCGACCCGGGTCACGGTGGGGGCTCGGCTCGGGAGCCCGGCCGCCCTGCGGCGGCAGCACCTGACGCGGCCCCACCTGCGAGTCCTGACGTCGCGACACCACCCGCGGCGTGGTCCCCTGCCGCCGGCAGCCGGATCATCACTGTGAAGCCCTCGCCCGGCGCCGACGCGAACGACACCTCCCCGCCGAGCTCCTCCACCCGCTCACGCATCCCGGTCAGCCCGTTGCCGGGCACGATCCGGCGCGCCCCGGCGCCGTCGTCGTGCGCCCGGACCACGAGGCCGTCGACGTCGGAGACGACCGAGATCTCCAGCCGGCTCGCCGCCGCGTGACGCACCGTGTTCGTGAGGACCTCCTGCACCGCGCGGACGACGGCGATGGTCCGCTCCTCGTCGAGCGGCGACCGGTCGTCGTCGAGGGGCGCCCGGACGTCGTCGACGTCCAGCGCGACCGTCAGGCCCGGCAGCCGGCCGACGACGGCGCGCAGGGTGGGCACGAGCCCGGCCGGGACGTCGCGCAGCTCGCCGACCGTGGCGCGCACGTCGGTGAGCAGGCCCTTGGCGATGTCCCTGGCGCGCGAGACGTGGGTCAGGGCCTCACCGCTCGCCTGGTGGCCGGCCACCTCCAGCTCGAGGGCGAGCGCGGTGAGCTGGTGGCCGAGGACGTCGTGGAGGTCGCGGGCGATGCGCAGCCGCTCGTCGTTGCGGCTGGACGTGGCCAGCAACGCGGTCGCGGCACGCAGGTCGGCGTGGGTGGCGGCGAGCTCGGCCCGCGCGGCCGCCTCGCGGCGGGTGCCGACGACCACGAGCGCGGTGAACACCTGGAACGCGAGGTAGGCGGTGGTGCTCAGCAGCATCGTCGTCGTGTCCCACCCGGTGAGCGCCCCGCCCACGGCCACCGCGACCGTCTGGACCACCACGACCGCGGCGAGCACGCCCACCGGCAGCGCGAAGGCGATCGTCGCCGTCGTGACGACGAACAGCAGGGACGTGAAGCCCAGGTCCGGGGCGAGGAGCCACACCGCCATCCCGGCGACGACGAGGGTCCCCATGCTCACCCGCGGGTCCCACCCGCGCGCGGCCCGCACGTCGAGGCTCTCGACGGCGAAGACGGCGAGGTAGACCAGGTAGGCCGCCCACCACAGCGCGGCGACCGTGCCGTCGTCGCCGAGGGGGACGCCCGAGACGAGCACCGCGACCCCGACGACGGCGGTGGCGGCCAGGCCGGCCCCGGCGCTGAGCAGCTCGTCCGCGCGGAAGGTCATGACGCCGATGCTACGAGGCGGAGCCCCGGCGGCGGACCTGCCGATGGTCATGGGTCGAACCGGTGCCGACAGGCACATCCGGTGGTGCCGCGCCGCTTCCTAGCGTTGCGGCGACGGAAGGAGAACCACCATGACCGTTCTCGAGATGCACGACGTGCACAAGCACTACCGCGGCGCGATCGCCCTGGACGGGCTGGACCTGGCGGTCGAGCGGGGCGAGATCGTGGCCGTCCTCGGCCCCAACGGCGCGGGCAAGACGACAGCGTTCGAGCTGTTCCTCGGGCTGGTCCGGCCGACGTCGGGCTCGGTGTCGGTGCTCGGCCGGGCGCCGGGCGGGCCGGTGCGCGGGCGCGTCGGGGCGATGCTGCAGTCGGCCGGGCTGCCCGAGCAGGTGACCGTGCGCGAGCTCGTCCGCCTCGTCGGGCGCAGCTACCCGCGCGCCCTTGCCACCGACGACGTGCTCGCCCGCACGGCCCTGACCAGGCGGGCGGACCGGACCGTGACGACGCTGTCCGGTGGGGAGCGCCAACGGCTCCTGCTCGCGCTCGCCCTGGTCGGGGCCCCGGAGGTCCTGCTCCTGGACGAGCCCACCGCCGCGATGGACGTCGCCTCGCGCCGCACGTTCTGGGACCAGGCCCGCGCGAGCGTGGCCGACGGCGCCACGATCCTGTTCGCCACCCACGACCTCACCGAGGCGGCGACGGTCGCCGACCGGGTGCTCGTCGTCAGCGCCGGGCGGCTCGTCGCCGACACGACGGCGGACGAGCTCACCCGCCACGGCAGCGAGGACCTCGAGGAGGTCTTCCTCACCCTCACCGCGGAGCGATCCTCCGCCGCCGACGAAGGAGACGACCGATGACCACCGCCCCCCGCCCCGTCCACAACCCGACGTCGCGCGCCCCGCGCACCGGCGACGCCCGAACCACCGCACAGGCGGGCCGACGGCCCAACGGCGGACCTGTCGGCCTCGTGGCGCTCGCCGCCCTCACCCAGCTGCACGCCAGCCTCCGCACGCCCGAGTTCGCCGTCGGCGCGGTCGGTGTGCCTCTCCTGCTCTACGCGATGTTCGGGCTGACCAACGCCTCGGCCGTCCTGCCCGGCGGGACGTCGGTCGGGCTGGCGATGCTCGTCTCGATGAGCGCGTACGGCGTGGTGTCGCTGGCGATCTTCACCTTCGGCGAGGACGTCGCGAAGGAGCGCGGCCGCGGCTGGACGCGCACCCTGCGCGCGACGCCGCTGCCGACGAGCGTCCACCTCGCGGCGAAGATCGCCGACGCGCTCGTGCTCGCCGTCGTCGTCGTCGCCGCGATGAGCGTCCTCGCCGCCACCGCGGCCGGGGTCTCCATGCCGGCGACGACGTGGCTGGCGCTCGGCGCGACGATGGTCTCCGGGGTGCTGCTCTTCTCCACCCTGGGCTTCGCCATCGCGTTCGTCGCCCGGCCGCGGGCGGCGGCCGTCATCGCGAACCTCGTGTTCCTGCCGCTGTCGTTCGCCTCGGGCTTCTTCGCCCCGCTGAGCGACCTCCCCGAGGTGCTGCGCGACGTCGCCGCGTTCCTGCCGACGTTCCACTTCGGACAGCTCGCCTACGGCGTGGCCATGCCGGCAGCCGACGTCGAGGCCTGGACCGCGGCGGCCGGCCGGCCGGTGTGGGTGCACCTCGCCTGGGTGCTCGGATCGGCGATCGCACTCGGGGCGCTCGCTCTGTGGGCGGCGCGCCGGGAGAGCGTCACTCGCCGCGGTTGAGCGCGGACAGCCGTCACCCTCCCGGCGCGCCGGACGGTGCCCTCCCCGGCCCGTCCCGCCCGCGGGGCAGATGGCTCCGGACCAGCTCGGCGCCGGCGTCCGTCGCGACGGCGAACCACTGCGTCCGCTCGTCCGCCCCGTGGCTCGTGGCCCAGGCGGTGAACGCCGGTCCGGTCGGGTCATAGTTCCGGGTGCTGCGGATGGCGAACCACTCCTTCACCCGCGAGTCGCCGATCTGCTCGACGAGACCAGCCTGCGTCAGCACCCGGACCGTGGGACGTCGCAGGGGCGCCTTCTTCCCACGGACGGGGACCGGACCGCCGCCGAGCTCGAGGACGAGGCGGGCGAGGCCGTACGCCTGCTCGAAGGTGAGGTCGCGGCGCGCGCCGCGGATCCCGTGCGCGGCGACGAACGCCGGTGATCCACCGACCTGGCCGGTCATGGCAGCCTCCTCCGACGCCCGCGCGGGAGGCGGCGCCGTGGGGCGACCGTAGTGGCAGCCCCCGACGTCGAGACCGGCAGGGCCTTGTCCGGTCTTTCGACCCGCGCCGCTGTAGCGCGTTCTAGGGACAACATCCGCCCGTGCGGAGTAGCGTCCCGACCGGGGGCAGCGCGGAAGGGCGTGGCCATGGGCGTTCGCAGCACCACTGTCGGGCGGATCGTCGGCTCCGCCGTGCTCGCCGCGGCGCTCGTCGCGTCGTGCGGGCAGGGCACGGCCGGACCGACCGAGCCCACCCCCTCACCGTCGGCCACCGGTCCGGCGTCGCTCACGTGCCCACCGCCGGACGCCACGCTCCCCGCGAGTGCCACGCGGCTCTGGGACGCCGCCCTCACCCTCGCGGACGCCGACCGTACGGACGAGGCCGTCGAGGTCGCCGTCGAGGCCCTCGCAGCCAGCGGCGGTCGTCTGCCCGCGGAAAGGTGCGAGGACGCCGCTGCGCTCCTCGATCCGGAGCCGAAAGCTGAGAAGTGGTGGGACACCGCCCGCACCGTGACCGAGGACTGGCTCAAGATCTGGTGGGCCTGGGCTGCCGTCATCGCCGCCGTCGTCCTCGCAGGCTTCGCAGCGATTGTCCGCCTGCCGTCGTGGCGTCGTCGTCGCAGGTGGCCGGCTCTGCGGATCGGGAGCCTCGACGTCGACACGGCCGCCACCGGGGAGGATCTCGGCGACCGGCTCGCGAGCACGATCCGCTCGCACCTCGCCGGTGCGGACAAGCCGAACCGACTCCCCTCCCTCCGGCTCGCCGAGCCCACCGACGCCGAGATCGAACGCCTCCCCATGGACCCGGTGCCCGAGCAGGTGAGCTGGCTGGTGAGCGCGGCGCGCTGGCTGCGCGGGCGCAACACCCTGCACATGCACGTGCTCCTGGGTGAGCCCGACCAGCGCACCCGCACGATCAGCTGCACCGTCCGGCTCGACGAGCCCAGCGGCAGACCGGTTCGTCGTCGGGGCGGCGTCGTACCCGACGGCGTCCGCGAGGACCTCATCGAGATCCCCTACGCCGGGTCCGAGCCGACCACCGACGACTACGCGTCGCTCGCGGGCTTCGCCGCCGTCTGGCTGGCCACGGAGGTCGCCGACATCAGAGGCACCCGTGGACCGTTCGCCGACCGGACCGGCACGTGGTTCTGGAACGCCCATCGGCACTTCCTCCTCGGCATCCGGGCGACCAGGCACGAGGACGTCGGTCACGCCCGGTTCCAGTACCTCCGGGCGCTGGAGGCCCACCGCAAGGCCGCCGACCACGACGACGGCGTCCCCGGCCGGTTCTTCGAGGCCGAGCTGAACGCCGCCGTCGTGCTGGGTATCGCGAAGAACCACGCGCTGTGGCCGACCGGGGTCCGCGAGCTCGAGGCACTCGCCGGGTCGTTGGCGAGCGAGCGCGCCCAGCTGTCGGGGTCCGCGGACGACCACCTGAGGACCCGCCTCGACGGGCTCCGGCTCCGGGCCGAGCTCAACCTCGTCATCCTGCGGCTCAACATCCTCACGCGGAGGTGGCTCGTCGGCGGCGAGGGCCGTGACGACGCTGCGGTCCGCGACCTCGAGCAGTCGCTGGCGACGCTTCGCGCCACCGCCGAGCAGAGCCGGGCGGAGGACCACCTGCGGCGTCGCGTCACCCTCTACGCGAGGGCTCTCGAGCTCGGGATCGCCGAGGTCGCGAGCGGGTGGGACCGCACCCGCGGGTGCGGCTCGGACGCCGGCCTCACGCGCGCCACCGCCGACCTCCTCGACCGGCTCGACGAGCTGCCGACGATGATGCGACCGCACGTCGTCTACAGCCTCGCCTGCGTGTGGGCACGGCGGTACGCCCGCAGGGGCCTGAGCGGCGCCCGACGCGCGGCAGCACGGGACCGGGCTGTCGAGCTGCTGGGTCAGGCGGTGACCGCCAACCCGGACCTGCGGAGGTGGGCGCCGGAGGAGCCCGCCTTCTTCCGGCTGACCGGCCACGAGCCCTTCCAGAAGGTGATCGCCAAGCCGGAGGAGAAGCAGGCCGAGGCCGCGGAGCCCGCCTGACTTTCGGACGCTCGACCCGGTCCACCACCACCTGACCACCATGAGATTCAGGACCCTCTGCTCTGTTCCCGCCGCCGGGCTCGGCGTACCGTCGGTGACGTTCCACGGCGGCTCCCGGCCGCGGGTCCGGGCCGACGTCGCACGGCCGAGGAGGACGGGATGAACGGGACGGCTCGAGCGGCGGCCCTGGTGGCTGCCGCCACGATGGCGCTGGCAGCGGCGCTCCCGGCGGTGGCGAGCGGAGCACCCGCCGGGAGGGAAGAGGCGGCGGCTGCACCGACCGGCTCGTCGTTAGCGGCGGCCGCACCGACGATCGAGAACTTCCGGTACTACGAGGCAACGGTCAACGTCAGCGAGTCCGCCGAGGGCTGGCGCGGTGCCGTGAGCGTCCGCAGCGTCATCGGCGGCGAGGAGTCCGTGTTCGTCTTCCTCAGCCGGGACGGCGAGCCGGTCACCTGCGCGGACGAGACCGCGGATCTCGTCACGTACACGCTGTTCTCGGCGGACGACGCGACGGAGCCGGGACCGATCACCCTCGACATCGACCGCCGGCTCCGCACGGCGCACGCCGATGCCGTCGTCGATCTGACCCTCGTCGAGAGTCCCGGGTGCGGCGGGGAGGACCTCGTCACCGAGCTCCCCGCCCAACACATCACGCTCGACGTCACCGGAACCACCGAACGCCTCCGGACGAGCATCTCGGGCACGACCTCCTCGGCCGGGGACATGGACCGACTCCGGGACTACGACCTCGCCCGCGACGGGACCGGCACCGTGGCGATCGACGGGCTCCTCGCCCCGGTGAGCAGCGACCAGTCGTTCCTCACCTACTCGGCGGAGCACTTCTTCCGGCACGGGGACTTCCCCGGGATTGTCGACAACGCCGCACCGGACGGCGGTCTGGGCGCGTTCGCGGCAACCTCCCGCAGCTACGACCCGCCCGACGGGCTCGGCCTGCTCTTCGAGGACGCCTTCGTCGGCGCGACCGTGGGCCCCAGCCCCGACAGGGAGATGAGGCTGGCCGCCTCCGCCGTCCAGGTTCGTGCCGTCATCTGCGAGAGCGGCGCACTCGGCTTCGTCTCGCGCGACCTTCGCGGCTCGGCGACGACGGACGTCGCCATCGACCCCAGATTGACCTCTGCCACTGCCGCGGCGACGCTGACGATGGAGGTTCTGGTCCTCGACGACTGCACGGGTGGGTCCGCGGTCGAGACGGTCGAGCTCCCGGTGGCGATCGACCTCACCGCGTCCGGGCCCGCGGTCCGGTTCAGGGGCTCCTTCGCCCAGGTCACCCCTGGCTCGGGCGTCGAACGGACTCAGGGCTGGTTCGTCACGCGGGACGCCGCCGGGACGCTCGTCCTCGGTGACCTCACCGGTCCGGCCGACCTGGCCTACATCTCCCGCGCGAGCCGCTGACGGCGGGCGCGCCCGCCCCCGCCGGGCACGTCCGGCTACTGGGTGGCGACGACGGTCGTGGCGGCGATCGCGTCGTCGAGCGCCTTCCGCACCGCCGTGGCGGCGAAGCCGCCGTCCTCGGCGACCGCCCGCGCCCGGCGGCGCAGCTCGCGCCTGCTCACGTCGCTGCCCGGTAGGACGGTGGGCACCTGGCCCACGGCGTCGAGGAGCGCGATGAGGGTCAGCTCGTACGGAGTGGGGGCACGGCCCACGACGAGCACGTCGCTGAGGCCCTTTCGCACGCCGTCCTCGTGGGTGGAGTCGACCGCCGGCCACGCGGTCCTCGGGAAGACGCCGAGCACCCTGTCCACCTCGAGCCGGAGGATCCCTCGTGCGGCGAGGCGCTCGAGGACCCGCTGGTGCAGGCCCTTGCCGATGCCGTCGAGGGCGTTCTTCGGCTTCTCGGGCTTGCGGCCGGCGAGGCGCTGGAGCGTGGCGTCGAGGAGGTCGTCCCCGGTGGGCGAGGCGTCGGCGACGACGAGCCGGCCGGGGCGCTGCTCCTCGTCCCGGTCCGTCACCCGGAGCCTGCCGAGCGCGGTCAGCTCGTGGACGACGGCGCCCGCGAGCACGAGGTCCCGGCGGAGCTGGTCGACCAGCGGCTTCCCGGTCTTGTCGTCGGTGAGCAGGAGCACCAGATCCTCAGCCAGCAGCACCGTGCCACCCTATCGATGCGGTCGGGCCGGTGTGCCGCCCTGCTCGGTCGGGTGCGTCTCGAACCGCGTCCGGCCGCCGGGGTCAGCGCCCCAGCCGGCCGATGCTCACCTCGCTCATGAGCGCGGGGCGGTAGCCCTCGAGGTAGCCGTCGACCGTCGGGTGGAGGTTGTTCGGGTCGGTGGGGTTCTGCAGGTCGAGAGCGATCCACGGGTCGGCCGAACCGAGACCGTGGCCGGCGAAGCGGTCGGTGACGTCGACGAAGGTCGCTCCCTGGGACTCCACCGCCGCCTTGAGCGCGGCGTTGAGCGCATCGGTGAGCGCGTTGATCTCCACGGCGCGCTCCGCCGTCATGAGGACGACGCCGTTCGGCAGCGTCAGGCCGGTCGGCTCGACGAGGTGGGGGTAGCCGAGGACGACGATCGTGCCGTCCGTCGCGGCGTCGACCGTCGCGATCGTCTGACCCGCGGAGGCCGCCGCCCCGGCGATGCGCATCGGTGCAGTGCCCACCAGCACGTCGCACGCTACCTCGGCGAGATCCGCGAACGCGGAGCACTGGACGAGCGTCTCCACCCAGGCCACGTCGTTCCCGCCCAGGGTGAGGCTGACGAGCTCGGCCTCCGTGAGCCCTGCCTGGACGGCCGGCACGGACTGCACGATCGTGCGGATGTCCGCCGTCGTCGCTCCCCCGCAGGCCGCGTCGGCCACCAGGGTGACGCGCGGATGGCCGTCGAGCGCGCTGACGTGGTCGGGTCCCGCGCCCTGGAAGCAGGGAAGGGAGACACCGGGAGCGACGGTCTGCAGCGACGTCAAAGCGACTCCCCCGGTGCCGAACGCCGCCGAGTACGAGTCGCCGAGGTTGACGTGGTCCACCTGCGGGGGTCCCGCCGGCTCCAACGGCTTCGCGGCGGTGGCCGAGGCACCCGCGAGGGCCAGCCCGACGGCGGCCGATCCGGCCGCGAGGAGCGAGACTGCACGGCGGAGGAACGTTCTGGGCATGGCGTGCCTTCCGGTTCGAGGCGGAACCACCCGGGGTGGCGTCCCTGCCGGTCGGGCCGGTGCGAGCACCCGCTGGGGTCAACCTATGGCCTACGGACCGCGGTGAACAGGCCTGAGCTGGGACCGTCCGGCCGCCCCTACGGCAGCACGAGCCGCAGTGCCGCCCCGAGCGTGCGGTGCCGGAAGGTGAAGCCGGACGCCTCGAGCCGGTCGCTGGACACCCGCTGGCTCGCGTACGCCAGCTCCTGCGCCCCCTCGGTGCCCACCACGAGCCGGGGCCCGAACGACGGCACGGGCACCAACGCGGGCCGGTGCAGCACCTTCCCGAGGGTGCGCGCGTACTCCGCGCCCTGCACCGGCTCCGGCCCGACGGCGTTGAGCGGCCCGGCGAGGTCGTCGGTGAGCACCGCGTGCGCGTACACCGACACGACGTCGTCGGCCGAGATCCAGCTCTGCCACTGCTCCCGGTCGAGCGGGCCACCGAGGCCGACGGCGAACAGCGGGAGCAGCCGCGACAACGACCCCTCCGCCGGGCTCTGCACCAGTCCGGTGCGCACGTTGACCACGCGGACGCCGGCCTTCTCCGCCGGTTCGGTGGCGGCCTCCCACTCCCGGCACACCAGCGCGAGGAACCCCGATCCCGACGGCGACTCCTCCGTCAGGGGCGCGTCGTCGCCGTCGCCGTGCGGGTCGGTCCCGTAGTACCCGATGCCCGACGCGCAGACGAACGCCCGTCGCCGGCCGTCCCCGGCGAGGTCCGCGAGCGCCCGCGCGATGAGCAGCGTGCCCTCGGCGCGGCTCGTGAGGATCTCGTCCTTGGCGGCCGCGGTGAACCGTCCGCCGATGCTGCGACCGGCGAGGTTGACGACCGCGTCCACGTCCCGCAGGGCCTCGGGGTCGAGCCGGCCCGCGGCCGGGTCCCAGCTGATCTCGTCGGACGTCTCGGCGGGCCGGCGCACGAGGCGGAGCACCCGGTGCCCACCGCCGGAGAGCAGCGCGCACAGCTGGGTGCCGATGAGCCCCGACGCGCCGGCGACGGCGATCGTGCGGGACCCGGCGTCGGCGTGGGCGGCGTGGAAGGCCAGGTCGTCACGCAGCTGGACGGCCCGGTACTCCAGCACCCGCCGCAGCGTGGGCACGAGCGTCCCCGCGACGAGGTCGCTCTCCCGCGGTGCGACGACGTCGACGCTCTCGTGCAGCACCGTCCCCCCGCCGGACTCGACGAAGCGGTGCTCGTGGACGATCCGGCCGAACGGACCGGTCGTCGTCACGCGGAAACCCCGCGGGGGGTCGTAGGAGTCGTGGCGGCCGGTGGACTCGAGCTGCCCCCGGCGCAGCCACCCGGGCAGGGCAGACGGCAACGGCAGGGCCGTGGCCAGGGCGCCCAGTCCGGTCCCCAGCACACCGGGCGCGCCGACCGCGAGGCGGGCCTCGGAGCCGTCACGCAGACCCTCGTCGGGCTCGGAGAGCACGGACCCGGCGAAGGGCGGCGTCAGCCGGACGAGCGCACCGGGCCGCTCGAACCAGGCGAAGACCCGCTCACGCGGGTAGGGCAACGCGGTGCTGTGCTCGATGTGGGCCACGTCGCCATCGTGACACGCGCACCCGTCCAGGGCCCGTCCGGCTGCTGCCGCACAGCCCGAACGCTGCTGCAGCCTCGGCTCGGCCTCGGCACGCGCGACGTCCTCGGCCTCGCCGCCTCCTACTTCTTCGGCACCTCCGGATTCCTCGGTGCCTTCGGTGCCTTCGGTGCCTTCGGTGCCTTCGGTGCCTTCGGTGGCAAGGTGGCCACGTACTCCGCCGCCTGAGCGACCAGGTCGCGGGCGTCGGCGTCGTCGGGGACCGTGACGTACCCGCCCATCGGCCGCTCCTCGGGGCCGAACCCGCGAGCGCCCCTCTCGCGCAGCGCCGTCAGGTCCGCCTCCGGCAACTTCACGCCGACGTCGGAGCCGAAGAGACCGGCGAACATGTGCCCGCCGAGGAACGCCCCGAGATTGCCGAACATGGGCCGGACCTCCACGCGGGGGTCGTCGGGCACCAGGTCGCGGAATCGCGCCTTGTCCTCCTCGGTCGGCCTGGGCATCTGCACGGTGTCCTCCTCGGGTGGGACCTGGGCCCATCATCACCGATGGAGAGCCCCGGCGGACAGGGTGCCGCGCGGTCGCGGGCCGTCGACGGCGCCTCAGCGCCACCGCAACCGCGCCCGCACGACGGCGGCGCCCAGGACCGTCATCACCGCGGCCGCACCCACGAGGTAGCCCGTCATGGCCCCGGCGCCGAGGGCCGCGGACGCGGCTGCCGTCCCCGCCGCGCTGCCCACGAACAGGGCGGTGGCGAACAGGCTCACCATGGTCGCCCGGGCCCTCGGGAGCGTCTCCGTCACCCAGTTCTGCAGGGTCGAGTGGAAGAAGGCCCAGCCGCCGGCGAGCAGGACGGCAGCCACGAGGACGCCGATCCCGGACCGGTCGAGCGCGAGCACGAGCGACGACGCCACGGTCATCACCGCACCGGCCGCCATGAGGCGTGCGGGACCGACCCGGGCGCTCATCCCCTTCACCACCCGGGCGAGGACGACCACGCCCACCCCGTAGCCGGCGACGACGACGCCGGAGAGCGTCACGGACATCCCCTGCACCTGCAGCAGGGCCGGCAGGAGCGGCAGGACGCCGAGCATGAGCGCGCCCTCGACGAACGCGACGGCGAGGAGGGCGCGGGCACGGCCGTCCCGGGCGACGGCCCCGAAGGCCGTCCGGTCGGTCCCGCCCGCCACACCCGCCGGCTCCGGCATCGTCCGGGTCCACCACACGACCACCAGGGCGAGGACTCCGGGCAGCGCCAGCGCCGCCCGCCACCCGAGCGCGTCGCCGAGGACCGCGGCCACCACCGCCGCGAGAGCCGTGCCGAGCGCCATCGCGCGCATGACGTCGGTGAGCAGGCCGTGCCGGCGCGCGGCGTCGACGGCGTCCCCGAGGTAGACCAGCGCGCCGGGGACCACCGCGGCCAGGGCGGCCCCGGTCAGGCCCCGCAGGAGGACGAGGAGGGCGAAGGACGGCACGAGGAACGACGCGGTGGCGAGCACCCCGGCGATCGCCAGGGCGAGACGAACGGTCGGGACCCGGCCGAACCGGTCCGAGACCACCCCCCACCCCACCTGCATGACGCCGTACCCCACGAAGTACGCCGTCGCGGCGCCCGCCGCCACCTCGACGGAGACGCCGAGGTCGGCGGCGACGAGCGGGAGGACCGGGGCGATGAGCATCCGGTCGAAGGAGCTGAGGAAGGTGACGGCCTGGAGCTGCCGGATGGTCCTGCGCACGGCCCCGCCCCTCCCGCTCTCGCGCCCCGGACCGGCGCGCGGCGGCGCCGGTCCGGGGCGGGTCTCACGCGGCGGGCCGGCCGCCGAGGTAGAGGTCGCTCAGCTTGGGATCGGCCAGCAGCTCGCGGGCGGGCCCGGTCGCGAAGACGGTGCCGAGGTCGAGGACGCAGCCGATGTCGGCCATCTCGAGCGCGCGTCGGGCGTTCTGCTCGACGAGCAGCACGGCGACGCCCGCGTCGCGCATGCGGGCGACCTGCTCGAACACCGTCGTCGTCCGCTTGGGGTCCAGGCCCATCGAGGGCTCGTCGAGGAGGACGACGTCGGGGCTGACCATGAGCGCCCGGGCGAACTCCACCTGCTTCTGCTGACCGCCGGAGAGCAGCCCCGCGGCGGCGCCCCACCGCTCGGCCACGACCGGGAAGACCTCCTTGACGAAGGCGGCCCGCTCGGACAGCGCCGCCCGGTCGGCGGAGGTGTAGCCGCCGAGCATGACGTTCTCCTCCACCGTCATCTCGGGGAAGACGCTGTGCCCCTGCAGGACGTGCGACAGCCCGGCGCGCAGGAGGGTCTGCGGCCCGGAGCCGGTCATGTCCTTGCCGTTGAGGACGACGGACCCGGCCCGGGGCTTGAGCAGCCCGCTGGCGACCTTGAGCACGGTGGACTTGCCGGCGCCGTTGGGACCGACGAGGCACACGACCGTGCCGCGCGGCACCTCGACCGACAGCCCGCGCAGCACGAGGGCGGCCTTGCCGTACCCGGCCTCGATCCCCTTGAGCTCGAGGACGACGTCAGACGCCAAGGTAGGCCTCCAGCACTCGCGGGTCGGACTGGATGATGTCCGGCGTCCCGGTGGCGATCGGCGCGCCACGGTCGAAGACGACGATGTGGTCGCACAGCTTCATGATGAGCTCCATGTTGTGCTCGACGATGAGGAAGGTGGTGCCCTCCGCGTTGAGCTCGCGGATGAGGACGGCGATCCGCTCGATGAGCGAGGGGTTCACCCCGCCGGCGGGCTCGTCGAGCATGACGAACGGCGGGTCCGACATGAGGGTCGAGCCCAGCTCGAGGAGCTTCTGCTGGCCGTAGGAGAGGTCGCGTGCCTCCGCCGTCTCGAGGTGGTCGATGCCCACCCGGGCCAGCATCCGCCGCGCCCGCTCGACCGTCTCCGGCGAGTGGCTCCCGCCGAGGTAGTCCGCGAGCGAGTGCGGCTGGACGGCGACGAGCATGTTCTCCAGCACGGTCATCCGTGGGAAGGTCCGGCACAGCTGGAAGCTCCGCCCGAGCCCGGCCCGGGCGATCTTGTGCGGCGCCCAGCGGGTGATCTCCTTGTCGTGGAGGTAGACCTTGCCCGAGTCGGGCTTGATCATCCCGGTCACGCAGTTGAAGAAGGTCGTCTTGCCCGAGCCGTTGGGCCCGATGAGCCCGTTGATCTTCCCGTCGAGGAAGGTCACCGAGGCGTCGCTGACGGCGTGGACGCCGCCGAAGGACTTCGTCAGCCGCTCGGTGCGCAGGATGGTCGTGCCGACGGCGGAGCCGGCCGGTGCGGGGGTCATCGGGTGCGCTCCTGCTCGTCCGTGGGGTCAGCCGGGGCCGCGCGCCTGCCGGTCGGCTCGCCCGTCGAGGTGGCCGTGGGGTCGGCGGTGGAGGGGACCGGGGCCCGGCCGGTCGCCGTCGCCGTCTGCTCGGCCCGCAGCTGCTCGGCGGAGAGCTCGCGGATCGAGGTGGCCTGGGGCCGGAACCGCCCGACGAGCTGCTGGGCGCCGGTGAGGACGCCGTCGGGCAGGAACAGCACGACGATCGCCAGCAGCAGGCCCGTGGCGACGAGGTGGAACTGGGTCTGGCCGTAGTTGAGGACGAAGTACTCCAGCGCGACGCCGATGACGACGGCGCCGAGCAGCGGCCCGAAGAGGTACCGGGTGCCACCGAGGAGCGCCATGAGCACGATCTGCGCGGAGAGGACGACGTCGAACTGGAAGATCGGGTCGAGGTCGCCGAACCACAGCCCGTACAGCCCGCCCGCCAGCGCCACGACGAGCGCCGAGAGGGTGAACGCGACGAGCTTGAGGGTCGCGGTGGGGATGCCGAGCGACTCGGCCTTGTCCTCGTCCTCGCGCACGGCCTTGAGACCGGCGCCGAAGCGCGAGTGGTTGACCAGCGCCCACAGCACGAGGGCCAGGACGAGCAGGCCGAGGAAGATGAAGTAGAACGCCCGGTGGTGCTCGGGGCGCAGCAGGTCGGGGAACGGCCGCGGCACCACCAGGCCGTTGGAGCCGCCGGTCACCGTGTGCCAGCTCTGGAAGACGAGCTGGAGCACCAGGACGAGCGCGATCGTCACGATGACGAACGAGGCGCCTCGCACCCGCAGCGCGGCGAAGCCCACCGGGACGGCGATGACGAGGGTCCCGAGCGCCGCGACCACCAGGGCGACGAAGCTGGGCATCCCGACGTTGATGACGAGCAGCGCCGTGCCGTAGGCACCCAGCCCGAAGAACGCCGTGTGGCCGAGCGAGATGTACCCGGTGAACCCGCCCATGAGGTTCCAGCCGGTGGCGAAGACGGCGTAGTTGAGCACGATGACGCCGGCGCTGAGCATGTAGGGGTTCGGCGCGAGGAACGGCCACAGGGCCAGCACGGCACCGACGACGGCGATGACGAGCAGGTCGCGGCGGCGGTCGCGGCCGGCCCGTCCGGTGCGCCCACCACGTCCGGCGAGGCCGGCGAGGCCGCGCCCGTGCCCCTCGCGGTCGCCCGTGCGGGCGGCGCGGCGGTCAGAAACGCTGAGCAAGACGGCCTCCGAAGAACCCCTGCGGCCGCACCATGAGCGTGGCGAACAGGGCGAGGTAGAAGATGGTCTGCGCCCACGTGGGGCCCAGGGGCAGCTCGAGCATCACGCGCAGCACGCCGAGCAGGAGCGCGGCGATCGCGGCGCCGGGGATCGAGCCGAGCCCGCCGACGACGATGATCGCCATGAGCGGGCCGATCCAGTGCCAGTGCAGCGAGGGGTAGATCGTCGCCTGGAGGGACAGCGCGGCGCCGCCGACGGCGGCCGTGGCCAGGCCGAGACCGAAGCCGAAGCCGGCGGTCCGGTTGGTGTCGATGCCCACGAGCTGCGCGGCCTGCGGGTGCTGGATGGTCGCGCGCAGCGCCCGGCCGAAGCGGGTGTACTTGAGCACCGCGAACAGCGCGAGGAGGCTCACCCCCGCCAGCGCGAACGAGATCACCTGCACCACGGGGATGCGGGCGGTGAGCAGCTCGATGCTCGAGGCGCCGTAGGGCAGGTTGATCCGGCGCTGGGTGCCGGAGAAGACCATGCCGAGCAGGCCCTCGACGATGAGCGCGATGGCGAAGGTGAGGAGCACCGACATCATCGTCATCGTCGCCGGCCGCAGCCGGGACAGCAGGAAGCGCTGCATGAGGTAGCCGATGGCGAAGAACGCCGGCACGGTGGCCAGCAGCGAGAGCATCGGGTCCAGCCCGGTGGCGGTGGAGAACCGCCACGCGATGTAGGCCGAGAGGATGATGAACGCCGAGTGCGCGAGCATCACCACCCGCATGATCCCGAAGTACAGGGTCAGACCCGCTGCCAGGAGGGCGTAGAGCCCTCCCAGCAGCAGGCCCAGGATCAGGCTCTGGAAGAGGAGAGTGCCTGAGACCACCGGCTCACCACTCCGGCTTCGGGTAGATCAGCTCGGCCTCGGCGACGTCCTCGGGCAGGACGATGGCGATCTCGCCGTCGACGTACTGCTGGATGAGGTGCGCGCCGTTGGGGCGGCCGGCCTCGTCCCAGCCGAGCGTGCCGACGACGGTGTCCACCTCGTTCTCGTGGAGCCAGTCGATGAGCTGCTGCTGGCAGTCGCCCTGCTCGGCGCACCCGACGGCCTCGACGGCGGCGGCGACGACCTGGCCGGCGGTGTAGGCGTTCGCCTCGTCCTCGCCGGGCTCGGCGCCGTGGAGCTCCTCGTTCGCCGCGACGAACTCCTCGTTGGAGGGGTAGGTGGCCTCGACGGTGTAGCCGGTGGGCGAGAGGATGCCGTCCACCGCACCACCGATCGCCTCGACGAACTCGGGGTTGGTCGGCGCGGTGGAGAAGGCCGCCATGCGCGGCTGGTAGTCGAGCTGCTGCAGCGCCAGGATCATGTTGACCGCGTCCTGGTACTGGGTCCCGCCGACGACGATGTCGGGGTCCGCGTCCGCGATCTGCGCGGCGACCGCGCTCATGTCGGTCGCGTTCGGCGGGTAGACCTCGTCGACGACGATCTCGACGCCGAGCTCGGCGAGCCCGTCACGCAGGCCGTAGGCGGTGCCCTGCGCGAACGGGTCGTCCATGGCCGCGACGGCCGCGGTCTGCGGGCGCTCGTCCTCGGGCATGGCCTCGATGTGGTCGAGGAGGTAGTTGTAGTGGTCCGGGGCGATGGCCGGGGCCGCGTAGAAGATGTTCTCGAAGCCGTTCTCGAAGACCTCGGCGGCGGCCGCCGCGGGCTCGACGAAGAGCATCCCGTACTCGTCGGCGACGCGGGACGCGGGCACCACGAGCCGGGTGGAGAACGGGCCCATGACCAGGTCGACCTCGTCCTGGGCGATGAGCGACTCGTAGTCGGCCACGACACGCGCGGCGTCGGAGGCGTCGTCGAGGATCTTCAGCTCGACCTGGCGGCCGAGCAGCCCGCCGCCGTCGTTGATGACCTTGGCCCAGGTCTCGTACCCGCGCTGGACGCCCTTGCCCGGCTCGGCGAAGTCACCGGTCAGCGGCAGCGAGATGCCGATGACGATGGGGTCGTCCCCACCCTCGGCGCCGCCGGTGGCGTCATCGGTCCCGCCGCCGGTGTCCCCGCCGCACGAGGCGAGCAGCAGGGCGCCGGCGGTCGCGGCGGTGATGGCGGTCAACTTCCTTGTCGACATGGTGTCTCCTCATCAAGACGACGGCGCCGTCTCGGTGGAGCGGGTGACGAGGCTCGCGCACGGTGAGACGGGTCCGCCGTGCAGGTCACGGCCCACCGCGATGTGACGGTGTGGTGGTTCCCCACGGCGGCGGAGCAGCAACGACGACACATCGCGGGCGGCGGAACAGCAACGAGGTCGCATCCCGGGTCGCGGAGCAGCAACGACGACACATCGCGGGCGGCGGCCACGAGGGACGTGCGCCGCGCCCCCGGCACCTGGGGCGTGGCTCACGTCACAATTCGGCAACATCGACGTCCGGGCGGGCCGGGGGGTTTGTGCGGTTCGACGTCCTGTGTACTGTGCGTGGAAAGCGCTTGCTGAGGTGGTCGTCCTGATGAGGTGGACCCGGTGAGCCCCTCAGGCCGGCCGGCTCCTCGGCACCGGCCGCGACCGCGCCGCGAGGACCTGCGCCACCACGGCCAGGACGCCCTGGGCCACGAAGAGACCGGGCGTGACGCTCCCACCGACCACGGCCACGAGCAGCGGCAACGTCCCCAGGGCGACGACGTCGGGCCCCACGAGGAAGGCTGCGCCGAGCCCCGGTGGGACCACGCCGAACGGGGTGTGCACGAGCGGGCCGGAGAAGTCCGGCAGCGGCCGGTACGCCGCCCGCACCGCCGCCGCTGACCACACCGGCGCCGCCAGCACCACGAGCCAGCCCGCGTCGGCGTGAGCCGCCGCGAGCAGCGCGTGCACGACCGCGGACCACACGACGAGGACGACCGTGGGCACCACGAGGCGCAGGCGGCGGACCGTTCGCTGGCCCAGCGGCAGGAGCGTGTCCAGGGCAGGAGCCGCGCTCGCCTCGCGAGCGCCGTCCGTGACCGCGAGGCCCGCGGCGTACCCGCCGACGACGAGCAGGGCGAGGGTGAGGACGGGCACGTCCGGACCGAGGGCCAGGGCGGGCAGGCTCCCGGCGACGACGAGCTGGACCAGGCGCCGGGGCCGGCGCAGGAGGAGCATCGCGTCGGAGGTCACGAGGGCTGCGTGCGGGGCCCACCGCCGCGGGACCCGCGCCACGGGTCGCAGCCGGGCCGAGCGGCGGGCCGCCGGCTCGGTCGCCGCGGCGAGCGCCCGTCCCAGCCCGCGGGTGTCGAGTGACAGCACCGAGCCCAGGGCCTCCGCCGAGCTCGCGCCACGCTCTCGCACGACGGACCCGCTCACCCGTCCCAGCCGCAGGTCGAGCGCGACGGCGAGCGTCGTGGCGAGGACCACGGTGGCTGCCGCGGCGGCGCCCAGGACGACGGCGGCGGGCGGGTGCGTGACGCCGGCCGGCCAGCCCCACCACAGCCCGGCGAGACCGGCGAGGGGTACGGCCGCCAGTGCCGTGTCCGCCGCGCGCCGGGTCCGGCCGTGCACGCCGGCCGAGACCTGCGTCAGTCCCACCGCGAGGACCAGCGCCGCGGCGCCCGCTCCCCCGGTGACGGCGGCCCCGGCGAGTGTGGCTACGCCGGGTGACGGCACCAGCACGAGCGCCCCGAGGGCGGCGACCACCGCCCCGGGCAGGGCCGCGACG
The DNA here is from genome assembly GCF_038049925.1 of Georgenia sp. M64. NCBI lineage: Bacteria > Bacillati > Actinomycetota > Actinomycetes > Allobogoriellales > Allobogoriellaceae > Georgenia > Georgenia sp. M64. The sequence continues at coordinate 2,383,092 of NZ_CP145809.1, forward strand.
ACGGGCCACCGCAGAGCGGCGGGACGCAGCAGGCCGCGCCGGTCCACCGGCAACGGCAGCCACCACGTCGCCTCGTGGCCCGGCAGCGAGATCGGTCCGAGCCGTGCCGCGAGACCGACGAGCGCGGCCGCCCCTGCGGCGAGGACGAGCACGGCCAGCCACCGCGCGGCGGCCACCGAGGCGTCGTCGAGGAGGCTTCCGCCCAGGTCGCGGCCCAGCCGGGCCGCGAGCGCGAACGCCATGGCGGTGTACAGGACGACGATGAAGCCGCCGAGGTAGACGTCGTAGAGGAGGTCGCCGAGCCCGCTCTCGGCGCGCTCGAGGCTGCGGCGGCGGGACCACCGGCGCACCGCCCGGCCTGTCGGGGGCGCCGGTCGTACGCCGAGCGCCTCGCTGCCGTCTCTCACAGCGCGGCGATGGCGGCCGCGCCCTCGGCGGCCGTGAGCAGCCGCGCACGCTCCTCCCCCAGGACGAGGACGGCGGTCGCTGCGCCGACGACGACGGCGGGGTCGTGGGTGGCGAGAAGGACCGCTCCCCCGGCCTCGCGCTCCTCGACGAGCCGCTCGACCAACCGGTCCCGCATCCCGGCGTCGAGGCGCTGCTCGGGCTCGTCGAGCACGAGAAGCGAGCGGGGCCGTGCGAGCGCCGCGGCCAGGAGGAGGCGGCGGCGCTGCCCGGAGGACAGCGCCGCGGGCAGGGCGTCGGCCCGTGCGGTGAGGCCGAGCTCTTCCACCAGGCCCTCGACGACGTCGGCGGCGTCGGGCACGCCGTGTCCGAGGCAGGTCAGGAGGAGATGCTCGCGCGCCGTCAGCGCAGGGAAGAAGACCTCGTCACCGAGGCACTGCGCGACCGCGGCCCGCTGGGCGCCGGACCGCTCGTCCACCGGTGCCCCCAGGATGCGCACTCCGCCGCGGATCGGCTCGAGCGACCCGACGACCGTCCGCAGCAGGGTCGACTTGCCGGTCCCGTTCGCGCCGACGACGGCGAGAACCTCGCCGGCACCGACGCGAAGGTCCACCGGCGGGCAGACCGGCATGGTGAACCCGACCACCAGCCGCGACGCCTCGACGACGGGAGAATCGGACACTCCCCGATGCTACCGAGGTCCGTGCCGACCAGCTCTCGCCCGCGCCGAGCCCCCCACCTCGCCGCCCCTGTCGCCTCACCGCTGCCGACGCGCCGGTCGGTCGCGGCGATCCGGCGCCGCGACGCGGTGCAGCGGCAGGCGGAGCTCGGCGACGCAGCCCGGCCCGTCGTTGCGGATGGCGGCCGAGCCACCGTGTGCCTCGGCGACCCCACGGACGATCGCCAGGCCCAGGCCTGCTCCACCGCCCTCTGCCGGACCGCGCGAGCCCGTGGCGCGCCAGCCGGCCTCGAACAGGTGCGGGAGCTGGTCGGCGGGGATGCCGCCGCACTCGTCCGCCACGCGCACGGTCGCCGTGCCGTCGACGCCGGGCGCACCGTCGTCGCCGGGCGCACCGTCGTCGTCGGGCGCACCGTCGTCGCCAGCACCTGCCCATCCCCTGCCGTCGCGGTCTGCCCGGCCGTCGTCGTCTCCGTCGACGAGGACGTCCACCGTGACCGTGCCGCCCGCGGGGGTGTGGCGGACGGCGTTCGCCAGGAGGTTGGCCACCGCCCGGCTCACCTCGCGGGCGTCCATGGGCACGGCGGCGGACGACCGCGCCCGTCCGACGACCCGCACGCCGGCGCGCTCGACCACGGGGACGGCCTGGGCGACGGCGTCGGAGACGACGTCGGCCAGCGGCACCCACTCGGTGCGCAGCACGCGCCCGGACTGCAGCCGCGAGAGGGTGAGCAGGTCGTCCACCATGTCGCTGACCCGCAGCACCTCGGCACGCAGCCGCACGAGGTACGCGGCCGGGTCCTCGGCCACGCCGTCCTGCAGCGCCTCGGTCATCGCGCGCATGCCGGCGAGCGGGGTACGCAGGTCGTGCGACATCCGGGCGACGAGGTCGCGCCGCCCCTCCTCGAGCCGGCGGTCGCGCTCACGTGCCGCCTCGGCGTCGGCGTTCGCCCGGGTGAGGAGGTGCAGCCGGCGGGCGAGGACGAGACCGGTGAGCACGGCGACGGGCAGCGCCGCGGAGATCACCAGGAGGATCGTCCGGGAGTCCTCGGGACCGAGGAGCATGGCGCGAGCGCTGGCGTACACGCCCGCGGCCAGCGACAGCACGACGACGAGCGGGGCTGCCACCGCCGCACCGACGACGGATCGCCGGGCCACGCCCAGGACGACGGCCGCGCCGGCGGCCCCGACCGCCGCGGCGACGAGCGCGGCCAGGCCCGCGGCCGAGAGCTGGCCGCCCATCACGCGCTCGCGTCCGCGGGAGCCGGTTCGGGGTCCCAGCGGTACCCGACCCCGAAGACGGTCACCAGCCGGCCCGGCCGCGCGGGGTCGTCCTCCACCTTCTCCCGCAGCCGGCGCACGTGGACGGTCACCGTCGAGCGGTCGCCGTACTCCCAGCGCCAGACCTCGGCCATGAGCTCGTCCCTTCCGACCGCCCGGCCGGGGTGGCGCAGGAACCACTCGAGGAGGTCGAACTCTCGCGCGGTGAGGACGAGCTCGCGCCCGGCCAGCTCGGCCCGGTGGGCCGCCCGGTCGAGCACGAGGTCGCCGTCGACGAGACGTCCGGCTGCGTCGAACCGCCCGCCGGCCCCGAGAGCCGGGCCCGGCCTCTCGGCGGCGGCGGGCGCGGTGGCGCGCCGGAGGAGCGACTGCACCCGGAGCACCAGCTCGCGGGGGCTGAACGGCTTGGTGACGTAGTCGTCCGCGCCGACCTCGAGGCCGAGGATCCGGTCCTCCTCCTCCTCGCGGGCGGTGAGCATGACCACGGGCAGGTCGGCGCGCACCCGGCGCAGACGCCGGCACACCTCGAGACCGTCGATGCCGGGGAGCATGAGGTCGAGAATCGCCACGTCGGGCGGTCGAACCGTGGCGATCTCCACCGCGGTCAGGCCGTCCGCCGCCCGCTCGACCTCGAGACCGGCGCGGACGAGGTACGCCCCGACGACCTCGGCGACGGTGGCGTCGTCGTCGACCACGAGTATCAGTGGCACCACCCCATGCTAGGTGCCCGGCGCCTGCCGCCCCGGGGCGCGCGCGGTGCGTCACCACCTCGTAAGAACCGGGTAAGGCCGGCGTCATGGAGTCCGTCGGCAGCCCGTCCTTCACTGGTGACAGGCCGGCCGCCACGGCCGGCGACCAAGGAGGAGAAACCATGTCGAACCACATCCGCACCGCCGCCGGCGTCGCCGTCGTCGCGCTCGGGTCGCTGGGCCTCGCGTCGTCCGCCCAGGCTGGGGTGAGCGGCCCCGCCTTCTACGTCGACCACGAGCTCTACCGCACCGTGGCCACGCCCACCGAGCTCTCCGGCACGGGGGCGCCGGAGCACTCGTGGGACACCATCTACAGCTTCGGCGACGCCCAGCGCAGCGTCGCCACGGCGGCCCCGGGCGACCGCGACTACAACGGCGGACGATGGCAGGTACACGACGTCCGGTTCCCGAACGGGTACGAGGCCGCGCTCACCTCAGGTGACCTCGACGACGACGGCGTGCTGGACGCCACCGACGAGGTCCTGGCCGCGCTCACCGCCGGCGACGCCGTCGACCACGGCGTCGTGAAGTACTTCGTCTGCACCGTGAACAAGGTGCCCGCGAGCCAGCTCTGAGCCCCGTCCGCGTGAGCACCCCTGCCGACCGAGGCGTCGGCCGACCCCTCAGGCCGGCCGACGGCCTCGGCCCGCGTCGTGCGCTCAGGCGGTCTGGCCCTCGTGCTCGCCCTCGGCGAGCTCCTCGACCAGCTTGTCGTTGAACGCGGGCAGGTCCTTCGGCGTCCGGCTGCTCACCAGACCGGCGTCGACGACGACCTCCTCGTCCACCCAGGTCGCGCCCGCGTTGCGCAGGTCCGTCCTGAGGCTCGGGTAGGAGGTGACCGTACGGCCGTTGAGGACGTCCGCGTCGGCCATGATCCAGCCGCCGTGGCAGATGACGCCCACCGGCTTGTGCTGCTCGAAGAACGCCCGGACCAGGGCTACGGCGTCGGTGTCCATGCGGAGCTTGTCGCCGTTGGCGACGCCACCGGGCAGAACGAGACCGTCGAAGTCGTCGGCTCTCGCGCTGCCGACGGCGAGGTCGACGCTCGCCTCGTGGCCCGTCTTGCCGGTGATCGTGCCGGACTCCGGCGAGACGAGCACCGCCTCGGCGCCGGCGGAGGTCACGGCCTCCCAGGGCGAGGTCAGCTCCGAGTCCTCGAAGCCGTTGGTCAGCAGGAACGCGACGCGCTTGCCGGACAGCTCAGCCATGCTCTTCTCCTTCTCTCGTGCGGTACGCCTCGACGTTACGAGCCGCGCCGCGACCTCGCCCGTCGAGGCGCACCTCGCGGCGCCCGACCGCGGCGACGGCGCGCTCCACAACCCGGCCTCCGCGGGGTGGCGGCGCGCGAGAATGGTCCGATGCCGAAGCCTGCCGACGACGCCCGCTGTCCGTGCCTGTCCGGCCTGGTCTACGCGGACTGCTGCGGGCCGCTCCACGCCGGGATCGCTTCCGGCGGTCCGTACGCGCCGACCGCGGAGGCGCTCATGCGCTCGCGGTACAGCGCGTTCGCCGTCGGCGACGCCTCCTACCTGCTCGCGACGTGGCACCGCTCGACCCGTCCGGGCCACCTCGAGCTGGACGACGACGTGGAGTGGCGCCGCCTCGACGTCGTGCTGACGTCGGCGGGCGGCCCGTTCGACGACGGAGGCGTCGTGGAGTTCGTCGCTCACCACCGCGGCGCGGACGGGCGCGGCCGGCTGCACGAGGTGAGCCGGTTCGTCCGCGAGGGCGGACGCTGGTTCTACGTCGACGGCGCGCGCCGCTGAGCTGACCCGCGCGGCCGACGGCGACCGCCTCGCCGACAGCGACAGCCTCGCGACTGCGACCGCTCCAGCGACGGTAACCGCCCCCGCGACGGCAACCGCCCCCGACGCGAGCGCGCGCCTCCCGGCCCGGGTCAGCTCAGGCGAGCTGCACCGTGGTCAGGCAGGTCGGGTCCTCCTCGCCGGTGCCGATGGCGGTCTCGGCGGTCTTTCCGTCGTAGGAGACGGTGAGGGTCGCCTCGATGTCCCGCGGCAGCCAGAAGCCGGTGAACCCGTTGTCGAAGGTGGTCACCGTCTCGTCCACGAGGACGTCGCCGGTGGCGTCGTCCACGATGCTCACCTGCACCTCCTTGCCGCCGAGCTCGCCCTTGCAGGTGGTGAGCGAGTGGTAGAAGCACTCGTGCGTCTGGTCCACGTACGGGGCGACGGAGAGGTAGAACCGGTCGTCGGGAAGGTCGACGGCGACCTCCTGGTCGGCGTCGGACAGCACCAGCTGGTCCACGCGCACCGACGCCATGAGGTCGGTCGAGCGCTCGGTCAGCGCCACCCGGTCGAGCTCGTCGACGATCGCCGCCGTGTCGAGGTCCGCCAGGCCGTGCTCGGTCAGCAGTGCCTCGACGTCGGACTCCGTCGCCCCGGCGGTGGTGGGTGCAGCGCCGGTCGCGGCAGGGCCGGGCTCCTCGGCGGCGCCGGCGCAGCCGGCGAGCAGCACGAGCACACCCGCGGTGGCGGCAACGAGTCGTCGTCCCATGGTCTCTCTCCGATCCGCCCGAAGGGCGCAAATGCTGAACTTTCCGGCAAGCCTGCCATCACGCCAGCCACACCACCTGGGTCCAAGGACTCATCCGCGGCCCCGTGCATCCACAGGCTCCACGGCAGGGCTCCCGGTCTCCGCCCATGCTCGGCGATGATGGCGTCCATGAGCGAATTCGCCGGGTTCACCCCGTGGGGGCCGGAGTTCTACGCCGAGCTCGAGCTGCACAACTCGCGCGAGTTCTGGGCCGAGCACAAGGCGCGCTGGGAGCGGGAGGTCCGCGATCCCATGCGGGCACTGATGGCCGCGCTGGAGCCGGAGTTCGGCCCCGCTGTGGTGTTTCGCCCGCACCGGGACGTGCGGTTCAGCGCCGACAAGTCGCCGTACAAGACCCACCAGGGCGCGATCGCCGGGCCTGCCCGCGGGCTGGGGTACTACGTCCAGCTCGATGCCGACGGTCTCAGCGTCGGCGGCGGGTTCCGCTCCCACTCCGCCACCCAGACGGACCGGTACCGTCGCGCGGTCGATGCCGACGACGGCGGCGAGCTGCCGGCGATCGTCGCCACCCTCGAGGGCCAGGGGTACGAGGTGATCGGCGCGACCCTCAAGACCCGGCCACGCGGCTACCCGGCGGATCACCCGCGGCTCGAGCTGCTGCGGCGCAAGGAGCTCATGGCGATCCGGAACGTGGGGGTGCCGACCTGGCTGGCCACGACCGAGGCACTCGATCGTGTCCGCGCGATGTGGACGGAGGTGCGCCCGCTCGCACGGTGGGCGACCGAGCACGTCGGACCGGCCGAGGACGTGACCGCCCGCCCGTAGCGCCGGGGATGTGCGAGCCGGCCGGTGGCGCCGAGAACGTGCCTACCGGCCGGCAGCGCCGAGAACCTGCCCGCCTCAGAACAGCGCCGGCTGGGCCGGCTCGACGGCGGGTGGCGGCGCCGCCTCCTGGCCGGTGCGGGTCCAGCGCCGTTGCGGCCGCCTGTCGAACCCGTGCTTCCGGCGCGCCCGACCTGCCCGTTCACCGAGCCATGTGCGGTGCTCCGTCGAGGCGTAGGAGCCGGAGCCGTAGAGGCGCCGGTAGCCGGGGACCAGCTCGGGGTACTCACGGCCGAGCCAGGCGAGGAACCACTCACGCGCACCGGGCCGCAGGTGCAGGGCACCGGTGGTGACGTCGGCGGCCCCGGCCTCGGCCAGCGCGGCGAACAGCGCGTCGAGGTGGTCGTCGGAGTCGGTGAGCCACGGCAGGATCGGCATCGCGAGGACGGTGCACTCGAGCCCGGCGTCGGTCACCGCACGGATGAGGTCCAGCCGCGCCTTCGGGGTGGGTGTGCCCGGCTCGACGCGCTGCTGGAGATCGGGGTCGATCAGGGCCAGTGAGACCGCCACCGACACCGGCACCGTCCGCGCTGCCTCGACCAGCAGCGGCAGGTCCCGCTTGAGCAGCGGACCCTTGGTGAGGATGGAGAACGGCGTCCCGGACTCCGCGAGCGCCGTGATGATCCCCGGCATGAGCCGGTAGCGGCCCTCAGCCCGCATGTACGGGTCGGAGTTCGTACCGAGGGCGACGTGCTCGCGCTGCCACGACGGTCGGGCGAGCTCCTTGCGGAGCACGTCGGCGACGTTCGTCTTCACGACGATCTGGGTGTCGAAGTCCTTGCCGGCGTCGAGGTCGAGGTACTCGTGGGTGCGCCGCGCGAAGCAGTACGTGCACCGGTGCAGGCAGCCCCGGGTGGGGTTGATGGTCCACGAGAACGGCACCTGCGACGCGGCGGGCACCCGGTTGAGTGCGCTCTTGCACAGCACCTCGTGGAACGTCACGCCGTCGAAGTCCGGCGTGCGGACGCTGCGGACCAGACCGGCGAGCGGCACGAGCGCCGTCTCGTCCGCGACCTTCAGCTGGCGCGACTCCCATCTCATGACATCCATTCGAACACACTTACGACACCACGTCGAGCACCGGGCAGGGAGGTGTCGCGTCCGGGCCCTGCGGGTGCGTTACCCACGCAGGCGCGTGGCTCTCTGGGTATCGCTCTCATCGCGTGGCTCTCCGGCGCCTGGCCCTCCGGAGGAATGCGCAGCCCGCTGGGGTCAGTCCGACAGGTCCAGGAGGTACCGGTGCACCACCCCCACCGCGACCGACCCCTCGCCCACCGCCCCGGCGACGCGCTTGACCGACCCGCGCCGGAGGTCCCCCGCGGCGAAGACGCCGGACATGCTCGTCTCGAAGTCGCCCCGGCCGAGGTCGCGACCGGTGAGCACGTAGCCCTGCTCGTCCAGCTCGACCGTGCCCGCGAGCCAGTCCGTGTGCGGCGCCGCACCGATGAGCACGAAGAGCGCCGCGGTCGGCACCGCCTGCCGGTCGCCGTCGGGTCCCGCCAGGACGACGCTCTCGAGGCGCTCCGCTCCCCCGCCCCCGACCACCCTCGTCCCGGCCCGCACCGTGATGTTCGCGGTCGCCTCGATCTGCCGGACGAGGTAGTCCGACATGCTCGCCGCCAGGGACTCCCCCCGCACGAGCATCGTCACGTGCCGGGCGAACCTCGCCAGGTGCAGGGCGGCCTGGCCGGCGGAGTTCGCGCCTCCGACGACGTGGACGTCCTCCCCGGCGATCGCCGGGGCCTCGACGCCGGCCGCGCCGTAGTACACCCCGGCCCCGACGAGACGCTCGAGATCGGTGCCGCCCAGGCGCCGGTAGGTCACCCCGGAGGCGAGGATGACGGCGCGCGCCCGGACCTGGCCGCCGCCGTCGAGGGTGAGGACCCGCTCGTCCCCGTCGGCCGCGAGCCCGACGGCCCGGCGGGTGAAGACGAACTGTGCCCCGAACAGCAGGGCCTGCTCCCACGCCCGGTGCGCGAGCGGTCCGCCGCCGATGCCACGCGGGAACCCGAGGTAGTTGCGGATGAGCGAGCTCGTCCCGGCCTGGCCGCCGATCGCCTCGGGCTCGATCACGACCGTCCGCAGCCCCTCGGAGGCCCCGTACACCGCGGCGGCGAGCCCGGCCGGGCCGGCGCCGACGACGGCGAGGTCGTGCACCGCACCGCCGGCCTCGGTGGTGATCCCGTGGGAGGCGGCGACGTCGGCGAAGGTCGGGTCGCGCAGCACGGTGCCGTTGACGTGGACGGCGGCGGGGAGGTCGCCCTCGCCGAGGCCGTGCTCGGCCATGAGCCGAAGACCCTCGGGCGAGTCGGCCGGGTGGAAGTCGAACGGGACGCCGTTGCGGGTCAGCAGGTCGAGGAGCTGGTGGGTGCGGCGGGTCCACTGCTCCCCGACGAGGCGGTAGATGACGAAGTGAGGGCGGTGGGCCTTGGTCCAGGCGCTCAGCCACTCCTGCACCTGGGGGTAGAACCACTCCTCCGGGTCCACCCACCCCTTGGCGAGCTGGAAGTCGATCTGCCCGAGCGCCACCGCCCGCTGCAGCGTCTCCAGCTCGCCGAACGGGATGTGGGTGTGGTGGCGGTCCATCGCGAACAGCAGGACCCGGCCCGCCCCGGGATGCAGGGCGTGCGCCGCCTCGAGGAGCGTCACGCCGCCGAGGTGGAGGTCCGCGAGGACCATCGCCACCTCGGCGCCGTCGCGCGCGAGGGACCGCAGGGTGTCGAGCCCCGCCTCGGCCGACGCGGCGGGGAGCACCGTGTAGTCGGGGCCGAACCGGCGGTTCAGCGCCGCGCAGGTGCGCCCGCGGTCGTCGTCGTTCGCGTCGACGACGACGATCACGGGCGCGACGGACGTCATCGCGGGGCTCCCGCCTGAAGCACGGTCACGAGGCCGAGCATCTGTCCACGCTAGCGGTCCGGGCCGCCCCCGCGGCAGCCCGCGTGCCGCCGCGGCGCGCGGGCGCGCCGGGATCCGCGGTGCTCGGTCAGGCCCGGAACTCCCCCGGCCGCGGCTGACGCCAGGCGGGGACGTCGTAGCCTGGATCCCACGGGAACCGTCCCGACCGGTCGTCAACGGTCAGCTGGAACACCGGCACGGAGTGCTCCGCCGGCCGCCGGTAGTGGACGTTGGCCGCGTAGACGATCTCGCCCGGGTTCGGCGACTCCTCCACGAAGAGCCGGTGCGGCCACTGCTCGAAGCCGACGACCTCGCCGTGCATGAGCTGCCGTCCGTCGTAGACCTGGCCCGCGAGGTGGTTGAGCACCCCTGCGGCGTTGTCCATGTTCAGCCCCAGCACGAGCAGCTCGGGGTGCCCGATCCCGAACAGGCCCACGGTGTAGCAGAACGGCGGGCGCTCTCGTCCCGGGTCGCCGAAGACGTACTCCAGGTGCACGCCGTGCTCGCGTACGTGCTGGGCCACGAGCTGCTCCTGCTGGTCCAGCCACGCCCCGACGGCCGGGTCTCCCACACCTGCCATGCCCGCTCCCTTCCTCGAGCACGACGCTAGGTGGCAGGAGCGGACCGGCGGCCGGCGATCCACAGCATGTCCTCACCCTGACCGGCCGTCCCCAGGCGAACCGCGTCGCCCGGCTACGCCGACGACGATCGGGGCGCATGACAGTGACAGGACGGGACTGCAGGGAAGGTGGCTATACTCATGATCATCATTGGCGCCACAAGGAGTGGACCCATGGATGTAGGAGTACGCCAGCTGCGCGACGCACTCAGCCGATACCTCGCGGAGGTCAAGGCGGGCAGGACGGTGACGGTCACCGAGCACGGTCGCCCCGTGGCCCGGATCGTTCCGGTCGCCCGACCGACCCGCCTGGAGCAGCTGCGCCGCGAGGGCCGCGTCCAGCCGGCCCCCCGCGTCAAGCAGCCCGCGCCCGACCCGGTCACGACCACGGGGCCCGTGAGCGATCTCATCGCCGAGCAACGTCGTTGATGATCGGTTACCTGGACACCTCGGCGTTCGTGCCACTGCTGGTCGAGGAGCCGACGAGCACAGCCTGCCGCCGGTTCTGGGACGACGCGGACACGCTGGTCAGCACTCGGCTGCTCTACGTCGAGACGAGCGCGGCGCTCGCACTCGCCCAGCGGATCGGTCGGCTCGGCCCGGGCCGGCTCGACCGCTGCCGGTCGGTGCTCGAGGAGCTGTGGCAGGCGGTCGAGGTGCTCGAGCTTGACGGCGACCTCATGCGCGCGGCGTCGAGACATGCGGGTGATCACGCTCTTCGTGGCTACGACGCCGTCCACTGCGCCGCGGCCTGGCTGGTCAACGACGCCGACGTGGTCGCCGCGTCAGGTGACAGGCAGCTCCTGACGGCCTGGTCGAACCTGGGGGTGACGACCTACGACACCACCGGCTGACACGGTCCCGGACGAGCGAGGGGCGACCGGACGGATCCTCCTGACGAGGGCCTCACGCCGCAGCCGCGAGCCCGCCCAGCTGCTCGAGCCGTGCCACGCCGAGCGCACCGTAGGTCCGCAGCTGTTCGTGCGCGTCGTCGAGCGCGGCTGAGCCGGGGTACCCGGGCGGGACGCGGGCCGGGTTCAGGGAGGTGCTGTTCGCCCACGCCTTGATGTCCGGCTCGGCGCCGAACGCCAGGGAGGACCGCCTCCCCAGAACGTTCATGGCCGCCCACTCGGTGAGCGTGTTCGCGTACGGCGTCGGCGGGCACAGCCGGTTCTTCTCGGCGTCGTCGGTCCGCGTGGCCTCGACGTACCCGGCCAGGGCCGCCCCGAAGCAGGGGAAGCCCACCCGGATGGGCTGCAGGGTGATCGCCGCCGGTCCCCAGATCGGCACGAGCGGCGGGTACTTCAGCCCCGATGCGGCGCAGTGCACGACCAGCGCGTCCTTCGCCGTCGTCACGGTCCCGCCGTCGAGGACGACCCGGCCCGTCTCGACGCGCCGGACGTGCCCCAGCCGCACGACGTTGTCGATGGTGCGCAGCTGCTCGAGCTCCCAGGTGGCCAAGGTCGGGGTCTTCGCCATCGTCGGTGTCACCGTCCGGTCGATCCGCAGCATCACGCCGGCGTCCTCCAGGCGGAGGAAGAGGTCCTCGAGGGAGGTGGCCGCCGCGGCCGCGACCATGACGTCGGCCACCATGCCGGTGAAGACCGCCGGGTCGGGCTGGATCACGGCCCGGTTGAGCATCCACGGGTCGCGCGGGCGCACCCAGCAGATCGCGTCGGGGTCGACCCCGCGGGCGAGCAGCCACACGCAGGCGTCGGTCGCGGTCTTGCCGGACCCGACGACGACGAACTGCCCCGGCGCCTCGGAGAGCCGGGCCAGGTCGTTGACCGGCCGCACCTGCGCACCGCCGGCCACCTCGAACGGTGGCGGGGTGTCCGCGGGGATGTCCGGCGCGAGGTAGCGCGCGTCGACGACCCGGCACCCCGGCCGCACCTCGAACCGCTTGCCGGACACGTGAGAGACGATCTGCCCGTCGCCGAGGTACTCGCAGCCCACGAGCACCTCGACGTCGCCCGTGGTCACCATCGCCTCGCGCACCCGCCCGTAGTACGCGCAGATCTCCGAGACGGTGGCGCGCTCCTGCAGGCCGGTCTCCGGCCCGTGGTCCTGGACCTGCCCGTCACCGAGCAGTGTCGAGGCGACGCCGTAGAACGCCGAGGCCTGGTGGAGGCGGACGAAGGGGTAGGCGTCGAGCCAGTGCCCGCCGACGTCGTGGCGCCGGTCGACGACGGCGACCCGTACGTCCGCGTGGTCGGTCAGCGCGTCGGTGAACGCCATGCCGCTGGCCCCCGCCCCCACCACGAGGTAGTCGGCGTCCACGGTCGGGACCATGGGACAACGGAACCACCGCCGGCGCGGCCTGTACAGAGCTGGGAGGCGTCGCGGTGGGTCCGGTTCGTGCCCGGTCGGCCGGCTCGTCCCAGGGAGGCGGCGCGGACCTCGGTGCGCGCCCGTGCGGGAGGCGGCGCGGACCTCAGTGCGCGCCTGCGCGGGTAGCGACCTCGCCGAGGGTCTCCGCCAGCTCCCGCGGCCGCGACCACATCGGCCAGTGGCTGGTCGGCAGGTCGATCCAGGTCGTCTCGCGCAGCTCCGGGATGCCCGCGACGAACGCCCACTCAGGATGCTCGACGGCGGAGGTCTGGTAGAGCTCGGCGGTGAAGCCGGTGCAGATGAACGTGCTGGGGATGTCCCGACGGGCGTCGTTCGTCAGGTCCGCGGACTCGCGGATGAGGTTCCCCGGCTCGGGCACCGCGCGCCGGCGGAAGGTCTCCTTCTGCTCCTCCGTGAGTCCGTCGAGGTTCTCCTCCTCCTCGATCTCCGACCAGACCATCGGCTTCTCCACGCCGTCGAAATCGGGGTCGAGGGCGCCCTTGCCGGGTGCAGTGTCCACGTAGACCATGGCCGCGATCCGTCCCGGGACGCGGTCGCTGGCGGCGTAGCCGGAGAAGCCGGCGGCGCTGTGGACCGCCAGGACGACCGGGGCGTCCTTCGCCTCGACCGCCGCGCAGATCGCGTCCACGTGGTCGGCGAAGGTGACGGCTGATCGGTCCGCGTCCGCCGACTCGAGGCCGGGGAGGGTGAGGGCGGTGACGTCGTGCCCCTCGGCCCGCAGAAGCTCGGCCACCTCGTCCCAGGCCCATGCCCCGAGCCAGAAGCCCGGGACCAGGATGATCGGTGCGGCGTGCGCGTTCGTCTCGGCCATGTCGCTCCTTCGTGGTGCGGTCGGATGCGGCCAGGTGTCCACGATGGCCGGTGCGGGCCCGGATGTCGATGGCCGGGACGGCGGGGTCCTTCCCGCGCTCCTCCCGGCGGTGCGCTCTGATGCGCCCACGTGGCGGGCTGGCGCGGGCGGTGTTCTGCGTCTGTGTTCGCCGGCCGGACATCCTGTCGCCGAACCGACGCCCGATGCTCGCGTAGCGAACAGTCGAGAAACACCACACCTACCTCGGGGAGTACCAGCGCCCGGTGAGCCTGGGCGCCGCCCCTCAGATCACCACGACCTCGCGCTCGGCGGGAATCCGTGCGCTGCCGTCCGAGCCCAGGAACGCCAGCGGGACGCCGCGGGCTCGGGGCCAGTCGGTCGTGTCGGACACCTGGACGTGCACGTGCGGCTCGGTGCTGTTGCCGGAGCTCCCGCACTCGCCCAGCAGCTCCCCCACCTCGACCCGCTGTCCCGGGCGCACCCGGACCGTTCCCCGGCGCAGGTGTGCGAGGACCACGTACGGACCCTCGGGCCCGACCGCGATGACCACGCGGTTGCCGGCGAGCGAGTCCACCCCCGCCCGGGCGCGTGCCGGCTGACCGAGCGCGTACCGGATGAGCGCGGGCTGCGACCGGCGTCCGTCGTGGTCGGGCATCGTGTCCACGGCCTCCACCACGGTGCCGGAGACCGGCGCGGTGACCGGCAGGCCGAACCCGACGTAGGTCTCGGGCGGTTCGGTCGCGACCAGGGTGCGCCACGTGATCGGGCCGGACCGGCCGCGTGCATCGACCGCGACGAAGTCGATCGCGTGCGACGTCCCGTACAGCGCCGTGCCGTGGCTGGGGATCCGGCGTGCCGGGCTGTTCTCGGTGCGCCACCGTCCGCGGAACGGGTAGGCGAGAACCAGCGGCCGGGCGGGGGGTGCCACGCTCACGTCCTCAGGCTGACACACGCCACACGGCCCTCGCGCCCCGCAGCCCGTGTCGGGAACAGGTCGTACGCCCCGCCTCAGTGCCCGAACGCCTCCGCCAGCCACCACGCCGGCTCGTCGGCCACCACCTTGGCGTCGACGAGCAGCGGCCGGTCCCGCGGACCGGCCACCCACGCGGCCACGGCACCGAGGTCGGCCGGCCCGCGCACCGTCACGGCGTCGAACCCGTAACCGGCGCCGACGGCGGCGACGTCAGTGGGCGGGAACCTCACCGAGCCCAGGGGCTCTCCGGCGAAGTGGTGCACCTCGGCGCCGTAGGCGTCGTCGTTGTAGACCACCACCACCATCGGGAGGCCGAGCCTGCGCACGGTGTCCAGCTCCGCGGCCCCCATGAGTGCCCCGCCGTCGCCGAGCGCGGCGACCGGCAGCCGGTCCGGCTCGGCGAGGGCCGCGCCGATGGCGCTCGCCAGTCCCAGCCCGATGGACTGGAAGGCCTGCGTGAAGCAGAACCCGCGCTCGTCGGGGACACGGAGGAACATCGACGGGTAGCCCATGAAGTTCCCGGAGTCGACGGCGACGACGCGCTCGGCGGGCAGGAGGTCGTCGAGGGCGATGGTCAGCGTGCGGGGGTCGATCCGGTCGCCGGTGGAGCGGTCCTCGAACGGGACGTCCCGCCACCGCCGCCCGGCGGCGAGCCGGTCGTGCACGTCGGCCGTGCGGTACCCCGCCGTGTCGTGCCCCATGACAGTCGGGGCGGCCGTCGCCCCGGTGTCCGTCGGCCCGATGTCCGCCGCACCGCCGAGCAGGGCGAGCGCAGCGGCCGCCGTCACGGCCACGTCCCCGACCACCCCGAGGTCGAGCGCGCGGTGGACACCGAGCGCCTCGGGGGTGTCGTCCACCTGGACCACGGTGGCGTCGGCGGCGATGAGCCGGCCGTGGCGCATCGTCCACATGTTCAGCGCGCACCCCCACCCGACGACGAGGTCGGCGCTCGCCACCAGCTCCGCGACCACCGGCGAGGAGAACCCGCCGGAGACGTCGAGGTCCCAGTCCTCGCCCCGGAAGAGCCCCTTGGCGACGGCGGAGGTCGCCAGCAGCGCACCGCACCTCTCGCCCAGCGCCGCCAGCGCGTCCCGCGCCGCGACGGAGCGAGCGCCCCGGCCCGCCACGAAAACCGGGCGCTCGGCTGCCCGGAGCGCCGCGGCGAGCCGCTCGAGGTCCGTCACGGACGGTGCAGGTGGGTCCGGCGGGGCGGGGAGCGGCGGGATCTCGACGTCGCCCACCTCGAGGTCCGCGACGTCGAGCGGGAGGTTGAGCAGCACCGTGCGCCGGTCGTGCAGGGCGGTGGCGACGGCGCCGACGGCGTCGGCAGCCGCGGTGGCGGCCCCGACGCGCATCGGCACCGCCCCGACCGCACGCGCGAGGGCGTCCTGGTCGACGTGGAAGTTCGACGTCGGCGCGGTCGCCTCGGCCGCGAGGACGACGAGCGGGGTGCGCGACTTCGCCGCCTCGGCGATCCCGGTCATGGCGTTCGTCAGGCCGCACCCCTGGTGCACGGACACGGCGGCGACCCTCCCCGCGGTGCGGGCGTAGGCGTCGGCCATGGTGGCCGCGCCACCCTCGTGCCGGGCGGCGACGAACCGCGCGCCGGCGTCGACCATCGCGTTGGTCGCCCGGAAGTTCCCCGAACCCACCACCCCGAAGACGTGGTCGACGCCCGAGTGCACCAGCGCCCGGCCGACCACCTCGGCGACCCGCACGTCAGCGCTCGACGAGGGCCAGCACCCGGGCGGGCGAGCCGGACCCGCCGACGATCTTCAGCGGCGAGGTGACCAGCACTGCGCCGGTGGCCGGCAGCCGGTCGAGGTTCGTCAGCTGGGCGAGGCCGTACTTGCCGTTGCCGAGGAGGTACGAGTGGCACGGGAACGGCGGCTCGAACCCTGCCGCCGCGCCCGCGTCGGTGCCCACGGTCTCCACGCCGAGGCCGATCAGCGGGGTCTCCTCCGCGATCCAGCGGGCGCAGTCGGCGGACATCCCCGGGCTGTGCGGGCCGTCGTCGTCCTTGTTGATCATGTCGTGCTGCGTGGTCCGCGCCGACCACCCGGTGCGGCACAGGAGCCAGCCGCCGTCGGGCAGGGGGCCGTGCTCGGCGGCGAAGGCCTCGACGTGCTCGCGGGTGATGACGAAGTCCGGGTCCTGCGTGACCTGGTCGGTGACGTCGAGGACGACGGCGGGCGCCACGAGCTGCCCGGCCGGGACGGTGGCGACGTCGGCCCCGTCCTTCCCGGTGACCCAGTGGACCGGGGCGTCGAAGTGCGTGCCGGTGTGCTCCCCGGTGCGGAAGTTGTTCCAGTACCACGCGGGCCCGCGGTCGTCGTAGCGCGAGATCTCCTCGAGGCGGAACGACGCGGTCTGCCCGAACTGCTCGGGCAGCTCGAGGATCGGCGTCTCGGCGGCCAGCGGTGCGGTGAGGTCGACGACCTCCACCGAGCCGGACCGCAGGGCGGCGACGAGGTCGGCAAGCAGGGCCATGGGTGCTCCTTCGCAGGTGGTTGCCGCACAGGGTGGCACACCGGGCACGGGGCGGAGAGCACATCGCGGCTGCGTGGTCGCTCACCCGTCCTGGTTGCGGTCAGTAACGTTCGCCGTCGGAGCCGGCGCCGTCGGCACAGGGGGACGCAGTGACGGACGAGCAGGCGGCGGACGCCGGACACGACGACACCGGACATGGGGCGGACACCGGGCACGAGGCGGACGCCGAGCACGTGGACCGCGCCGTGCGGCTGGAACGGCTCGCCGCCGCAGCCCGGGCCGACGCGGCAGCCCGGGCCGGCGCCGTCGGGCACGATCCGCAGGATCTGCAGCACGCTCTCGCCCTCCTCGACGCGCTCGACCTCCGCACCCTGACCGAGCTCGAGCGTGAGCTCGACCGGCCGGACAGCATGATCACCCGGCCTCGCACGGGCGAGTCGCCGGGCCTCGCCGCGTTCCTGGGCCGGCGCTACGCCGCCTCGATCCCCGCGTCCCGGTACCACCCGAGCACCTCGGTCCCGGAGCTCACGGCCCGTCTGCTGGACACCCTCGTGTGCCGTGAGGTCCTGCTCGCGCACGGCACGACGATGTTCGGCCGGGCCGTCGCCGGGGTGAAGGACGCCCTCGGGCTGCCGCCGAAGGACAGCCTCGCGGCGACCGGGTTCGCCGAGTACGGTGCGCCGGCGGTGTTCCTGCTGCTCGACGTCGCCGCGTCGTTCGCGACCGTCCAGCTGAGCAGGACCTCCGCCCACATCACCGCGTCGATGGGCTACTCCGGGATGGACGCCTACGCCGACGCCCTCGACGCCTGCCACTTCATGACCGTGCCGTTCGCGCGCCACCTCCTCAGGTGGCGGCCCGCCCCCGACGCGCTGGTGTCCGCCATGCGGCACGGCCGGCTGGACGGCCTCGGTATCTCGCCCACCGACGTCGACGAGGAGCGGTTGCGCGCGGAGCTGGCGACCCTGCACAACCGCCTCCCGGAGCTGAGTGCGCCGTACCCGTCGTGGGAGGGGCCCGGGGCTGTCCGACGGCGGCCGCGGGCAGGAGCCGGGCCGGAGGACGAGGTGCGCAGGGCGTTCGTCGTCGCCCCGGCCGACGGCGACCCACGCACCGTCGGCCACGCTTTCCAGCAGCGCCTCACCCGCCGGAGCTGGACCGTGCGGGTCCGCGAGCGTCGCGCCCCGCTCGCAGCAGCCGCCGCAGTCGCCGCGATGGTGCTCTCCTCGACGCCGGCGTGGACGACGGCGCACCCGGTATCGCTCGGCCAGGTCCTCCTCGCCGGGCTCGTGGGCGCCGTCGCGGTGCTGGCGTGGACGGCCCTGCTCGATGACCGCGAGGAGGAGTTCTTCCGCGCGGCCGTGGCGTTCAGCCCATCCACCGTGCTGCAGGGACGGCGCGACGCAGCCCTGGTGTCCGCCCTGCGCGACCTCCGGCCGGACGCCTTCGCCCGAGACCGGAACGGCGGCCTCGCGCGGACCGTCACGGTCGTGCTCGAGCGCGACGGTGTCGTGGTGCTCGGCCGCGAATCGCGGCCGGTCGCGAGGTTCCACTGGCTGCACGTCGCGCGGATCAACGCGTCGACCGTGCCGGCGCCGCCCGCAGCGCCATCAGCCGAGCCCCACCCCGCACCGGCCCGCGGCCGAACCGTGCACCGGGTGGCCTTCGTGATCCGCCGGGACGGCCCCGACGTCGCCGTCACGCTGCCGCTCGAGCGGGCGAAGGTGGCCTGGACGCAGCTGAGCTTCGTCGAGAAGAGTCCCCTCAAGGCCCTGGTCTCCGGGATGGAGTCCGCGCGGTACGGCTGGGCCCTCTCCCCCGCTGCCGTCGGGCCGCGCGGCGCCCGCCGGGACGCGAACGAGCGCATGCGCGTGCTCAGCGGCGTCGACCCGGTCGCCGGGACCCGGTACGAGAAGGAGGCCCTCGACTGGGAGTTCGGTCCGCGGACCCGGCCGCCGAGTCGCACATGATGCCCGCCGCGCGAGTCTGCTCGTCTGGTCGCTGCGAACGACCAGACGAGGAGGTTGGTCGGCGCTCTGCCTGCCCGCAAGGGCGTCACGCGGCCACCCGCTCCCGCTGCGTCAACGCCAGCGCCCACACCGCGCCGGCGAGGGCGACGCCGGCCGCGACTCCGAACGCCCACGGGGTCCCGGCCGACTCGGCCACGACACCGAGCAGCATCGGTCCGAGGCCGATCCCGAGGTCGATGGCGGCGCTCGCCGTCCCGGACGCCGCGCCACGCTCGTCCGGGCCCGCGAGCGCGAAGATCGCGGCGAACAGGGCCGGGGTGCTGAACGTGATGCCCAGGCCCATGACGGCCGCCCCGGCGACCGCCCCGAGCGGCGTCGGCCAGAGCGCCACGAGCCCGAGCCCGGCGGCCATCGTCGCGACGGCGGCGGTGGCGAGCCGCAGCGGCGGGAACCGGTCGGGCACCGTGGCGAAGACGATCCGGCAGGTGACGACGACGATCCCGTAGGTGGCCAGCGGCACGCTCGCGTTCGCCATGCCGACCGACTCGGCGTGGAGGGCGGCGAAGGCGAGGAACCCGCCCATCGCCACCATGGAGGCGAGGAACACCAGCCCGACCGGCACCGAGGGGCGGTGGACGAGGTGCCGGTCCCTGGCCACGCCCGGCTCGCCCGCACCCCCTGGTCCGTCCGGCATGGTCGGTCGCGTCTCGCCGATCCCTGCCGCCAGGGCGGCCGCCGCGGCCGCGAATGTCGCGGCGGCGAGCCACGCGGTGGTGAAGCCGGCGGCGCGGACGAGCAGCTCGCCCAGCGGCGGGCCCGCGGTGAGGCCGAGGTAGAGCCCGAGCGAGTTGTAGCTCATCGCCTCCCCGATCCGGCTGGGCGGGGCGAGGTCCATGAGCGCGGCCACCGCCGCCACGAAGAACGCCGCTTCCGCCAGTCCCAGGACGAGCCGGAGCGCGACGACGCCGGCGAGCCCGCCCGCGAGCGGCGTCAGCGCCATGCACACCGCGCACAGCAGCGCGCCCGCGACGAGTGAGGGGCGGCGTCCCCTCGTGTCGGCCACCCGGCCGGCGAAGGGCCGTGCCACGAGGGCGACCACCGCGAAGGCGCCGAACGCGAGCCCCGCGGCGGCGGTGCTCGAGCCGAGCGGACCCGTCACGTACAGAGGCAGGGCGTAGATCGCGACGCCGTCGGCGGTGAAGTAGGCGAGCTCGGCCAGGCCCAGCATGACGAAGGGCCGGGTGAACAGCCGCTCACGCGAGTCGGTGGGAAGGGTGCCGGTGGTGGTCATGCCGGCACTGTCGTCCGGCGCGGCGCCCCGCACATGGGTAGACCTACCGGGTTTCGAGCAGCCCGTGCTCCATCGCGAACAGGGCGGCGGCGGGGCGGGTGCTCACGCCGATGCGGACGTAGATGTCCTGGACGTGGTGCTCGGCCGTGCGCGGGGAGACGCCGAGCCGGTCACCGATCTCCCGGTTGGTCAGCCCTCGGGTGAGCAGGCGCAGCACCTGGACCTGACGGTCGGTCAGTCCGCCCACCCCGGCCGGTCGGCTCGGCCGCTCGTGCCCGGCGGCGCGCAGGACCGCCGCGGCGGCGTCGGGGTCGAGGTGGCCCGTCCTCGCCTCGGACCGCAGGCGCCCGGCGGCGGCGTCGGCCGTCAGGGCGGCCCGGTGGGGCCGGTCCTCCACGCTCGAGCGGTAGAGGTCCGCCGCGGCGAGCACGCGTGCGGGCATCGACAGGTCCGCCGCGCGCAGGCCACGGTGGTAGCCGGTCCCGTCGCACCGCTCGTGGTGCTGGGCCGCGACGTGGGCGAGGTCGGCCAGTGCCGGTGAGCGCGAGAGGATCCGTTCGGTGTAGTACGGGTGGAGGCGGGCCTGGTCGCGCTCGGCGGCCGTGAGCGGTCCGGGCTTGGTCCAGATCCGGCTCGAGACGCCGATCCGGCCGAGGTCGTGGAGGTGCCCGGCGATCCGCACGCGGGCGGCATCGGGCAGACCGAGAATCTCGGCGGCGTCGCCCGCGAGGTCCGCCACGCCCGCCGAGTGTCCGTGCAGCCACGGGCTCTTGAGGTCCACGAGGTGGCCGAAGGTGCGGGCGACGTCCGCCAGTCCGCCCTCGTCGACGAGAAGCGCAGGGTCGGGCTCGACGGCGAGGGCCGCCTCGAGGGGGTCGAGCGTGGCGGGAGCGGACAGGGGCTGGGCGTCCGTGAGCCCTCCGGGCGTGGCTGCGGCCGGGGCCGGGGGACGCTCAGGCAGGTCGACGAGCCCCTCGAGCAGGCCGACGTCGAACCCGGCGACGACGTCCGGGTCCAGGTGGGTGCCGGCGCGTCGCCGCAGCTCGGCGAGCGCCGTCGCCGGTCCGGCGTGGAGGGCGAGGAGGACGGCGGTGCCGGCGACGTGCATGATCCGGGTGGTGACCGGGATCTGCTCCCCCGCCACGTGGGGCTGCCCCTTGCCGTTCCACATCGCGGTGACGTGCGCGAGCGTCTGCGCGACGGCGTCGCCGAGCCCCAGCCCGACCGCGGCGTCGCGCGCCACCTCGCACGTGGCGGTGGGCGGCGCCTCGTCCCGGGCGCTGCGGACGGCGGTGAGGAGGGTCTGCGCGCGCCTGCGCCCGGACGCGGCGCTCACCCCGGGGACGAAGGTGCGCAGGACGTCGCCGGGCCGCTCGACGTCGGCGAGGAAGCTGTACCGGACGAGGGAGATGTCGTCCCCGAAGAGCCCGGCCGCCTCGTAGGAGGCGGCGGTGCAGCCGAGGTGCTCGAGGAGGGAGGCATAGAGGACCACCCGTGCGTCCTCCTCGGGGCAGCCGAGGGCGCGCGCCAGCCGGACCGCCACCACGGACCGGGTGAGCGACTCGTCCAGCGGGGAGCCGGACCCCAGGTCCATCGCACCGGACAGCCCGCCGAGGATGGCCAGGAGCCGGATCATCACCCCACGGTGGCACCCTCGACCCGCGGCCACAACGGGTCGTCCCGCCGCTGCCGACCTGCCGGTGCGTTGTCGGGCAGGCCGGGCGCGACAAGACCCGGCCGACCAGTCTGCTCACCTGGTCGCTGCGGACGACCAGATCAGCAGACTCGCCCGGGATGCCGAGCACCGGGTTGGGTCGGGCAGGCCGGCCAGCGAGCTCGTCGCGGGGCCGCCGCGCCCGGCTCAGCCGATCGTCACGGTCGCCGTCAGGGGCGTGTCGGCGCTGGAGGTGCCCACGTGGACGGTGTACTCCCCCGGCAGGACGACGAAGCCGTGCGTGCACGCGTCCCACACCGACAGCGGGTGGTGCGTCGCCCCGGAGTCGACGACGACCCGCACCCGCTCCGACGCCCCGGGCTCGAGCCGCACCTTCGCGAACCCGACGAGCCGCCTCGGTGGCTCTTCGGCCGCCGCCGGCAGGCCGAGGTAGACCTGGGCCACCTCGGCGCCGGCCACGTCCCCGGTGTTGGTCACCGTCACCTCGACCGTGAGCGGCGACGTCCCGTCGTCCGTGGTGGGGCTCACGGCCAGGTCCGAGAGCTCGAACGTCGTGTACGACAGCCCGTGCCCGAACGGGAAGAGCGGCGTGACGCCCTCCGACTGGTACCAGCGGTAGCCCATCCGCAGCCCCTCGGTGTACCGGATGACCGGGTAGCCGGCGCTCTCGTCCGTGCCGGGGTACCGCTCGGGGTGCCCGGCGAACGGGGTGTCCGCCCAGTCGCGCGGGTAGGTCGTGGGCAGCTTCCCGGAGGGGTTGACGACGCCGAGGAGGAGGTCGGCGACCACGTGCCCGTCCTCCGAGCCCTGGTTCCACACCTCGAGGACGGCGGGGACGGCGTCGATCCAGGGCATCAGGACGGGGTTGCCGTCCTTGAGCACCACCACGGTGCGCGGGTTGACCGGTCCCACCTCGGCGATGAGGCGGTTCTGGTCGTTGAGCATGTTCGCGTCGTCCTGGTCCGCGCCCTCGGTGGCGACCAGCCCCGCCATGATGACGACGACGTCGGCAGCGGCGGCCGCGGTCCTGGCCTCCTCGAGGTTGGACAGGTCGTCGGCGACGGTGACCTTGCTCAGCGCGGCGGTGGAGCCGAGCCCGTCGAGGACCTCCCGCAGCCCGTCCACCGGCCGCACGGTGTAGAGCGGGTCGACCTTCGAGCTGCCGCCGCCGCCGAGGCAGGCCTCGTCGACGTAGGTGGCCTGCCCGATGACGACGATGCTGCCCACCCCGGGATCCAGCGGCAGCACCTGGTTCTCGTTCTTCAGCAGCACGGCGATCTGTTCGCCGATGCGCCGGGAGACCTCGCCGTTGCGCCGTGCGTCGATCTCGCCGGGCGCGTAGGGCCGCTCGAACTGCCCGAGCCGGAACATCTGGGTGTACCGGCGCACCAGGGCCCGGTCGACCGTCTCGATCTCCAGGCTCGTGTCGTGCAGGGCTGCCTTGACGTTGGCCTCGTTGAGCCACTTGGCGTCGGGCATCTCGTGGTCCATGCCCGCGTTGATCGACGGCGCCGCGGACCGGCACGACCAGAAGTCGGACTGCACGTACCCCTCGAAGCCCCACTCCTCCCGCAGGACCGTGTGCAGGAGGTACCGGTTCTCGGTGGCGTACGTGCCCCGGACCCGGTTGTACGCGCTCATGATCGCCGCGATGCCGGCATCCTTGACGAGCATCTCGAAGGGCAGCAGGTACAGCTCGCGCAGGGTCCGCTCGTCGACCTCGACGTCGGTCCGGAAGCGCTCGTACTCCTGGTCGTTGACGGCGTAGTGCTTGCCCATGGCGATGACGCCGTGGTCCTGGATGGCCCGGGTGACCGCCACCCCCATGACGCCGCTGAGGTACGGGTCCTCGGAGAAGTACTCGAAGTTCCGCCCCGCCGTCGGGAGCCGGTGGAGGCACACCCCGGGCCCCTCGAGGACGTGCTGGCCCAGCGTGGCCGCCTCCTCCCCGATCACGGTGCCGTACCGGTGCGCCAGGTCGGGGTCGAAGCCGGCCGCGAGACCGATGGTCATCGGCAGCGCGGTGGCCGGCGGGCTCGGCGTGCCGTCGCCCATCCCCACCCCGACCGGTCCGTTGGTGATCCGGAAGCGCGGGATGCCGAGCTCCTCGATGCCGGTGACGTGCCGCTCGATGCGGATCTGGGCGGCCAGCTGGTCCATGTCCGCACCGCTCTCGACCGCCTGCGCGGTCAGCGCGTAGATGTCGATGGTCTCCATCGCCCCGTGCAGCTGGGCGATCTTCTGCTCCAGCGTCATGGCGGCGACGAGCGCCCGCGCCCGGTCCCCGGGGGGCGACGACGTGTCCGTCCAGGGTCGGTCCGAGGCGGTGGCGGCGGTGTCACTCGGCATGGTCATCTCCTTGTGGTCCGGGGCGACGCCGGCGACGACGCCCACGTCGATCAAACTCCTCGCGCGCGCCCGGCGCGAGGCCCAGTGCGCGGTCCCGGCGGTCGCGAGGACGAGCGCCGCCCGCCCGGGCCGGGTCGAGCCGGCGAGGTCCCTGCCTCACGAGCCACCGGAACCTGGGCACGGGAGCCCGAGCGGACTAGCCTCAGGACATCGGGCTCGACGAGGAGCTCGACGAGGAGGTCGGCATGTCTGACGCCACACCCGGAGCAGGTCAGGACCGCGCCGGCGACCGCGGGACGGCCGACAGGCCCGTGATCACGATCTTCGAGCACTACGGTGCTGGCGCCACCACCGTGGGCCGCCGGGTCGCGGAGCAGCTGGGCCTGCCGTTCCACCCCCAGGCCTTCAGCTCCGAGGACCTCGAGGCCGGACCCGACGCCGTGCTGAGGAGCAACGCGGTGCTGGCGACGGTGTACTCGGCGATGGGCGGCGCCTACGGCGGGTTCGAGGGCCGCGACGTCGTGGCCACCCAGCAGCAGAAGTACGACCTCGTCATGGACAACAACCGGGCGGTGTGGGAGGAGGCGGCACAGGGCGGCGTCATCCTCGGACGCAACGGCGCCGTCATCCTGGCCGACCGGCCCAACACCGTGCACGTGCTGCTCACCGGCGACCGCGAGGACCGCATCACCCGCGCGGCGAGCGAGGCCGGCATCACGACCGAGCAGGCCGCCCGGCGTCAGGAGCGGGAGGACCAGGTGCGCTCCGAGATGTCCAAGACCCTGTACGGGTGGGACCCGCGCCTGCCCGACCGGTACGACCTGGTGATCAACACCAGCCGTATCCCGTTGGACGCCGCCGCGGACGCGATCGTCCACGCCGCCCGCGTACGGACGCGCTGAGCCGCCGCACCACCCCACCCGAGGAGCTGACGAGCATGGACACCGCCGTCCCCGCGACCGGGGTGGTCACCCCCCGCAAGCTCACCACGCGCAACTACCTGGCCTACGCCGCGGGCGACGCCGCGAACAACCTCTCCTTCACGATGGCGGGCTTCTTCCTCATCCTCTACTACACCAACGTCGTGGGGATCGAGGGCGGCGTCGTCGGCACGATGTTCCTCGTCGTCCGCTTCGTCGACGCGTTCACCGACCTCTTCGCCGGCCGCGCCGTCGACGCCAAGAAGCCGGGCAGGCTCGGCAAGTTCCGGCCCTTCGTCCTGTGGTTCTCCCTGCCCCTGCTGCTCACGAGCATGGCCATCTACTCGGCGAAGACCTTCTTCCCCGACATCTCGGGCGGCGCCGCGGTCGTGTACATGTACGTCACCTACCTGCTCATGGGGTCGGTCTTCTACACGCTGGTGAACATCGCGTACGGCTCGATGGCACCGGCCATCACCCAGAACCCGCTCGAGCGCGGGAAGCTCGCGGCCTTCCGCGGCTACGGCGCCTCGATCGCCATCCTCGGGCTGGCGTTCGCCATCGCCCCGCAGATCCGCGCGAACGTCGGCAACCCCGAGGCGCTGCAACGGTCGCTCTTCCTCACCACCGCCGCCTTCGTCGTCATCGGCATGGCGCTGTACCTGTTCCTCGTGTTCAACACCCGCGAGCAGGTCGCCCGGCCCACGTCGCCGGTCTCGATGAAGGACAGCCTGCGCACCCTCACCACCAACAAGCCGCTCCTGTGGCTCTCACTCGGCGCGGTCCTGTTCCTCACCGCGGTGACGGCGCTGAGCACGCTGGGGTCCTACATCGCCATCTACGTCCAGCAGGACGCGCAGTTCATCGCGTGGAACATCCTCGCCCAGACCCTGGCCATCCTCGTGGTCGGGCCGCTCATCCCGGTCATCGTGCGCACGATCGGCAAGCGCGCCGGCTACGTCTCCTTCGGTGCCGTCACCATCGTCGGCGCCGCCGTGCTGGCGCTGTCCCCCCTCGGCGAGGTCCCACTCCTGGGCCCCGTCGCGTTCCTCCTCATGGGCCTGGGCATCAACGGCGTCAACACCCTCATGTGGGCGCTGGAGGCCGACACCGTCGAGTACGGCGAGTGGCGCACCGGCAACCGGACCGAGGGCACCACCTACGCCGCCTTCTCCTTCACCCGGAAGATGGGCCAGGCGCTCGGCGGGTTCGTCGGCGGCTTCGCCCTCACCTGGGCGGGGTTCAGCGCCGCCCGGGCCGCCGGCGGCGAGACCCAGGAGGAGGGGGTCGCCGAGGCCATCCAGCTGTGGGCCGGCGGCATCGTCGCCACCTTCGCCCTGCTGTCGCTGCTCGTCATGGTCTTCTACCCCCTCACCGAGGCCAAGTTCCGCGAGATCACCGCCGACATCGCCGCCCGCCGGGCCGCCTCCGCCCGGTAGCGCAAGCCCGACAGCCGCCGCCCGACAGCCGCCGCCCGACAGTCACCCCCGAGAAGGAGTCCCATGCTGCGTCCCCAGGACACCGCCACCCGGGAGCGGAAGAGGCTGGACGGCCTCTGGCGCTTCGCCCTCGATCCCGACGGCGCGGGGCGCGCGGCCGGCTGGCACACGGGACCGCTGCCGGGCACGTCCCTGATGCCGGTGCCCGCCAGCTTCAACGACCTCGTCACCGACGCCGCCGTGCGCGAGTACTTCGGCGACATCTGGTACCAGACGCTCGTCCGCGTACCGCGCGGCTGGGCGGGCCAGCGCGTCGTCCTGAACCTCGAGTCCGCCACGCACCGTGCGGTGGTCTGGGTGAACGAGACCCCGGTCGTCGAGCACGAGGGCGGGTACACCCCATTCGAGGCCGACGTCACCGGACTGGTCACCCCGGGCGAGGAGGTGCGCGTCACCGTCGTCGTCAACAACACGCTGAGCTTCCGGTCCATCCCGCCGGGCGCGATCGAGGAGACCTCCAGCGGCCCGAAGCAGCGCTACTGGCACGACTTCTTCAACTACGCCGGTCTGCACCGCTCGGTGTGGCTCTACGGCACCCCCCGCAACCACGTCTCCGACATCGCCGTCGTCACGGGACTCGAGGGCACCACGGGCACGGTCCGGTACACCGTCGAGACCGCCGGCCAGGCCGTCTCGGACGACTCGGACGTCTCGACCGGCGCGGGCGTCGCCGTCGTCCTGCGCGACGCCGACGGCGCCGAGGTCGCGCACGGCACCGGTCCGACCGGCACCCTCACGGTGCCCGAGGTACACCGGTGGGCACCCGGCGACGGCTACCTCTACGACCTCGAGGTCCGGCTGCTCGACGGCGCCGCGACGGCGGACAGCTACCACCTCAAGGTCGGCGTGCGGACCGTGGAGGTGCGCGGCACCGAGTTCCTCGTCAACGGTGAGCCGTTCTCCTTCAAGGGATTCGGGATGCACGAGGACCACGCCGTCATCGGCAAGGGCCACAGCGACGCCCACCTCGTCCACGACTTCGAGCTGCTGCGCTGGATCGGCGCGAACTCCTTCCGCACCTCCCACTACCCCTACTCCGAGGACGTGCTCGAGCACGCCGACCGCCTCGGCGTCGTCGTCATCGACGAGACGGCGGCCGTCGGGCTGAACATGGGTCTGGGCGGCGGCATCTTCGGTGGCCAGGGGTACACGACCTTCTCCCCCGAGACCGCGAACGAGGCCACCCGGGAGGTCCACGCGCAGGCCATCCGCGAGCTGGTCGCCCGGGACAAGAACCACCCGAGCGTCGTCCTGTGGAGCATCGCCAACGAGCCCGAGTCAGAGACGGAGGCAGCGGAGGAGTACTTCCGTCCCCTCTTCGACGTCGCCCGTCAGGCCGACCCGACCCGGCCGGTGGGGTTCGTCAACGTCATGCTCGCTCCGCACGGCACGTGCCGCGTCTCCCAGTTCGGGGACGTGCTCATGCTCAACCGGTACTACGGCTGGTACGTCAACACCGGCGACCTCGCGGCCGCCGAGCACGACTTCAAGGCCGAGCTGGACGCCTGGTCGGGCGACGGCAAGCCGATCATCATCACCGAGTACGGCGCCGACACCTACCCCGGGCTGCACAGCCTGGTCCCCGAGCCGTGGTCCGAGGAGTACCAGGTCGCCTACCTCGACATGAGCCACCGGGTGTTCGACAGCGTCGACGCCGTCGTCGGCGAGCACGTGTGGAACTTCGCCGACTTCGCCACCACCTCCGGGATCATGCGGGTGGGCGGAAACAAGAAGGGCGTCTTCACCCGTGACCGGCAACCCAAGGCCGCTGCCCACGCCCTGCGCCGGCGCTGGCGCGGCGGGCCGTAGCCACGGAGCCGGATCGAGCCCGGCTGCGGCCACTCCGGGAGAACGCGGCACCGACCTTGGCAGCGCTACCGCGACCAGGCGAGCGTGCCCGCCGCGGTCGCTACCCGGTCGGCGCCGTCGCCTGCTCGAGCTGGGCGGCGAAGCCCTCGGCGAAGCGCCGCACGCCGTCCCACTCGGTGTAGACGTGGTCGCGGGAGATGTCGGTGTCGAGGCTGCCGGGCTTGTCGCTCGCGATCTTCTTCATCATGTGCCGCTTGACGAAGCCGTACTGCGTGTAGAGCAGCGCCCCGCCGAAGATGCCGACCGTGCCCGGCCGCCAGCCCGTCTCCTGCTCGAAATGCTCGACGTAGCCCTCGGCCTCCGGCGGGTCGCCGTGGGCGGCGAGGCTGACGGAGAAGAAGGCCGACGGGACACGGGCGAGCATCTGGTGGTTCTTCCTGGCCAGCTCGACCACATGCTTGTCGTGCTTGCCCATGTGGATGGACGCCCCGAGGACGATGCCGTCGTAGCCGTCGGGTATCGCGCCCCGGGCGTCCTTGACGTCGACCATGGTGATCTCGTGGCCGCGGTCGCGGAGGACGTCGGCGACGACGTCGGCGATCTTGGCCGTCTGGCCCTCGGTCGTGCCGTACGTGAGGAAGACCTTCACGATTGCTCCTGTCCCGGGGAGCACGTCGGGCGCGCCGTCGACGGCACGCCGAACCGCTCCCATCTGCTCCATGGTCCGCCGGTCATCGGTGGTTCGGCAGAGCCGTTGGTCCCGCAAGAACGCTCCCTACGAGGACTCTCGACCTCCAACGGGACAATGGGCCGCATGACCGAGCTTGCCGACGCCGTCCTGCCGCTCATCCGCACCCGCGCCGATCTGCACCGCTGGTCGGCGTCCAACGCCCACGGCCGGCAGATGCACGACGCCGTCGACCTGCTCGAGCAGGCCGCCGCGACCGAGAACCCGGCCAGCCTGTACGCCGTCACGCACAGGGCGCTCGCCTCCGCCGTGAAGATCATCGCCCGCGCCGACGACTCCAGCGGCATCATCGGTGACGCATGCCGCCGTCTCCTCGCGCTGCACCCCGTGCACGCGGCGGGGGCGGGCGTCGCCCCGGGCAGGCTCGTGGACTGGATGATCCGGTTCCAGTTCGACGGCGACGTCGACTACTTCGAGATCGACCCCGTCGCCTACGCGCCGGCCCTCGGCGAGCACGGCGTCGCGGCGTACCGCGACCGGCTCGCGGAGATCCGCGGGCGTCTCGGGGCAGAGCCCGCCGAGGGCGAGTGGTGGCGGTCGGAGAGCACGCACGAGTGGTTCACCCTCCACCACAACGAGCAGCGCCTCGCGGTGCTCGACCGCGACGTCGAGGAGATCGTCCGTACCCACGCCCGGGACCGGAAGGTCGCAGCCTGGCTCCACGACACCGCCGAGGCGCTGGAGGAGATCGGCGAGATCGACCTGGCCGTCGACTGGGCAAGGCGGGCGACCGAGCACGACCGCGGCCATCAGTCGCTCAGGGCCGCGCGCTACTGGTGCAGCCTCCTGGCCGCCCACCGCCCGGACGAGCTGTCGGCCGCCCGGCTCCAGGTGTTCCGCACCTGGCCGTCGGCGACCACAGCCGGGCACCTCCTCGAGGACGCCGGGGCCGCCTGGCCGGACTACCGCGACGAGGTCCTCGACCGGCTCGCGGCGGACCCCCGCGAGGCGGTCCTCTTCGCCCTCCTCGGTCTCAAGGACGCCCGGCTCGCGTGGGACCTCGCGCACGAGCTGGAGCTGCGTGACGTCGACGCCTGGGACCGTCTGGTCGACGCGTACGAGCGCATCGACCCACGTGCCGTCCTGCCCGTGCAGATGAAGCTCGTCGAGGCCGCACTCGTGAAGGCGGACGCACACCAGTACCGGCTCGCGGCCCGCCGCCTGAGGAGGATGCGCACGCTCGCCCGGGAGACCGAGGACGCCGCCGCCGTCGACGCGTTCGTCGCCTCGCTCCGTGTCGAGCACCGGCGTCGTCCGCGGCTCCAGCAGGAGCTCGACCGCGCCGGCCTTCCGTGACGCGACGGGCTCTTGCCCGATTTGTCACCGCGCGCGCACCATGAGTCGACGACTCGGAGCGGCGCATGAGACGCATGAGAACACTGCTGGGAGCGGGACTCGCGCTCGTCGCTCTGCAGGTCGGTGGCTGCTCCACCGAACCGCCGACGACGGCGTCCGAGCCGACCACGGACGGGACCGCCGCCGAGACCGTAGACGGAGGTACCGCCGGCGAGACCGCCGACGGTGCGACCGCCGCTCCCCCGTCGTCCGGACCGTCTTCCGCCGAGCCGGGCACGTCCGGGTCAGACACGGCCGGGCCGACCACTGCCGGCTCGGCCGACGAGTGCGAGCGAGAACCGAGCCGTTCGGGTGAGGTTCTGACCCTCCAGGAGGTTATCGACGAGGCCGTCGACGGCCACGACGGCGGCATCGTGGTGGCCCTCGCTCGTGACGGCGGGGAGATCCGTGTCTGTGCGGCGGGCACGGCGGACCCGACGGGGACTCCCCTTCAGGCGACCGACGCCTTCCGCGTCGCCAGCATCACCAAGACCTTCACCGCGGTGGTGCTGTTGCAGCTGGTGGAGGAGGGCGAGCTAGGCCTGGACGATGCCGTCGGCGACCACCTGCCGGACCTCGGACTGGTCGAGGGCGTCTCCGTGCGCCAGCTCCTCCACCACTCCAGCGGCATCCCTGACGTCATCAACCACCCCGACCTCGTCGCCGTCCTCAGCGACTTCGACCGCGTGTGGACGAACGACGAGGCGCTCGCCCTCGCCGGGAGGGTCGAACGGGACTTCGAGCCGGGGGCGGAGCACGTCTACTCCAACACCAACTACCTGCTGGCACAGATGGTGATCGAGTCGGTCAGCGACCGTACGCTCGCGGACCTCGTCGAGGAGCGCATCACCGGGCCCCTCGACCTCGCCGACACGGCCTTCGCCCCTGCCCCGGACCTCGTGACCGGCTTCTCCGACGTGTTCGAGCCGGACGGGCACACCGAGGGCGTCTCCTACCGCGCCCTGGAGACCCTCGGTCCCGGTGCGGGCGCCCTCATCTCCACGGCCTCGGACGTGGCGGTCTTCTACCGCGCCCTCGCCGCCGGCGAGCTGCTCAGCCGCGCGACCATGACCGAGATGACCGAGTTCGAGGGCAGGGGCGGCTTCGGCCTCGGCATGGGCCTGGGGGTGTGGCGCCTGTCCCTGCCGAGCGGGCCCGGCTACGGCCATGGCGGCAACATCCCCGGCTACGTCTCGTACGCGGGTGTGACGCCCGACGCCGAGGACGTGATCGTCCTGCTCAGCAACGACGACGACCTCCAGCCCCACTCGCTGCTGCGACTGACCTTCGCGGCGTGGTGACCGTCCACCACCGACCGCCCAGAGCCGGCTGCCCAGAACCAACCGCCGGAGCCGACCGGACTCAGCGCACCCGCTCGCGCCGGTACAGCGCCCGCGCCCACAGGTAGCCCCCCAGCGCGACGGCGAGCGACCACCCCACGGCCCAAGCCGCCGTGCCGCCGTCGGGACCGCCCTGGAGCAGGCCGCGAACCGTCTCGATGATCGGGGTGAACGGCTGGTACTCGGCGAACCAGCGCACCGCCGTCGGCATGGTCTCGACGGGGACGAACCCGCTGCCGAGGAACGGCAGGAGGATGAGGAACATAGGCGTGTTGCTGGCCGTCTCCACGCTCTTCGAGAGCAGCCCGAGCGCCACGGACAACCAGGTCAGGGCGAACGCGACGAGCGTGAGGAGGCCCAGCAGGGCGAGCCAGTCCAGCGGGCCGGCCGCGGGCCGGAAGCCGATGAGGACGGCGACGACGAGCAGGACGAACATCGCGAGCAGGGACTGGATGACGCTGCCGAGCACGTGCCCGGCCAGGACGGAGCCGGGCGAGATCGCCATGGTCCGGAACCGGGCGATGATGCCCTCGGTCATGTCCATGGCCACGGAGATGGCGGTGCCCTGGGCGACCGCCGCGGCCGTCATGACGATGATCGCCGGCGTGACGTAGTCGATGTAGACGGCGCGGCCGGCGCCCCCGGGTTCGGTGCCACCGAGTCCGGCGCCGAGCGTCCCGCCGAAGACGTAGACGAAGAGCAGCAGGAACACGATGGGCATCCCGACGAGGATGACCGTCATGCTCGGGTACCGGCGCATGCGGCGCAGGCTCCGGCGGAGCATGGTGGCGGAGTCGTGCAGGGCGAGCGGGACGGCGGTCATGACACGGCCTCTCGGGTGGGGATGGCGTGCCCGGTGAGGGCGAGGAAGACGTCGTCGAGCCCGGGGCCGGTGACCTCGACGTGCTCGGTGACGACGCCGGCGTGCTCGGCCCGGTCCAGGACGGCCCGGACGGCCGGGACGTCGGTCGTGCCGGAGACGCTCATGGTCAGGGCCTCGGCGTCCGCGACGGCGTCGGGGAAGGCGCGGGTCGCCGTCGCCAGCGCGGTCGGGTCGGCGAGGTGGAGGCGGATGGTGCCGCCCGGGACGAGGCGCTTGAGCTCGGCGGGGGTGCCGTGCGCGACGATCCGGCCGGCGTCGAGAACGGCGACGCGGTCGGCGAGGTGGTCCGCCTCCTCGAGGTACTGGGTGGTGAGGAGGATCGTCACGCCGTCGGCGACGAGGTCGCGGACGACGTCCCACATGGCGCGGCGGCTGCACGGGTCGAGCCCGGCGGTGGGCTCGTCGAGGAACACCACGCGGGGCTCCCCGACGAGGGTCATGGCGAGGTCGAGCTTGCGCAGCATGCCGCCCGAGTACGTCGAGGCGGGCTTGCGCGCGGCCTCGGTCAGGTCGAACCGGGCGAGGAGGTCGGCGGCCCGTCGTCGGCCCTCCGCGCGCGGGAGGCGGTGGAGGTCGGCCATGAGGTGGAGGTTCTCCTCCGCGGTCAGGAGGGCGTCGACGGCGGAGAACTGGCCGGTGAGGCCGATGACGGCGCGGATCGCGTCGGGGTCGTCGTCGAGGTCGTGACCGGCGACGCGGACCGTCCCGGCGTCGCGGGAGAGCAGGGTCGAGAGGATGTGGACCGTGGTCGTCTTGCCGGCCCCGTTGGGGCCGAGCAGAGCGAGGACGGTGCCGGCCGGCACGACGAGGTCGATGCCGTCGAGCACGAGGTGCTCACCGAACGACTTGCGCAGCCCGAGGGCCTCGACGGCCGGGCTGGTGGGGGTGGGCATGGTGGTTCCTTCTCAGGTGTGGGCAGGCTGACGCCCGCCCAGTGCGGGCAGGCGGGGGCGGCCGCGGGTCGGCGGCGGGCGGGTGCGCGGGTCAGGCACCCGGTGGGACGGACGTCCGGGACGGGCGGCCGGTCAGGCCACGGGCGGCAGGAGCGGTGATGGATCGGCGTGGATCAGCGTTGGGGCCGCGGCCGGTCAGATGTCGAGGTCCTCGATGACCGGCTGGTCGACGGCGACCACGACGAGGTCGTAGAGCGGTGCGGGGATCTTCTCGCGCAGGGCGTCGAGGTCGTCGACGACCTCGAGGGTGGCGGTCGCGGCGGTGGTGCCCCACGACTGGTCGGCACTGAGGTGACGGCGCCAGCCGGTGAGGTTGCCGTCGGGGCCGGCGGCCGCGACGTACTCCGCCGACCGCTCGACGTGGACGACGAACTTGCCCACGCGGCTGCGGAAGACCCGGTAGTGCTCGGACCGGTTCTTCGTCGACCGCGTCCAGTCGACCAGCTGCACGCCGAGGAACCGCTGGCGCCGGCCCTTGCCCGGTCCGACACGGACGGTGATCTCCTGGAGGCCCTCGTCCTTGCCCTCCTCGACCTCGACGTAGCGCTGCAGCGCCTTGGAGATCGCTGCCGAGAGGTTCCCGCCGGCGAGCTCCTGCGCGCGCTGGAAGAGGTCGACGTCCCTCTCGGCCACGTAGATCGTCTTGTTGGGCATGTCATCATCCTAGCCTCCGACCTGAGCATACGCATATGTATACGTATATCGCAAGGTGTAGAGGTGGGCGCGCCCGGACCGCGGGTCTGGAAGGACCGACCCGAGGACGTACGAGGCTCGCTGGGGGACGTTCGTCCATCGACGCCGCAGCGCCCGTGAGGACAGTGGGAGGCGGACCGCGGAAGGCGGGCCAGGGTCCAATCAGGGTCCTGACGAGGGCGGATCCCGATACCCGCGCGCCGCCGCGACTGGAACGGTCATCTCGGGCGGAATTTTTCGCCGCCACGCGTCCGATCTGATCCGGAGGGATCGCATGTCCACCCGCACACCGATGCGCAGCCCGAGCACCGACCCGACGACGACAGGGCTCTCCATCCGCTCGCTGCGGACGTTCTTCCTCGCCACGTTCGGCCTGTCCTGGGGGGTCGGCGTCCTCTACGTGTTCTTCTCCGAGCCGCTCGACGGGGTCTTCGGCCCGATGGGCTACACCAACCCGATCTTCATCTTCATGGTCTACTCCCCCGGCATCGTCGGCGTGCTCCTGGTGTGGAGACACGAAGGCCTCGCGGGGGTGGCGCGCTTCTTCCGGCGGTTCGCGCTGGTCCGCATGTCACCGGCCTGGTGGTTGGTGCTCCTCGTCGGCATGCCGGCGGTGTTCTACGCCGGCGCGGCGATCACCGGCTCCTTGACCGACCCGTTCCCGTTCCAGCCCTGGTCCGCCGTCGTGCCCGCCCTGCTGGCGATGCTGTTCATCGGCCCCATCGAGGAGCTCGGCTGGCGCGGGGTCGCCCTGCCGCTGCTCCAGCGGAGGCTGGCGCCCCTCTGGTCGAGCCTGCTCCTCGGTCTCGTCATCACGATCTGGCACACGCCGTCGTTCCTGCTGAGCGGCACGAAGCAGTCCGCCTGGGAGTTCTGGCCGTTCTTCTTGGGCGTCATCGCGATCAGCGTCATCCTCACCCCGATGTTCAACGCCGCGCGGGGCAGCCTGCTCGTCGCCTTCCTCTTCCACGCGCAGATGAACAACCCGGTCTGGCCTGACGCGCAGCCGTGGGACATGTGGCTGTTCGTCGCGGTCGCCGTCGTGGTCGTCGTCGTCAACCGCAGAACGATGCTCGACACGGGATCAGCGGCGACGGCGATCCTGACCCCAGCGGTGCCGGATGGCGTGGTCCGGGCGCCGGCGATGTGAGGCGTGATCTGGAGCCCTGCGCCCCGCGACCAAGACGCCGGTCACGTGGCGCCCACCCGGTCACACGAGAGCGGGAACCCGCTCCGGGCAGTGGACGACGGCCAGCAGCCCGTCCGTGCCGAGCTCCACGGGTCCGTCGGCATGGGTGAGGAAGACGCACTCCCCCGGGCCGACGTCGAGCGAGCCGTGCGCGCCCGACACCGTCGCGCGTCCCGCGCACGAGACGACCATGCGTGGGCCGGACTCCGGTACGGCTGCACCAGCGCTCCCCGTCAGCGTCCAGAGCGCGAAGTCGCGCACCGGCGGCCGGTACAACGTCCCGGCGCCGGCCGCCGAGCCCTCGAGCCGGCCCGGCCCCCCCGGCGCCGGGTCCACGAGCCGGAGCAGCTCGGCGACGTCCACGTGCTTGGCTGTCAGGCCCGCCCGGACGACGTTGTCCGAGGTCGCCATGATCTCCAGGCCGGTCCCGTGCAGGTAGGAGTGGACCATGCCGGGCGGGACGTAGACGACCTCGCCCGGCGCCAGACGCAGCTGGTTGAGGAGCAGCGCGGCGACGAT
Source organism: Georgenia sp. M64 (assembly GCF_038049925.1). Classification (NCBI taxonomy): domain Bacteria; kingdom Bacillati; phylum Actinomycetota; class Actinomycetes; order Allobogoriellales; family Allobogoriellaceae; genus Georgenia; species Georgenia sp. M64. The sequence goes on from NZ_CP145809.1 coordinate 2,418,915, forward strand.
CCCGACGTCGCCCGGGTGGTGCTCGGCCAGGCTCGCCACCGTGGCGTACTCGGTCCGGAACATGCCCCGTTCGCCGAGCTCGCGCACCCGTCGGGTCACCGCGTCGGCGAGCTCGTGGGGCGCCGGGTCGAGGAGGATCGCGGCTAGCGCAGCACCGTGTACGTGCTGGGGGTCGGCGGCCCTGAGTGTGGCCACCACGGGCGCGAGCGCGTCGAGTCCGAGCCCGGAGAGGAGCCGGTCCGCTTCGGCGGGCGGGCGGAACCCTGCGAGGAGCTCGGTCTCCTCGAGTGCGAGCAGCAGCTCGGGCTTGGCCGAACGGTCGCGGTAGCTCCGGCCGGGGTCGTCCCTACTGAGACCGGCGGCCTCCTCACGCCGGAACCCGCTCTCGGCCTGCTCGGCGGTCGGGTGGACCTGGAGGGACAGCGGCGCGGCGGCAGCGAGGAGCTTGGCCATGAACGGCACCCGGTCACCGCGCACCCCAGGCCCGAGTGAGGCCGCCGGGTCCTTGGCGACCAGGCGGTCGAGCCCGGTCCCGGCCTCGTCCACGGAGGGGTCAGCAGGGTGCGCGCCCATCCAGATCTCGGCCACCGGCCGGCCGTCGGGCTCGGCACCGAGCAGGGCCGGGAGCGCGGTCGTCGATCCCCACGCGTAGCGCTTGACGGGGTTGGTCAGGCGGAACACGTCAGCGCCGCGCCAGGATCTCGTCCGGACCGGGGATGTACAGCCCGGCCGCAGCCAGCATCCGGTCGGTCTCGGCGGCGTCGACGTGGCGCCCCACCGTCCGGTACTGCCCGATCGGCACCACGGAGTGCGTGACGGTGTCGTCGTGGACGTGCACGAGGTTGAACGCCTGGGCGCCGTCGCGCCCTCGGGTGCCGCGGCCGGGGGTCTGGAGGTCCTGGGTGTAGCAGGTGGCCGACGCGACGGACACCGGGATCCCCACGAAGGTTCCGGCTGTCGAGTAGTGGAGGTGCCCACCGAGGATGGCCCGGACGTCAGAGCCGCGCAGCACCTCGGCGAGGGCCGCCTGGTCGCGGAGCTCGACGGTGACGGCGAGGTCCTGCACGCACGGGACCGGCGGGTGGTGCAGCGCCAGCAGACTGCCCTCCGGCGCGGGCACCGCGAGGGCCTCGCGCAGCCACTCGAGCTGGGTCGGCTCGAGCTCTCCGTGGTGCCGGCCCGGGACGGTGGTGTCGAGGACGACGAGGCGCAGCCCGCCGAGCATGACGACGTGGTCGTAGGGCTCGGTGGAGCCCGGCGCGTCGAGGAGCTCGGTACGCAGGCCGGCCCGGTCGTCATGGTTGCCCATGACCCACACGACCTTGGCCCCCATGCGGGCGGCCACCGGCTCGACGATGCCTCGCAGGCTGCGGTAGGCGCCGGCCTCTCCACGGTCGGCCAGGTCACCGGTGAAGACGATGGCCTCCGGGTGCACACCGGTGGTCTCGAGTCCGTCGAGGAGCTCGGAGAGGTGCCCGCCTGCGTCGGCGACGTCGCCGAGCAGCCGGCCCGGAGGCACGAGGTGGGTGTCCGAGATGTGCACGAGGAAGTGGCGCGCTCGGGGGTGCTCGGCGGGACGAAGCTCGGTCATGGTTCCTTCCGGGAGGACGGCGGACCGACGGTCCGCCCAGGGACGAGGACCCCGGGGAGACGCTCGGCGACGACGCCGGCGCCCGGGTGTGCAGCGAGCAGCTCGGCCATCCGGGCCACCGTGCGCCTGGCGAGCTGCTCGACGGGGATGCGGTAGGTCGTCAGCCCGAGGAGGTCGGCGCCGTGCAGGATCCCGTCGCAGCCGGAGACCGAGACGTCTCCCGGGACGGACAGGCCCACGGCGGCGAGGCCCCGGAGGACCTCGAGCTGGCGCAGGTCGGACGGGCACATGATCGCGCTCACCCGGCCCTCGCGGGCCAGGGCCACCGCCTCGGCGACGCCGCCGCGCGGGCCGGCGCCCACGGGGACCGGGATGATCCGCACCCCGCGACCGGCGAGCGTGGCGGCCATCGTGGTGCCGCGCACGTACTCGGGGTAGGAGTCCCCCTCGGCCGTCACGAGGATCGCGACGTCGCGGTGACCGGCGTCAGCGACGTGCTCGGCGAGGCTGCGGCCGGCGTGGACCTCGTCGTAGGACACGGCGTGGATGTGATCGGTGGTCTCGGGCCGGCCGGCCCGGATGATGGGGATCCGGGAGCAGAACGGCTCCAGCTGCTCGCTGGTCACCCCGCCGGTGGCGACGATGAGGCCGCCCACCCGCATCCCCATGAGCCGGTGGAGGCCCGCCACCTGACGCCGGCCACGGGTGTCGGCGGTGACGGTCATCGAGACGAGGGTGAGGTCGGCGGCGTGCGCGGCCTCCTGGAGCTGGGTGAACAGCAGGCCGTAGGCGGGGTTGGCGGCGTCGCGCAGGAGCAGGCCGATCGTCGACGACCCACGGGAGGCCAGCTCGGAGGCGAGCACGTTGGGCACGTAGCCGAGCCGTTCGGCGGCGGCGAAGACCCGGCGCCGGGTCTCCTCCGAGACCTTCTTCTGCCCCAGCATCACGCGGGAGACCGAGGTGCGCGAGACCCCGGCCGCCGCGGCGACGTCCTCCATCGTGAAGCTCGTGAGCTGGTCGGGCACGTCGGGCACATCCGGCAACGCCGCGCCGGCCCCCGTCGGGTCGTCCTCGACGCTCATGCTCCCACCGCCACGCGCTCCCGGGCCGCGCGGTAGTCGCGCAGCAACCAGGGCCAGTCTGTCTGGATCGCGTCGACGCCGAGGTCGAACAGCGGTCCCCAGCCCTCGTCCGGGGAGCCGAGAACGGCGCGTTCGTCGTCGTGCCCGGCGAAGAGGTCACGGCCGGTCGTGAGGACCTCGGCGTTGACCAGGACGAACGCACCCCGGGCACGGAGGTCGGCGAGCACGGCGGGGTCGAGGAACGGGCTGTCGCCATCCCGTGCCAGCAGCTCCACGCCCACGGTGTTCAGCTGAGGGTCCTCGAGGTGGTGGTGCGCCTGCTCCACCGTCGCGCAGATCGGCACGAAGGGGTACTTCACCGGGTGGGCGCGCAGCACGTCGACGCGGTCGAGCCCGGCGGCCGAGCACTTGAGCAGGAGCTGTGCGCTCATGCTCAGGGCGTCGAGGGCGGGCAGGAGACTCTCCCACCAGGTCCAGGAGCGGTCGACGTTGACGAGCGTGCCCGCGGGGACGCCGCCGAGGAGGTCCAGCAGGCCGGCGACCGGCGCCGGTCGCCCGGGCCGCTCGCTGTGGACGTACCGCTGCGCACGGATCTCGCGGGCGGTGCACGAACGCAGGTCCGTGGTCGTGCCGAGGAGCCGCTGCTCGTTGCCGTCGTGGAAGGCGAAGAACTCCCCGTCCGTGGATGCCACGACGTCGATCTCGACGACGTCGCCCCCGGACGCGACCGCGGCGACGACCGACTCGGGGGTGTTCTCCACCAGCGAGCCGACGGCGGTCCCACGGTGGACGACGATGAGCGTGCCGACCTCGGCGGCTCGCGCCCCCAGGAGCGCGTTGGTGGCGGCGAAGCGCTCCTGGCCGAACATCAGCGAGCCTCCGTCTCGCCCGGCAGCGAGGTGGGCAGAGCGGCCCGCAGCCGTGTGCGCCGCTTCCGCGTGCGCGCCGCACGGCCGTAGACGAGGTACATCGTCAGGCCGGTGATGACCATGAGGAGCACGGTGTAGACGAACGTGTTCGCCCGCGCGTCCAGGCTCGCCGTCCCGTCGGTGTTGGCCTTGATCACCAGGCCGAGCGGCTGGAAGAGCGGGTGAGCGAGGAAGACGGCGGTGTCGTAGTCGTCGAGCAGGGAGTTGAAGTTCAGCGCGAGCACCGCGGCCGCGGCGGGCAGGACCGCCGGGAAGAGGATGCGCCGGAAGATGTACAGCGTGCGAGCGCCCATGAGGGTCGCGGCCTCCTCGAGGGAGGAGTTCACCCCCGCGAAGGCCGCCTTGAGCAGACGCAGCGTGAACGGGATCTTCACCACGACGAACGCGATGAGCAGGATCACCGCCGTGCCGGTCAGGACGACGTTGCCCACCAGCGGGCTCGGGTGGTCGTAGCTCATGATCAGCCCGAGCGCGATCATGGCGGCGGGCAGGATCCACGGGATGTGGAGCAGGTACTCGAACGTCGTCGTCAGCCCGTTGCGGTACTTGGAGAGGATCCGGGTGACGAAGAGCAGACCGCCGACCACGATGACCGCCGCCGCCGCCGAGTACACGATCGAGACCAGGAACGGGCGCAGCGACGACTCCTGCCCGAGCACGCGCACGTAGTTGTCGATCGACATCTTCTCGATGGCGAAGCTGCCCGACTCGATCGTCGTGGAGTCCACGAAGGAGTACAGGACGATGAGGACCACCGGCAGGACGTAGACGGCGAACAGCAGGTAGGCGACGACGTGCACGACGATGTTCGCCACCGGGTTGGTGATCCGCTGCTTCTCCAGGGCTGTGGAGACCCGCGAGAGGGAGAAGTACGTGCCGCCCTTCTCGACCCGGGTCATCACCGCGAGCATGAGGATCGTCGCCCCACCGAGGACGACGGCGAGCAGCGCGGCGAGGTCGCGCGACGTGGGCGAGCCGGCGAAGGTGAGGATCATCGGTGCGATCGTCTGGAAGTCCCGGCCGCCGAGGACCTGAGGGGCCGAGAGTGCTCCCAGACCGGTGAGGAACGACAGGATCGTGATCGCGAAGAGCATCGGGCGCAGCATCGGCAGGACCACCCGGAAGAGGATGGTGAACGTGCCGGCTCCCATGTTCTTCGCGGCCTCGATGGTCTGGTGGTCGACCTTGGCCAGCGACGAGGACAGGAAGAGCATGTGGTTGGTCGTCGTGGCGAACGTCATGACGAACAGGACGGCGAGGTAGCCGGTGAACCAGGCGGGGTCGAGCCCGGGGAAGATCCGCAGCAGGAACCCGGTGACGATCCCGTCCTCGCCGTAGACGAACTTGTAGCCCGCGGCGAGGACGATGCCGCCGTAGATGAACGTCGTGGCGTACCCGAACCACAGGATCCGGGCCCCCTTGATGTCGAAGTACTTCGTCACCAGGACGATGAAGACGCCGACGACGTTCGTGGTGACCGAGAGGGTGACGGCGAGGAGAAAGCTGTTCGTCAGCGACGTCATCGCCCGCTCGGAGGAGGCGAGCTTCTCCACGGCCCGCCCGGAGAACGCCCCGTCGGGGAAGAAGGTCTCGATGAGCAGGTTGGCGTTCGGCCACACGAGGAACGCGGCGATGAACCAGGTCAGGACGACCGAGACGACCAGCACGAACGGTGAGCGCAGCATGCTGCGCACGGGTGTGCGGCTCATCGGTGGGCCACCGTCGCGCGCGGCGCCGGTGGGACGCGCACTCCGTCGTCGCCGTACTGCAGGACGTGCGTGGGGTCGAGGGTGAGGGTCACCCGCTCGCCCACCGCGGGCCGGACCTGGCCGTCCTCCTTGAACAGGACCTGGACGCTCGCCCCGTGGGACTCGACCGTGAAGACGGAGTGGAGCCCGTGGTAGCTCGCGGCGGCCACGACGCCGTCGACGGCGCAGCTCTGCGGCGGCGGGGTCGTGCCCTCGGTGAGCAGGCCGACCTTCTCCAGGCGCAGGTAGGACGACCGCGCCGGGTCGAGTCCGGCGCCAGGGCCCAGGGCGGCGAGGAACGCGGGGGTGAGACGGGAGGCCTCGCCGATGAAGGTGCAGACGAACTCGGTGGCCGAGGCGTCGTAGATCTCCTGCGGAGTACCGACCTGCTCGACGCGGCCCTTGTTGAAGACGGCGATGCGGTCCGACATCGTCAGCGCCTCGTCCTGGTCGTGCGTGACGTAGAGCGTGGTGATGCCGAACTCGTGCTGCAGCTCCTTGAGCTGGCCGCGCAGCTGGTGACGGAGCTTGGCGTCGAGGTTGGACAGCGGCTCGTCGAGCAGGAGGATCTTCGGCTGAAGGACGAGCGCGCGGGCGATCGCCACGCGCTGCTGCTGGCCGCCGGAGAGCTCGGCGAGGTTCTTCCCGAGCTGCTCCTCGCTCAGGTCCACGCGCCGGGCGATGTCGCGTACGAGCCGGTCGCGTTCGGCCTTGCCCTCCTTACGGACCTTGAGCCCGAACGCGATGTTCTCCCAGACGTCCATCGACGGGAAGAGCGCGTAGTTCTGGAACACCATGCCCACCCGTCGCTGGTCGCTGCGCAGCCGGGTGACGGCCTTGCCGTCGACGTAGATGTCGCCCGCGCTCGGCTCGATGAACCCCGCGAGGGTGCGCAGCGCCGTCGTCTTCCCGCAGCCGGACGGGCCGAGCAGGGTGAAGAACTCGCCCTCGGACACCTCCAGGTCCAGGTGCGGGATGGCGACGAAGTCATCGAAGGTGACCTCGATGTTCTCGTAGCGGATCACGGTGTCTCTCCTCGGTGCGGGGTGCTGGACGGCGGTCGGGCGAGCCCGGGCACGGCGGGCCGGGGCATCTGGCCCCGGCCCGCCGGGCGGTCACGGGACGTACTCGAGCTCGACCTTCTCGATCCAGGAGGCGATGTTCTCGGCGACGAACTCCCAGTCGATGTCCTGCTGCACGAGGTTCTCGTGGAACTCCACGATCTCCGGGTCGGCCTCGGCGATCGCACCCTCGTTGACCGGCATGGAGTCGAACTCTGCGGACCACGCCGCCTGCGCCTCCGCGCCACCGAACCAGTCGATGAACTCGTGCGCCTGGTCGGTCTGGTCCGTGCCCTTGACCACGGCGATCTGCTCGACGGCGAACGGGATGCCGAACTCGGGACGCATGATCTCCGAGTCGACCCCGTACTCCTCCTCGCGCGAGGGGATGCCGGAGGTGAACATCTGGCCCATGTCGACCTCACCCTCGGCCATGCGCAGGTAGAGGTCGGTGTCCGGCACGGAGGGGTTGCCGTGCTCGAAGTAGCCCTGGATCTGCTCCCAGCCCTCGTCCGAGACGCCGAGGTCGCCCTCGGGGTCCTTAAAGCGGTCGAGGATGCCGGCGAAGATCAGCTGGGTCGTCGCGCCGCCGAGGCCGTCCACGGTCTCGTACCGCTCGTGGAAGCGCTCGTCGTTCCACAGGTCGGTCCACTCCTGCGGCGCCTCCTCCGGTGTGTACACGTCGGCGTTGTAGGCCAGGACGATCCCCTGCTGGACCAGCGGCCAGAAGTAGCCCTCGCCGGAGGGGTCCGCGAGGTCGGGGTCGACCTCGCCCGACCATGCCGGCTCGTAGGGCTCGATCGTGTCGGCCGCGACGAGCTGGGAGAAGTACATGTGGTTGAGGCCGAAGACGACGTCCGCGACCGGGTTGCCCGCCTCGGCGAGGATCTTGTTGGTGGTGTCGCCGCCGCCCTGGCCCACGACCTCGATGTCGAACCCGGCCTCGGCGGCCTGCTCGGTCAGCCACTCGGCGCGACCGTCGGCGTTGGAGTTCGTGTAGACGATGAGGGTCTCGCCGCCACCCTCACCACCGGCGGCGGGAGTCGTCTCGGCGTCGTCGGTGTCCGCGCCGGTGGCGCTGCAGGCGGACAGGAGAAGGGTGGCTGCCGCGGCGGCGGCCGCGATGCTGGAGAGCTTGTGCACGAGGGACTCTTTCTCTCGGGATCGGCGGTGATCTCAGTGCGGCGGCGAGCCGAACCTGGACCGACCGGGACTTCCATGTCGACGTCAAGGGGGAGCGCTCTCCCCCACAGCCCAGGATGGCTGTGAGCCATGAATGCGTTGTGGCCTCACGCTAAACCCGAGATGAACTCTTGTCCACGGAAACGCGCCCATGGGGGGAGCGCTCCCCCACAGACCCGACCTGGACCGCCAGCCCACCCTGCGTCGGTCCTGGCAACAGCGCAGACACCGTCGAGGTGCGGGAGGCCAGGACCAGGCCGTCCCACGAGCCACCCAGCCTGCACAGACCGCGCCGGGCACTCCTGAGCAGCTTGGCCGAGGAGAACGTACGGGCATTCCTGACACAGTTTTCGGCTACAGCGGGTGGCGGTCACCGTGCCGCCCTCCGCCCGCCCGCCGGGGGTGAGGACCGGACAGGCCGAGGGCGTCCGGCACGATGTCATCCACGTGCCGAACGCCCTCGGCGAACCCTTCCCGAGCGTGAGCGCGAGGTCAGCGGGGTGCGGTGCCCGCTCGCGACCCGCTACCTCGCCAGCCACCCGCCGTCGACGGCGAGGACCTGCCCGTGAACGTACGCGGCGGCGTCGGAGGCGAGGAACACCACGACGTCGCCGATGTCCTCGGGCGTGCCCCAGCGGCCGGCCGGGATCCGGACCGAGAGCTGCTCGAGCCGCACCGGGTCCGCCAGCAGCGCGCTGTTCATCTCGGTGGCCATGTAGCCCGGCGCGACGGCGTTGACGTTGACGCCCTTGCCGGCCCACTCGTTGCACAGCGCCTTGGTGAGCTGGGCGATCGCCCCCTTGCTCGCCGCATAGGCGGGCACGGTGATGCCGCCCTGGAAGGACAGCAGTGATGCGAAGTTCACCACCTTGCCCTCGCCGCGCTCGAGCATCGGCCGGCCGAAGATCTGGCACAGCTGGAACGGCGCGCGCAGGTTGATGTCGAGAACCGTGTCCCAGGCCTCGAGCGGGAAGTCCACGGCGGGGTAGCGGTCCTGGGTGCCGGCGTTGTTGACGAGGATGTCGACCCGGTGCTCGGCGAGCACCGCCTCGGCGGCCGCGGCGACGGCGTCACCGTCGGCGAGGTCCACCTGCTGGAAGGACACGGTTCGGCCGAGCGAGGCGGCGTGCTCGCACAGCTCCCCGGGGACCTCGTTGCGGGCGAGGACGACGACGTCGGCCCCGGCCTCGAGCAGCGAGCGGGTGATGCCGGAGCCGAGCCCGCGCCCTCCCCCGGTGACCACGGCCGTGCGGCCGGTGAGGTCGAACCTGTTGACGCTCATGCGTCTGCCTTTCCGTCCAGCGGGGTGACGAGGACCTTGAGGCAGTCCTGTCCGGAGGTGGCGGCGTCGAACGCGGCGCCGATGTCGGCCAGGCCGAAGGCCTTGGTCGGGAAGCCCTCGAGGCCCAGCTCGCCGGCGGCGATGAGCTCGATGGCCCGGGTCATGTCGGCGGAGGTGTAGACCCGCACGCCCACGAGGCTCTGCTCCTTGAAGCACACGGCCTGCAGGTCCAGCGCGGTCGGCTGCTTGTACACGCCGACGACGACGATCCGCCCCAGCACCCGGGTGGCCGCGGTGAGCTCGGCGGCCACCGACGGGTGGGCCGCGGAGTCGAAGGTGGTGTCCGCACCCTCGCCGTCGGTCAGCGGCGCGAGCGTCTCGGCCATGCTCGAGCCCTCGGGCACGACCGTGAAGCCGAGGCCCTCGGCCACCGAGCGGCGCCACGGGCTGGGCTCGGTGATGACCACGCGACCGGCGCCCTCGTGCCGCGCGACGAGCGCGGTGAGGATCCCGATGGGTCCGGCGCCGTAGACGGCGACGGTGTCCCCGCGCTCCATGCCGGAGAGGTCGACCGCGTGGACGGCGACGGCGAGCGGCTCGGCGAGGGCGGCGGTGCGGGGGTCGACGCCGTCGGGCACCGCGTGCAGCACCTCGGGCGGCAGCGCGACGTACTCGGCCATGCCGCCGGGGGCGTCGATGCCGTACAGCCCCAGGCGCCGGCACACGTGGGAGCTGCCGGTGCGGCAGGCGCGGCACTCGCCGCACGTGATGAGCGGCTCGACGGTGACCAGGGTGCCGGCCGCGGTGCCGGTGGCGCCGGCCTGCTCGACCCACCCGGACATCTCGTGGCCCATGACCAGGGGCGCCTGGGCCCGCGGGTGCTTGCCGTGGAGGATCGACAGGTCGGTGCCGCAGATCCCGTTGTAGGCCACGCGGACGAGCGCCCAGCCGTCGGGGACCTCCGGCCGCTCGACCTGGCGGTGCGCCACCTCGTCGGTGGCGGTCCAGACCGCCGCCGCCATCGTGGACGTCTCGGTCGTCGCGCTCATCTCAGGCTCCCGTCAGGGCGGCGACGGGTGCGCAGCCGGCGTTGCGGCCCGGGGCGCCGAGCACCTCGGGGTTGACGATGTCGCGCGGCGCGCGGCCGGCGCACACCTCGACGACGTTCTCCACCGTGCGCCGCTTGAGCTCGTCGTAGGACTCCTCCGTGTACCAGGCCAGGTGCGGCGTCAGGACGACGGAGTCGAACGTGGTGAGCGGGTGGTCCGCGGCGATGGGCTCGGACTCGTGGACGTCGATCGCGGCGGCGCGGATGGAGCCGGTGGCCAGGGCCTCGACGAGGGCGTCGGTGTCGATGACGCCGCCGCGGCTGGTGTTGACGACGATGGCGTCGGTGCGCATCCGGGCGAGCTCGGCGGCGCCGATCATGCCGCGGGTCTCCTCGGTGAGCGGGGTGTGCAGGGAGACCACCTGGGAGCGCTCGAGCAGCTCGTCCAGGCTCACCGAGGGGAAGCCGTGGAACGTCGCCGCGCCGGGCTCGGCGAGGATGTCGTAGCCGATCACCTCGTACCCGAGGCCGGCGGCCTTGCGGGCGGTGGCGGTGCCGATGAGGCCCATGCCGATGATCCCGAAGACGCGGTCGCGGGTCTGGTAGACGGGCCGGACGACGGCGAGGTCGAAGGACCCGGCGCGCACCCCCCGGTCCAGCCGCGGGATGCCGCGGGCGGCCGCGAGGGTCATGGCGACCGCGTGGTCCGAGACGGACTCGGTCCCGTAGTCGGGGACGTTGCACACGGCGATGCCGCGCGCCGTGGCGGCGTCGACGTCCACGGAGTCGACGCCCACGCCGTAGCGCCCGATCGCGCGCAGCGAGGGCAGGGCGTCCATGATCTCGGCGGTGATGGTGGCGTACTGGACGAGGATCGCGTCGGCGCCGGCGGCGTTGGCGATCAGCTCCTCCGCGCTGCGTGACTGGGTGAGGACCAGCTCGGCGCCGGCGGGGTCGGCGACCTCGTGCTCGGCGGCGAAGGAGTCGTGGTCGCACTCGGTGATGACGAGACGCATCAGCGGGCCAGCCATCCGCCGTCGACGGGCAGGACGACGCCGTGGACGTAGTCGGCGGCCCGGCTGCACAGGAACAGCACGGCGCCGGCGATGTCGGAGGCCTCGGCCCAGCGCCCGGCGGGGATGCGGTCGAGGATCGCCTTGCTGCGCTCGGGGTCCTGGCGCAGGTCGTGGGTGTTCGCGGTGGCGACGTAGCCCGGGGCGACGGCGTTGACGTTGACGCCGTGCTGGGCCCACTCGTTGGCCAGGGCGCGGGTGAGCCCGGCGATCGCGGACTTCGACGAGGTGTACCCGGGCACGTTGATGCCGCCCTGGAAGCTGAGCATGGAGGCGGTGTTGATGATCCGGCCGTGGCCGCGCTCGATCATCGTGGCGCCGATCTCCCGGGCGAGGACGAACGCGGTGCGCAGGTTGACGTCCATGACGTGGTCGAAGTCGGCGTCGGGGTGCTGCGCGGCGGGGATGCGCCGGATGGTGCCGCCGTTGTTGACGAGGATGTCGACGCCGCGCTCGGCCAGGTCCGCCGCGAGGGCGGTGACGGCGTCGCGGTCGGAGAAGTCGGCGGTGATGGGGGTGAAGGTGCGCCCGTGGGCCTCGACGGCGGTGCGGACCTCACTGTCGCCCTGGGGCATGTCGTAGCTGACGCCGACGATGTCCGCCCCGGCGGCGGCGAGCGTCTCGGCGATCGCCAGGCCGATGCCCTGGCTCGCGCCGGTGACGACGGCCGTCTGCCCCTCGAGGCTGAAGAGGTCCTCCGCGAAGGCGGCGGGGGTGGTCGCGTGCGTCATGTCGGTGTTCTCCTGGCGAGGTGGGTGGTGCGGCGCTACCGCTCGTGCGGTCAGCGTCGGAGGACGGGTGGGGCGGTGCTGCCCCCGGGCGTGTACCCCAGGGCGCGGGAGATCTGGTCGGCGGTGCGCAGCGCCGCCTCGGACATCGCCTCGACCTGCTCGAGCGTGTGCTCGACCGTGATCGTGGAGATGCTGATGCCGTACTTGATGGTTCCGGTGTGGTCCCTGATGGGGGCGGCCACGCAGGCGACGCCGGGGACGTTCTCCTCGCGGTCCATGGCGTAGCCGCAGCGGCGCACGTCGGCGACGTCCGCGCGCAGCGCCTCGAGCGTGGTGAGGGTGTGCGGGGTGCGGGCCGGCAGGCCGGCGCGCGCGACGAACCGCTCGAGCGCGTCGTCGGAGTACCCGCTGAGCACCGCCTTGCCGATGCCCGAGGAGTGCATGGGGATGGCGTTCCCCACCCGGGAGGGCATCTGGTAGGGCTTGTCGGAGTCGGTGCGGACGAGGTAGATGATCTCGTCGCCGTTGGCCGCCCCCACGTGGACCGTGCAGTGCACCTCGGCGACGAGCTCGTCGACGAACGGGCGGGCGATCTCGGAGATGTCGATGCGCTGGAGCGCGCGGCCCGCCAGGGAGAGGATCTGCGGTCCGGGCAGGTAGCTGCCGTCGGCGGCGAGGGCGACGAAGCCCCGGTCGACGAGCGTGGAGATGATCCGGTGCGTGGTCGCCTTGGCCAGGCCGGTGGCCGCCACGACCTCGGAGAACCGGTCGTGGGTGAGCGCCGCCTCGAGGACGAGGAGGGTCTTCTCGCTGGCGTTGGCGGTGGCGGCCGCCCCGGCGAGGGCCTCGGGGTGGACCGAGGTCGGGCCGGGTCGGGGTGCGGTCTCGCTGATCATGGTCTCTGCCTGTCCCTGGACGGTTGCTGGTGGGTACCAGCGTGCACTCATCTCATCTCTGAGATCGGGAACCCGTCCATGTCGTCGAAGGACTGGTTCTCCCCCGCCATCGCCCACACGAAGCTGTAGGCCGCGGTGCCGACGCCGGAGTGGACCGACCAGCTCGGGGAGATGACGGCCTCCTCGTTGCCGATGAGGAGGTGCCGGGTCTCGTCGGGCCGGCCCATGAGGTGGACGACCCGGGCGTCCGCGGGCAGGTCGAAGTAGAGGTAGGCCTCCATGCGCCGGTCGTGGGTGTGCGCCGGCATCGTGTTCCACATGCTGCCGGGGTGCAGCGTGGTCACGCCCATGACCACCTGGCAGCTGCGCACGCCGTTCTCGTGGATGTACTGGTTGAGCGTGCGCCGGTTGGAGGTGAGGGGGTCGCCGAGCTCGCGGACCGTCCCCTCGCCGGCCTTGACCAGCGTCGTCGGGTAGGCGGTGTGCGCGGGCGCGGAGACGAGGTAGAACCGGGCCGGGCCCTGCTCCCCGCCGGCGTCGGTCGAGGACAGCAGCACCTCGCGGGCGCCGCGGCCGACGTACAGGCACGAGCCGTGGGCCAGCTCGTAGGAGGTGCCGTCGACGGCGACCGTGCCGGGTCCGCCGACGTTGACGATGCCCGCCTCACGGTGCTCGAAGAAGTACTCGGAGCGGATCTCCGGGAAGGTGGGCAGCTCGACGGTCGTGCTGACCGGCCGCACCCCGGCGAGGACCACGCGGTCGTGGTGGGTGTAGACCGCGCGGGCCTCGTCGTCGGCGAACAGGGCGGGCACGAGGTAGCGCTCGCGCAGCTCGGCGGTGCCCATGCCGGGGATCTGCTCGGGGCTGGTGGCGTAACGCTGTTCCATCGTGGACCTCTCGTGGTGCGGACGTGCGTGGCTGTGGTGCTTGCTTGTGTGGCAGTGGTGCTGGTGCTTGCTTGTGTGGCTGTGGTGCTTGCGGTGTGGTGGGAGCTCGGTGCGCTACGGCGCGACGAGGCCGAGGACGCCGGGCAGCCACATCGACAGGGCGGGTGTGAAGATCACGACGACCAGCAGCAGGATCAGTGCGCCGAAGAACGGCAGCAGGCGCCGGATCACGTCCTCGATGCCCAGGTCGGCCACCTTGGCCCCGACGAAGAGGATCGGGCCGACCGGCGGGGTGATGGTGCCGACCGAGAGGGCGAAGACCATCATGATGCCGAAGTGCACGGGGTGGATCCCGAAGGCGCTGACGATCGGCAGGAAGATCGGCGCGAAGATCAGCACCGCCGGCGTCGGGTCCATGAACAGGCCCACCACCAGCAGGACGACGGCGATGAGGAGCAGCAGGACCACCGGGTTGGAGCTGACCGAGAACATCGCCTCCGAGACCATCGCCGGGACCTTGGCGAAGGACATGACGAAGCCCATGATCGACGAGACGCCGATGAGGAACATGACCACCGAGGTGGTGCGGGCCGCCTCCATGAGGATGCGCGGCAGGTCGCTGAGCTTGATCGCCTTGTAGATCGCCGAGAGGATCAGCGAGTAGACGACGGCGATGTTCGAGGCCTCCGTGGGGGTGAAGAACCCGCCGAGGATGCCGCCGATCACGACGACGATGAGGGCCATCGCGGGCAGGGCCGCGACGATCGTGCGGGTTCCCTCGGCGAACCCGACCTTCCTGCTGAGCCGCAGCTCGGGGCGGCTGCGCGAGTACAGGTAGACGATGATCATGCAGGCGACCACCCACAGCAGGCCGGGGATGTAGCCCGCGACGAACAGCGCGGCGACCGAGGCGCTGGAGACCAGCGAGTAGACGATCATGAGGTTGCTCGGCGGGATGAGCATGCCGGCCGGGGCGGAGGCGATGTTCGTCGCCGCGGAGAACCCTCGGTCGTAGCCCTCCTTGGCCTGCATCGGCCCCATGGTGGAGCCGATCGCCGCCGCGGCGGCGACGCCGGAGCCGCTGACGGCGCCGAACATCGCGTTGGCGGCCACGTTCGTCTGGGCGAGCGAGCCCGGTGTGCGGCCGACCATGACCTTGGCGGCGTTGACGAGCCGGCTGGCTATGCCGCCGTTGTTCATGATGACGCCGGCCAGGACGAAGAACGGGATGGCCAGCAGCGGGAAGGAGTTGATGCCCCGGAAGACCTGCTGGGCCGAGGTGAGCACGCCGTTCTCGACACCGAGGACGACGAACAGCGCGGTCATCGACGACAGGCCGACGGCGATGCTGATGGGGGCGCCGATCACGAGGAAGATCGAGATGCCGGCGAGGAGGATCAGTGCTGCGAGCGGTGCGGTTTCCATGTGTCAGCCCTCCGTCACACGACGTCCGGCTCGGTGTCCTCGACCGGGCGCTCCGCGCCGGTGAGGATCCGTACCAGGTGGTAGATGGTGTAGAGGGCGATGAGCACGCCCGAGATCGGCAGCGCGAGGTAGAGCGGGCCGACGTTGACCGGCAGGCCGGTGAGGTTCTGCTCCCAGGCCAGGTCGACCACGCTGAAGCCGCCCCAGATGAGGACCAGGGCCGTGAAGGTGAGGACGCCGAGCTGCACGACCACCGCGAGGAGCTTCTGCACGGTGACGGGCAGCTTGCGGACGGCCACCTCGACAGCGATGTGACCGCGCTCGCCGAAGACGAGCGCCGCCCCGAAGAGGCCCAGCCAGATGAACAGGTACTTGGCGAGCTCCTCGGACCAGCCGCTCGGCTGGTCGAGGACCTGTCGGGCGAAGACCTGCCAGGTGACGTCGACGACGAGCAGGGCGAAGAGCGCCACGCACGTCCACGTCAGGACGCGGTCGAGCGCGTTCTTTGCTGCATTCATGGGATGGGCCTCTTCGGGACGGTGGGGATCACTCGGCCGCTTCGCGGACCTGCTCGAGGATCGTGCGGGTGACGTCGTTGGTGATCTTCGACTCGGTCAGCGGCGCGATGGCCTCGGCGAACGCCTCGGCGTCGACCTCGTTGAACTGGGCGCCCTCGGCCTCGGCGGCCGCCTTGGCCTCGCCGACCTGCTCCTTCCAGAGCTCGGCCTCGTGCTCGATCGCCTCGGCAAGGAGCTCGTTGAAGATCTCCTGGTGCTCGGCCGACATCGACTCCCAGATGGTGGGGTTGATGATGAGGTAGTCGGGGAACATCAGGTGCCGGGTGTAGCTGTAGTACGGGGCGACCTCGTGCTGCTTGAGGTTGTAGTAGATGAGCTCGTTGTTCTCGCCGCCGTCGAGCAGGCCGGACTGCATGGCCGTGTAGACCTCGCCCTGGCCCATCGGGGTGCCGGTGCCGCCCATGAGGCTGAGCATCTCGATGTTGGTGTCGGACTCGATGACGCGGATCTTCATGCCCGCGAGGTCCTCGGGGGTGTTGATCGGCTTCTCGGTGTTGTAGACGGACCGGATGCCGCCGTGGAAGGCGCCGAGCACCTTGATGCTCTGGTCCTCGAGCGAGGAGTAGAGGTCGCCGACGATCTCGGGGTCGTTGGTGACCTGGCGCTGGTGGTCCTGCGACTCGAAGGTGAAGGGCAGGTTGAAGACGACGAAGTCGGGGTTGAAGTTCTCCAGCAGGGGTCCGGCCACGTAGGCCATCTCCAGCGTGCCGGCCTGCAGCAGCTCGATGGTCTCGCGCTGCGCGCCGAGGGTCTCGTTGGGGAAGACCTCGATGTCGTAGGCGCCGTCGGTGGCCTCGAACAGCTTGTCGCCGAGCTCGTCCAGGACGATGTACTGCGGGTGCGTCTCGGGCTGGTTGAACGCCGCCTTCATGACCAGGGTGTCGCCGGAGGCCTCGGGGGCCTCGCTCCCCTGGGCCGCCGGCGTCTCGCCGGCGGGGTTGGTGGCGCCGGTGCCGGCGCTGCACGCGGTGAGCGCGAGCACCGAGGCCCCCAGCAGGGCCGTGATCGAAACAGCCTTGTTTCGCGTCATCTTCAAGGACTCCTCTGTCGGCTCACGACGTGAGCGCATCTCGTGCGGGTGCTTTCTGCGTGCCCGCACCGGTGGTGGGTCACTGGCCTCGACGTCGAGCTGACCGCGTTGCCAGAAGTGCCATGTCGTGGAACTTAGTTCCGTGGTGCGGACCTAGATAACCAGACGGAGGACCCACAAGCAACACGACCTAGGTCCCAGAACCGCTACCGTGACCTGATCGAGACTTTCGTGGAACGCAGTTCCGCCAAACGGAACCCTAGAGGAGAATCCCCCGATGACCGACCACGACGACGTGCGGCTGCCGCTCCTCGGCGCCTACGCGATGGCACCGACCGACCCCGCCGACGAGGCCGTCTTCTACGACGGTGTCGCCGACCTCGGGATCGGCGGACTCGAGCTTCCCCTTCCCCTGCCCGGCGCACCGAGCCTCGAACCCGCCTGGCTCGCACG
The DNA here is from genome assembly GCF_038049925.1 of Georgenia sp. M64. Classification (NCBI taxonomy): domain Bacteria; kingdom Bacillati; phylum Actinomycetota; class Actinomycetes; order Allobogoriellales; family Allobogoriellaceae; genus Georgenia; species Georgenia sp. M64. The sequence continues at coordinate 2,435,911 of NZ_CP145809.1, forward strand.
GAACGTCCTGCCGAGCTGGGACCTGCTCGTCACGTGCATCCCCACCGTCATGGGCCGGCTCGGCACGGATCCCGCGTACGGCCTCGCCGCTGCCGACGACGACGCCCGGGCCCGCGCCCTCGCCGACGTCGCCCGGGCGCGTGACCTCGCCCTGCGGCTCGCCGACGAGCACGGACGACGGCGCGTGGTCGGCATCCAGGTGCACAGCGCCCCCGGACCGCGCGGCGGCGGCCGCGACGCCCTGACGCGGTCGCTCGAGGAGATCTCCGGCTGGGACCTCGCCGGCGCACAGCTGCTCGTGGAGCACTGCGACGCCGCCTCGGACGAGCACGTCGCCGTCAAGGGCTTCCTCGCCCTCGAGGACGAGATCGCCGCGGTCCGCACCGCCGGCGGCTCGGTGTCCGGCTCCGCCGACGCTACCGGCCTCAGCGTCAACTGGGGGCGCTCGGCCATCGAGGGGCGCAGCGCCGCCACCCCGGTCGAGCACGTCCGTGGGGCGGTCGACGCCGGTCTCCTCGGCGCCGTCGTGCTCTCCGGCGCCACTGGCGAGACGACCGCGTGGGGTGAGGCCTGGGGCGACGCGCACATCCCGCCCCGCGGCGGCGACCCGGCTCTCGCGCCGTCGTCGGCCTCCCTGCTCGGACCCGACGAGGTGCGCGAGACGCTCGACGCCGCCGGACCGGCCGCTCTCGTCGCGGTCAAGGTCTCGGTCCGGCCGAGGGACGCCGACGTGCCCACCCGGCTCGCCGTCGCCCGCGCGGCGCTGACCCTCGTCGGCGACGCCCGGCGGGCCGCCCGATGAGGGTCGGGTTCGTCGGTCTCGGCGTCATGGGGGCGCCCATGGCGCGCAACATCGCCCGCGCCGGCTTCGAGCTCCACGTCACCGCCCGCCGGCCCGCGGCGGCTGATGCCCTCGTCGCCGACGGCGCCACATGGCACGACACGGCACGCGAGCTCGCGCGCCACGCGGACGTCGTCGTCGTCATGGTGCCGGACCTGCCCGACGTCGAGGCCGTCCTCGACGGCGAAGACGGCCTGCTCGCCGGGGTGGACGCCCCGACGGTCGTCGTCGTCTGCTCGACCGTCTCCCCCGAGGGCGTGCGCGCCCTGGGACGGCGGGTGGCCGAGGCCACCGGCGGGCTCGCCCGCCTGGTCGACGCCCCCGTGAGCGGCGGGGAGGAGGGCGCCGTCGCCGGGACCCTGTCGGTGATGATGGGCGGGCGCGACGAGGACGTCGCCGTGGCCGCGCCCGTCCTGTCCGCGACCGGCACCCCGGTCCACCTGGGCCCAGCCGGCGCGGGCGAGGTCGCCAAGGCCTGCAACCAGATGATCGTCGCCGCCACCGTCCTTGCCCTCGGCGAGGCCGCCGTGGTGGCCGAGCGAGCCGGGCTCGACGTCCGCGCCCTGTTCGACCTCCTCGGCGGCGGGTATGCCGGGAGCCGCCTGATGGAGGTCAAGAAGGCGCGGCTGGCCGAGCACGACCACAGCCCCTCCGGGCCGGCGAGGTTCATGGTCAAGGACCTGGGGTTCGCCACCGCCGAGGCGGCCGCGACCGGGACGGCGACCCCGCAGCTCGACGTCACCCGGGAGGTCTTCACCGGGCTCACCGACGCCGGGCTCGGCGACCTCGACACCAGCGTCGTCCAGGCCTACGTCGAGTCCCTCGGGCGGGCGAGGTGAGTGCCCCCGGCCGCCGGACGGCCGAGGTACCTGCCCCGACGGTCGCGTCCGGGAAGGTCGCGCCCGGGGATGTCCGTCCCTCCCCCCGAACGGTCATCAGCCGGCTGACGCCGGGCGGCCGGCGCAACTTCGCCGACACCCTGCGCGCCGAGAACACCGGCGCCGTTCTCCTCGTCCTCGGTACCGTCCTGGCCCTGCTGCTGGCCAACTCCCCCGCCCGCGACACCTACGCCGCCCTCAGCGGCACGGTGGTCGGTCCCGCGGCCCTGCACCTCGACCTCACGCTCGCGCAGTGGGCCACCGACGGGCTGCTCGCGATCTTCTTCTTCGTCGTGGGCCTGGAGCTCAAGCGGGAGATGGTCGAGGGCCAGCTGCGCCGCCCGGCCACGGCCATCGTGCCGATCCTCGCCGCCGTCGGCGGCATGGCGGTCCCGGCGCTGCTCTACCTCCTGGTCAACGTCCTCGCCGACGACGGCGCCACGAACGGCTGGGCCGTCCCGGTCGCGACCGACATCGCCTTCGCCGTCGCCGTGCTCACCCTGTTCGGGCGGCGCCTCCCGACGGCGCTGCGCGCCTTCCTGCTCACCCTGGCGGTCGTGGACGACCTGCTCGGGATCGTCGTCATCGCGCTGTTCTACTCCGACGGGATCCACGTCCTCGAGCTCGGCGGCGCGCTCGCCGCGATCGCCGTCTTCGCCCTCCTGGTCCGCCGGCGCCACTCTCCCTGGCTGCTCGCGCTCGTCGCCGTGGCGGCGTGGGCGCTCATGCACTCCGCGGGCGTGCACGCCACCATCGCCGGCGTGCTGCTCGGCTTCACCGTGCCGGTCCTCGCGCGCGGCGGCGCCACCAGAGGGCTCGCGGAGCACTACGAGCACGTGTGGCGGCCGGTCTCGGCCGGCCTCGCCGTGCCGGTGTTCGCCTTCTTCGCCGCCGGGGTGAGCCTGAGCCCGGAGGCACTGCGGGACGCCCTCGGCGACCCGGCGGCCCAGGGCGTGGCGCTGGGGCTGGTCCTCGGCAAGCCGGTCGGCATCCTCCTGGCCACCGCGGCGCTCGTGGGCCTGACGAGGGCTCGGCTCGACCCCTCCGTGCGGTGGCCGGACCTCGCCGCCGTCAGCGTCGTCGCCGGGATCGGCTTCACCGTCTCCCTCCTCATCGGCGAGCTCTCGTTCCCGGGCGGCTCACCGCGCGGGGAGCACGTCAAGGCCGCGATCCTCCTCGCCTCGGCCGGCGCCGCGCTCGTCAGCGGCGGGTTGCTCACCTGGCGCAGCCGGGTGCACGGCAGCCGCCTGGACGACCCGGACGCAGAACCCGTGACCACCGGCGTGCGGTCGGACTCCCCGCCGACGCCGTAAAGAACGTACGGATACTCCGTACAGAATCTTCGGCCAAGGCCACGGCCACGGCCACGGCCAGCGGCCAGCGGCCAGCGGCCGCCAGGCCCGGTCAGGCGGCCGCGATCCGCGCGAGACCGTCCCGGTCGAGCAGCGCCGTCCACCGTCGGCCGGAGTCCACGAGCCCGTCGGAGCGCCACCGGCTCATCACCCGTGAGACGGACTCCGGCGTCGAGCCGGCCATGGCCGCGAGGTCGGCGCGGGAGAGCGGGACCTGGATGAGCACACCGCCGCCCGGGCGCTCCTGGCCCATCCGGTCGGCGAGTCGGAGCAGGACGGCGGCCACGCGCGCGGCGACGCTCTCGCCCGACCGGCCGGCGTCGGACCGGGCCCGGGCGAGCCGGACGGCGAGGTCGTCGAGCACCCGCAGCGCGACGGCCGGGTGCTCGGTGAGGACCTCGCGGAACGCCGCCGGTCCGATCCGCAGCGCGCACGTGGTGGTCAGCGCGACGGCGGACTCGGCGAAGGTCGGCTCCCCCAGGGTGCTCAGCGCACCGAGGAGGTCCCCGGGCGCGAGGACGTCGGTGATGACCTCGGTGCCGCCCGCCGCGGTCCGGGTGAGCTTCACCCGCCCCGCCGCGACGACGAAGAGGTGCTCGGCCGGCTCACCGGCGGTGTAGAGCGGGTCACCCTCGGCCCACGACAGCGACACCATGCGCTCGTCGACGGCGGCGAGCTCGTCCTGGGACAGGCCGCGGAAGTACGGCACCTGCCGCAGCACGGCCAGGCGCACGTCGCGGGCGCAGCGGTGCGGCTGGGCGCAGGTGCTGCGCAGGGGAACGTGCCGGCGGGCCACCGCCTCAGGCTAGACCCGCCGGTGCCGTTGATTGACGGCCGTCATGGTCCGCCGTCGACGCCGTTCGTAGCGTCGGGCTCATCGACAGAGAGGAACGACCATGACCACCCCGACCACCCGCACCGTCCTGCGTGCCGAGGGCTTCACCTGCCCGTCCTGCGTGACCAAGATCGACAAGCAGGTTCGCCGGCTCGACGGCGTCTCCGCCGTGACCGTGCACTTCGCCTCCGGGCGCATCGAGATCGACCACGACCCCGGCGTCGCCGAGGTCCCCGCGCTGGTCGAGGCCGTCGCCCGCGCCGGGTACACCGCCCGCCCGGCGACGTTCTGACGAGCCCCCCGTGACCACTCTCTCCCGCAGCCGGTGGGCCGTGCCCGCCGGCTCCGGCGCCCTCATCCTGGCCGCCCTGCTCATCGGCCTCGTCTCGGCCCCGGCGCGTGACGCCCTCATGGTCGCCGCCGCCGCGGTCGCCGGCGCCCCGGTGCTCCGCTCGGCCGTCCGGGCGCTGGCCGCCCGGGTGGTCGGGATCGACCTGCTCGTCTCCGTCGCCGCGCTGGGCGCCGTCGTCATCGGGGAGTACTGGGAGGCCGCCGCGGTGACCTTCCTCTTCGCCGTCGGGCACGCGCTCGAGGCCGCGACGCTCGGCCGGACCCGCGCCGCGCTGGCCGAGCTCGTGGCCGTGGCGCCCGACGTCGCCGTCGTCCTGCGCGACGGCGAGCAGGTGGAGGTCCCGGCCGCTGAGGTCGCCCCGGGCGAGAGCGTCCTGGTGAAGTACGGCGCGAAGGTCCCGGTCGACGGTGAGGTCACGGCAGGCACGGGTGCCCTGGACGAGTCGGCCGTCACCGGTGAGTCCGTGCCGGTGGACAAGACCGCCGGCGACACCGTCTACGCCGGCACCGTCTCCCTCGGGGGGCTGCTGCACGTGCGGGCCACCGGGACCGGGTCGGACACCACCCTCGCCCGCATCATCCACCGTGTGGAGGAGGCGCAGGACGCCCGGGCTCGCACGCAGGCGTTCCTGGACCGCTTCGCCCGGTGGTACACCCCCGGGATCATCGTCCTGGCGGTGATGGCCGGGCTGCTCTCGCGCGACGTCGAGCTCGCCCTGACCCTGCTCGTCATCGGCTGCCCGGGCGCACTCGTCATCGCCGTCCCGGTCGCGGTCGTCGCCGGCATCGGGCGCGGTGCCCGCGACGGCATCCTCGTCAAGGGCGGGGACCACCTCGAGACCGCTGCACGCGTCGACGCCGTCGCCCTCGACAAGACGGGCACCCTCACCACCGGCCGGCCCGTCCTCACCGACGTCGTCGTCCTGGACCACCGGCTCACCCGCGCCGAGGTCCTGACCTGGGCCGCCCGGGCGGAGGCCGGCTCCGAGCACCCGCTCGCCCGGCCGGTCCTCGACGCCGCCCGGCAGTCCGGCGTCGCCGTCGGGGTCCCCGGTCCGACCGAGCCCGTGGCCGGGCGCGGCGTGGTCGCGGTGGTCGAGGGCACCCGGGTGGTCATCGGGTCCCCGGCCCTCCTGGCCGCCCAGGGCATCGCCGACGACGGCGCCACAGCGGCCGCCGCCGACCTCGCGCGCCGGGGCCGGACACCCCTCGCCCTGGCCGTCGACGGTCGGGTGGTGGGCGCGCTGGGCGTCGCGGACACGGTGCGCGCGGAGGCCGCCCCCATGGTCGCCGCCCTGCACGCCGCGGGGGTGCGGCGCGTCGTCATGCTCACCGGCGACACCGCCGCCGTCGCCGCCGAGGTCGCACGGGCCACAGGTGTGGACGAGGTGCGGGCCGGGCTGCTGCCGGAGGACAAGCTCACGGCGGTGCGCGAGCTCCAGCGTGCCGGGTACGTGGTGGCGATGGTGGGCGACGGCGTCAACGACGCCCCCGCCCTCGCGACGGCGGACGTGGGCGTGGCGATGGGCGCGGCCGGGACCGCCGTCGCCGTGGAGACCGCCGACATCGCCCTCATGGGCGACCGGCTCTCCCGCCTGCCCGAGGCGCTCGCCCTCGCCCGCCGGACCGTGCGCACCCTCCGGCAGAACATCGCCGTCGCCCTGGTCACCGTGGCGCTGCTCCTGGTCGGGGTGCTGCTCGGTGGCGTGACGATGTCGGTGGGCATGCTCGTCCACGAGGCATCGGTGCTGGTCGTGATCCTCAACGCGATGCGGCTGCTGCGCCGGGCGTGAGCGCCAGCTCGCCGTATCGTCGATCGATGGAGACGGTGAACGTCCAGGAGGCCAAGACACGACTGTCCGAGCTGTTGACGCGTGTCGAGCGCGGCGAGGAGGTCTTCACCGCCCGGGCGGGAGTGCCGGTGGCTCGACCGGAGGCCGTGCGGAAGGCGCCGCCGAGAACCTTCGGAACGATGTCGTTCCACGTCCCGCGGACCTTCGACGAGTACCTCCCCGAGAGTGAGCTCGAGGCCTGGCAGTGAGGTACCTGCTCGACACCACATCGTCCTGCTGGTGAGGACGGACGGACGGACCGACCGGCGGGTTCACTCGCCCAGGACCACCAGCCCGACCCGAACCGCGTCTCCGGTCGCGAGACCCTCCGCGGCGCGGACGGCCTTCTTGACGGGCAGCACGTAGGTGCCGCGCTTGCTGTCGGGGAAGATCGACGTCCGCCACACCGTCTCCCCCACGGTGACCTCGACCCGCACCGAGCCGAACCCGCGCGCGAACGGGGCGGACACCTCGAGGATGTCGTCGGCCATCTCGGTGGGCAGCGCCACGAACGTCCAGGTGTCCGCCTGCCGGGCGTCCCACTGCCAGAGCTCGGCCTCGAACTCGTACGTCACGCCCGCATGCTTCCCGGCGGCGGCGACCACGTCAACACGCGTCCACGCCCGGGCGTATCCCCCGTTCCGGGGACAATCGTCCCTGGCGGGTGGCCCGTCCTCGCGGTGCACTGGAGGTGGAGCGCCGCCCGCGCTCCACCGCGGAGGCTGTCATGTCCGAGAAGCACGCCGCCCATAGGCTCGCAGGAGCCGTCGTCGCCCTCGTCCTGCTCGCCGGGTGCGGAGCTCCCGGACCGGCGCCGACCCCGGGACCGGCGCCACCGCCCACGACCGAGCCGGCCCCACCGCCGACGACCGAACCGGCCCCACCGCCGACGACCGAACCGGCACCAGACCCCACGACCGCCCCGGAACCCATCACCGAGCCCGCGCCGGACCCCATGACCGATGCGACCGGTACCTGGCTCGCCATGGTGGACACCCTGTGCGGCTCGGCCATCGAGGAGTACGCGGGAGCCAAGGATGCGATCGGCGAGTCCGAGCCCGTCACCCTCTCCCTCGTCGCCGCCCAGCTCGCGGGCGCCGTCGCCGAGCAGGCGTCCTCCCTGCAGCCGGACGACCCGGCCGCCGCCGACCTCGTGCTCGCCCTCACCGACTTCGCCGACGCCCTCGGCGAGGTCGCCTGGGCGATGGACTCCGGGACCTACGACGACGTCATGGCCTCCGGCGACTGGGCGATGGCCGCCGGCGACGACCTCGCCGCCTCGGCGGAGTACGTCGGGGCCTGGACGTGCGCGTTGATGTCCGACGAGATCTGAGGAGGCGGAGATGACACGAGAGATCATCGACCTCGGAGCCCCGGTCCTCCCTCCGGAGCTGGAGGCGGAGGTCGTCGGCGCCCTCACCGACGCCGTGCTCGCCCAGAGCGTCCCCGAGGAGCTGGAGGTGTTCCGCGCGCGACGCACCGAGCTCGTCGCGGGCCGGGGCACCGTGCCCCCGCCGGAGCGGGACACCGCCCTCGGCTCCGGCGCGGAGGTCGTCGTCCTGCTCGCGCCCTACGTCGTCGCGGCGGCAACGGCCGCCGTGCGGTTCCTCGGCAAGCTCCTCGCGGGTGCCACCGAGGAGGAGGTGCAACCGATGCTGCGCTCCTGGGTCAGACGCCTCCTGCACCGGGACCCTGCCGACGAGACGGTGGCACCTGTCCCCGCCGCGACCCTGCGCCGCGTTCACGAGACCGCCTCGACCGTCTGCCGGCAGATGGGGCTGGAGGACGACGACGCGCTCCTCATCGCCGATGCCCTCGTGGGCCGGCTCTCCCTGGCCGCAAGCACGTGACCGCGGCGTGCGTGGCCACGCCCGGACGGTGGGCACCCGACGTCGGCTCGCACCACCCGGCCACCGCGACGCTGACCGCGTTCGCCCTTCTCACCGCCACGATCCTCCTCGCCGGGGTGTTCGTCGGGCAGTGGCTCGCCATGGGTGAGCCGGCCGGGACGTCCCTGCACTGGATGGTCGCGGTACCCCTCGTCATCCTCGTCGCCACCGCGGGCCTGGTCGCGGCCCAGCCCGGACGGCGGGTGCGCTCGGACGACCTCGTCCCCGTGCCGCCACAGAGCCCGGGGGCGCGCCGGCACGCCGACGTCGCCGCGCAGGCCGGGCTCGTCCCGGCACCGGAGCTCGTGTGGAACCCGCAGGACCCCCGCACCGGCGCCCTCGCGCTCGGGCGGCCGGGTCGTTACCTCGTCCGGGTCACCCCCGCCCTCCTGGGTACGGCCCGACGCCGGCCGGCCACGTACGACGCCGTCGTGCGGCACGAGCTCGCCCACGTCCGCCACCACGACGTCGCCCTGGCGTACCTCGCGCTGTACTCCTGGTACGCGACGCTGCCGGTCCTGGCTGTCCCCGTCGTCCTCCGGCTCGCGGGCGGCGACCGGTCCCTCCTGCCGAGCTACCTCGTCCGCGCAGTCGCCCTGGCGAGCGCGGTGTACCTCGCCAGGGCGTTCCTGCTGCGCCGGCGTGAGCACGAGGCCGACCTCCGCGCGGCGATGTGGTCCGGCGACCCGCACGGGGTGGCTGCGGTCTTCGGCCGGGTGCCCGGCCCGCCCGGGCACCGTCTCCTCCGCAAGCGCCGTCTCCTCGCGCTGCACCCCACCGGGCCCGAGCGAGTCGCCTACGTCCTGGACCCGGGCCGGCGAGCGCGGCTGAGCCCGGCGACCCTGCTCGTCGCCGGGTTCGCCGCCGGCGCCGCGCTCCCCCTGCTCCAGGCGCTGGCCGCCGAGGCGTTCGCCTGGGACGCTCTCACTGCCGCCCGGGCCGCGCGAGCCGTGTCCTTCGGGGGCCTCGGCGCCGTCGTCGGCGCGGAGGTCTGGCGCACCGGCTCCGTGGGCCGGCCGGTCAACGGTCCGGGCCGGACCGCCGCCACGGGTGCGGCGCTCGCCGCCGGGGTGGCGGTCGGCGCCCTCCTCTCGCTCGGCGGGACCGGCCTCGTCCAGGGCTCCGCCGTCGACGCCGTCGCAGCGGGCCTGACGGGCCTGCTCCTGGGCGCCGTCCTCGTCGTGGGCCGAGAGCTCGCCGCCGGGCCTCCGCGCGCGGTGGCCCTGGGAGCTGCGGTGGCGTGCGCTCTCGCCGCCGACGCGGTGACCGGCGTGGCCGAGCTCGTCGCCGGGGGCCTGTCCGTCTTCGTCCTCGCGTTCCTGCCGTTCGTGGCCGCGCAGAGTCCGGCGGCGTGGCTGCTCGGCCTCGCGGTGGTCGCCGTCGCGACGGGCGCTCTGGTCCGGGACCGCCGAACCGACCACCACCGGCGGCTCGCGACGGCGGCGGTGGCCGGTCTGGTGGGCGCGGCTGCCGCGGTGGTGGCCGGCGCGGTCGCCGACGAGCTTGGACTCGGGGGTCTGATCTGGGCACCTGTCGGGGCGGCCCTGGCGGTGCTGGTCGTCGTCGGGGTGCGGGGCCTCGCCGACGGCGTCCTCGCCGGCGCCGTCACCGTCGTCCTCGCCGCGCCGGCCGGCGTCGTGGTCGCCGCGGTCCGGGCCGGGGGCCCGCTCGGCACCGACGGGGTCTGGGCGGTCCTGGAGCCGGCCGCCGCGACCGTGACACTTGCCGGTCTGCCGCTGCTCGCCGGGGTCGGCGTCCTCCGCCGCCCCGGCGCCCCACGGGAGGCCGGACGACTGGTCCTCGTGACCACCGTCGTCGCCCTCGTCTCGGCGGTGACGACGGCGGTTCTCGCCCCCGCCGACAGCCCCGCCCCATCCGACGCCGGTGCCCTGGGGGCGTACCTGAGCGAGGAGCTTCCCCTGCTCGTCGTGCTGCGGGACACCGCCGCGGTGGCGTACGAGGAGGCCCTGTACTTCCCGCGCGGGGGTGACGTCGCGGCGGACCTCCGCGGGCGCGTCGTGGGGTTGTACGACGACGCCATCGACGCCGCCGACGACGTCGAGGCCGGCTTCCCCCTCGGTGGCGCCCCGGAGCTGCGGCAGCTCCACGAGGCCTACCGCGACGTCGTGGTGGCCGAACGTGCGCTCACCCTGGCGGCCGCCCAGGCCCAGGTGGACCCTGCGGCGACGGCGCAGGCCCAGACCGCCGCGACAGCAGCGGCCGCGGCGATGGCACGGTGGACCGAGCTTCATGAAGCAGCTCTGGGGACGCTCGGCGAGGCCGGCCGGTGACCTGCCCGCTCGACGGTCCGCGCCGTCCGAATCGATGTCGTGCTGCGGTCGTACACGGGGCTGTGGTGACCTAAGCCTGGTCCCCCACCTCGGTGAGCAGCCGCCCGAGCAGACGGCGGAGCTCGGCGTGCCCCTCGGCGCCGAGCACCTGGGTGATCGTCTGCTCGATCCCGCTCACGGTCGCCCGGCCGGCGTCGACCGTCCGCTCCCCGAGAGGGGTGAGGCGGATGAGCTTCGCCCGCCGGTCCGTCGGGTCCGGCTCGCGGCGCAGGTACCCGAGCTCCTCGAGCTCGTCCACGAGCTCGAGCATCGACTGCGGCGTCATGTTCGCCCCGCGGGCGAGATCGCTCAAGCGCGCGCCCTCGCGCCCGATCTGGGCGAACACGGCCGAGTGTCGCGGCTTCTGCGGGTACCCCGCTCCCACGACGCCCTCGACGATGCGAAAGCCCAGGAGGCTGTAGGCCTGCCCGAGCATCGCGATGGTGTTGGGCTCTTGCGCCGGCACCCTACTCCGTCCTAAGGTTTGCCTTACTTTCAGGCTGACCTTACTACATGGGCGATCTCGCCCGTGAGCTTTGGAGACCGCGATGTCGGACCAGCTCGCTCAGGTCGCACCCACGCCGCTCGCCGTCGCGCCTGGCCCGTCGCTCGCCGCCCACATCGCCGTGGGCGGGGTGTCCGGCCTCGCCTGGGGAGCGGGGCTGCGCGGCTACATGGCCGAGATGGTCGGGGCCGAGTCCGTCGTGAGCTGGGGCGGAACCGTGCTCGCCGTCCTCCTCCCCGCCGGGGTCACCGGGGCACTGCTCGGCTGGGCCGAGTACCTGCGACGGACGGGCGGCCGACCGCACTGGCGGCTGCTCGCGCTCGCCCCGCTCGCCCTGGCGGTCGCACCGCTCCTCATGCCGGGCGCGGTCGTCGCTCTCGTGACGCAGGGGCTCGGTGGCGGCGCGATCGCCTTCGCAGCCATCGGCATCGGTGGGGGCTTCGCACTGTCCGGGCGCGGCCGGGTCCGCCGGCGCGCCCTGTGCGGTGTCGTCGCGGGCATCCTCGTCACGGGCATCGCGGCCACCCCCGCCGGCATCGGCGGACCCGACCTGGCGCTGAGCACCCCGCGCGGCGTCTGGGTCGCGCTGCTCGGCCTCACGTCCGGTCTCACCCTCGCCATCGCCTCCTCGATCCCACAGCGACCCGCCGTCCGCACGGGGCCCAGACCCACAACAGATGCAGGCTGGTCGGCTCGAGGAGGCGTGGCGTGAACGCGGCGCTGAGGTCTCTCCTGCGCACCGCCAACACCCTCGCCGTCGCCCTCTACCGGCGTTCGGGCGGACGCGTCGGCGGATCCGCCAAGGGGGTGCCGGTGCTCCTGCTCACCGTCCCGGGACGCCGGACGCGGACTCCGCACACCGTGCAGGTCGCGTACTTCGAGCACGACGGCCGGTTCCTGGTCACCGGCACCAACGGCGGCTCGTCGCACGAGCCGCAGTGGTTCCGCAACATCCGGGCGACGCCGACCGGTCGCGTCGAGATCGGTCGCCGGGCGCTCGACGTGGACGTCCGGGTGGCCGCGCCGGACGAGCGCCTCGAGCTCTGGGCGGACGTCGTCGTCGCGCAGGCGCCGCCCTTCGCCCACTACGAGGAGAAGAGCGGCCGCGCCATCCCGGTGGCCGTCCTGACGCCCGCGTCCCCGGCCTGACGTCGTCCTGTCGGGCGCACCTCGCCGTCAGCTCTCCATCTTCGTCACGATCCGCTGGACGGTGAGCCAGGTGCGGGTGGTGATGTCCTTGCCGTAGGTCTTCTCCAGCCAGGCCATGAAGTCCGGGGTCCGGCCCGGGTCGCTGTTGTCGATGACCGCGAGGAAGACCCGGGCCGCGTCGTCGAAGCCCACGACCCGGGCGCGCGGGTCCGACCGCTCGGGCAGACGGTCCGGGGGCTGGGCGCCGTCCTTGAGGAACGTCGCCGTCAGGTAGGTGCCTCGCCCGTGCGTGAGCCCCGGGAACGGGTCGCTGTCCAGCAGGGCGCGGAGCTCGGCGTGCTCACGGACGATGGTGCCGCCGGGGATGCCGAGCTCACGGTGGAGCGCGCGCTGGATCCGCCGCTCGAGCGTGGGGACGTCGCTCCTCCTGCCGCTGAAGACGATGTTGCCGCTGGCCAGGACCGAAGCGACCGAGTCGAACCCGAGCCCCTCGAAGACACCCCGCAGCTTGTCGTTGGTCATGTTCGGGTTGCTCGGGGCGATCCCCCGCAGCAGGGCCGCGTACCTGGTGCTCACGTTCCTACTCAACCACCGAGCGGCCCGCCTCCGGGGAGGAGACGGGCCGCTCGTCGGCGACGGCGCGCGCCGGCGCGGGACGGCGCTGCTACTCCTCGCTCCCGAACAGGGCGTTGACCCGCTCGTTCGCCCGGGCGAGGGACTCCGGCTCCGTCTGGAAGGACAGCACGGCGTCCATGGCCGGGGCCATGACCGAGGTGAGCTCGGCCCACCGGGCGCTGACCGGGCTGGTGACGGTGGTGCCCTCCCGCACGTGCACGGCGAAGGCCGCCGCGTCGGTCCCGGCCTCCTCGTAGACCTCCACGGCCCGGTCGGTGGCGGTCGTGATGGCGGGGAAGATGACCCCGCTCTCGGCCATGACGTCCTGGCAGTCGGCGGAGCCGAGGTGCTCCACCCAGCGCCAGGCCTCGTCGGGGTTGGGGCTGCCGGACCAGATGGCGTCGGAGAGCCCGTTGAACACCGAGGCCCGCTGGCCCGACGGTCCGATCGGGGTGGGCGCGACCTGGGTCTCCACACCACCGAGCTCGCGGATGGTGCGGGCGTTCCAGCTGCCCTCGATGAGCGAGGCGTACCCGCCGGCGGCGAGGGCGTCGGTGGTGCCGACGCCGGAGGTGGCCGCGGCGAGGGAGGGCATGTACCCCTTCTCCACCAGGGACCGCCACCAGGCGATGGTCTCGACGAACCTCGGGTCGTCGTAGTTGAACCTCGTTCCCCAGGGGTTCTGGTCGGCGTAGGTCCAGTCGTTGCTCAGGGCGTAGGCGGACCACTGGACCTGCCCGTAGCCGCCGCCGGCCTCGTTGTACCCCATGCCGTAGACGTCGACGTTGTCCTTGTCGAAGCCGGGCTCGTTGCCGCGGACCCCGTTCTCGTCGATGGTCATGGCGGCGAGGAACTCCTCGAACGTGCCGCCGTCGTCGGGGTTCCACTCCAGCTCCCACAGGTCCTCGGCGCTGTACCCGGCGGCCTCGGCCAGCTCGGTGTTGTAGTAGATGCCGACCGTGTCCCAGTCCTTCGGCAGCCCGTACCGGCCGGTGCCGTCGGGGCCGATCCACAGGTCCGCGAGGCCCTCCTGGTACTGGTCCAGGTCGACCCCGGCCTCGTCGATGTAGGGCTCGAGGTCGAGGATCTGGCCGAGGCTGACGAACTTGCCGAACTGGGCGGAGTGGTCGACGAAGACGTCGGGGGCGTTCTCGGCCACCATGCCGGCGGTGAGCTTGGTCCAGTAGTCGTCCCAGCCGTACTGCTCGATCTGGACGTCGATGTCGGGGTTGTCGGCCTCGAAGTCCTCGGCGCACTGGTTGTACCCGGGCATCTGGGTGGAGTCCCACATCCAGTACTGGATGACGGTGCGGCCGTCGCCGGTGGTGCGCGCGTCGGTGGCGCAGCCGGTCACGGTCAGGGCGAGGGCGGCGAGGGCGGCCGGCAGGGCCGCGCGGCGGGTGGGGCGCATGGGGTGCTCCTTGGGGCTCGGCTGGGGCTCGGCGACGGGTCGGCCGGTCGGGGCGCTCACTTGATCCCCGAGAAGCCGATGGAGTTGACGATCCGCCGGCCGAGGACGACGAAGAGGACGACGATGGGCAGCGCGGCGACCAGCGTCGCTGCCATGAGGCCGGACCAGTCGGGCGTGCCGAACGGCGTCTGGGACCGGAAGATGCCCAGCGCGACGGTGAGGACCCGCACGCTTTCCTCCTGGCCGACCAGCAGGGGCCAGAAGTACTCGTTCCAGGCCGTGATGTACGTCAGGACGGCCAGGGTGGTGATCGGCGCGGACGCCATGGGCAGGATGACGCGGAGGAACACCCGCAGCCGGCCGGCGCCGTCGATGAGGGCCGCCTCCTCGATCTCGCGCGGGATGCCGAGGAAGAACTGGCGCAGGAAGAAGATGGCGAACGGGGTCATGAAGAAGGTCGGCAGGACCAGGCCGGCGTAGGTGTTGAGCAGCCCGAGGTCCTTCATGAGCACGAAGTTCGGGATGGCGGTGAAGATGCCCGGCACCATGAGCGCGGCGAGGAAGACGGCGAAGACGACGTTGCGGCCGGGCCAGCGCAGCCGGGCGAACGCGTACGCGGCCATCGCGGAGAAGAAGACCTGACCGAGGGTGATCGCGGTGGAGACGATCACGGAGTTGCGCAGGTACACCCAGAAGTTCAGCGCCGAGCCCGCGCCGCCCTGGGCGAGGTTCTCCTCCAGGGACGTCAGCCCGAACACGCGGCGGTAGGCGTCCAGGGTCAGCCCGGCGGGCAGGAGGTTGCCGGGGTCGGTGGCCAGCGCGCTGTTGGTGGACAGCGAGGTGCGCAGCATCCAGTAGAAGGGGAACACCGTCACGAGCAGGACGGTGATGAGGCCGATCCAGGCCAGGACCCGGCCGGCGGTGGGCCGCACGCGCTCGCGCGGCGGACGGGTTTCGGCGACGACGTCGGGCTCGGCGACCGGGACGGGCGTGGTGGTGGTGGGCATCGTCATCGGTCTCTCCTAGTTCTCGTCCGACTCGCCCGCGCGCATGAGCTTGATCTGCACGAAGGTGATGACGGCCAGCAGCAGGAACAGGGCGATCGCCAGCGCCGAGGCGTAGCCGAAGTTCAGCTGGCCGAAGGCGAGGTCGTAGATGTAGAGGTTGAGGACCCGGGTGGCGTTGACCGGGCCGCCGTTGGTGGTGACCGAGACGGTGTCGAACACCTGGAAGGAGCCGGTGACCGTGACGACGAGGACCATCGCCAGCACCGGGCGCAGCAGGGGCAGGGTGATCGAGCGGAACGTCCGCCACTCGCTCGCGCCGTCGAGCTGGGCGGCCTCGTACACCTGGGGCGAGATGACCTGCAGCCCGGCGAAGATCAGCAGGGCGGTGTAGCCCATGTGCCGCCAGACGTTGATCATCGCGATCGTGGGCAGGGCGAGGGCGCTCTCGCCGAAGAAGGCGACCGCGTCGAGCCCGACCCAGCCCAGGGCGACGTTGACGATGCCGATCTGGAAGTCGAGCATGAAGTACCAGACGAGGGCGACGATGACGTTGGCCACGAAGTAGGGCAGCAGCGCCATCCCGCGGATGAGGGTCGACCGGGTGATCCGGTGCAGCAGGACCGCCAGGGCCAGGGCCACCACGGTCTGGACGCCGATGTTCATGAGCACGTACAGCGCCGTGACGCCGAGCGCGTTCCAGAACAGCGGGTCGGCGAGCATGCGCTCGAAGTTCGCGGTGCCGACCCACTCGGGCGGGGTGAGCACCTGGTAGTTGGTGAAGCTGTAGTAGACCCCCCGGACGGCGGGCAGGAGGTAGAAGGCGACGAGGCCGATCGACGCGGGGAGGAGGAAGAGCAGCGCGGTGCGCATCTCTGTCCCTCCCCACCGGCGTGCGCGGCGGCGCCGGACCGGCGCGTGGGGGGCCGTGATGGCCATGGGAGCTCCTGTCGCTTCGCTGGGACGGGTACGAGGGTGTGGTGGGTCGACCCCCCGGCCTGGGGCCGGGTGGTTGGGGAGGGCGTTCGCGGACGACGGCGCCGGGTGCGCCGGCTCGTCAGTGCCGGTAGCTCGTCAGAGCCGGTGGCTCGTCAGAGCCGGGTGAGGTGGAGCAGGACCATCTGCTCGGGGTTGAGGGCGGGCGCCTGGACGCCCACGCGGGCGAGGGTCTCACCCGTGAGGACGGCGCCGCCGGCCATCCAGGGGGCGGGCCGCTGGCCGGTGCGGCCGGCGACGGCGTCGCCGGGGGCGAGCGGGGTGAGCCGGTAGCGGGCGGCCGGGTCCAGGCCGGGCAGGCGGACCCGGCCGGGCGGGTTGGCCACCGGGGTGCGCACCTCGACGATCGTGAAGATCGCCTCGGCGCGGTCGGCGGCGACGACGCCGTGGACCCACAGCGCGTCGTCGGGGTGGTCGGCGTGGACGACGTCGCCGGTGTGCAGCAGGTCGCGGTGCGCCTTGTGGGCGGCGACCCACGCGGTGAGCCGGGCCAGCTCCTCGGGTGTGGCGCGGGTGATGTCCCACTCGATGCCGAGGTGGGAGAAGAAGGCCGTGCCGGCGCGGAAGTCCAGGCTGTGGGCCCGGCCGGTGGTGTGCGAGACCGGGGAGGCGATGTGCGAGCCGGCCAGCTCGGGCGGCAGGAGCAGGGCGGTGCCGGCCTCGATCTGCTGGCGTTCGAGGGGGTCGATGCAGTCCGAGGTCCAGATCCGGTCGGTGCGCTCGAGGATGCCGAGGTCGGCGCGGCCGCCGCCGCCGGCACAGGACTCGATCTCCAGGTCCGGGTGGGCGGCGCGGATCTCGTCGATGAGGCGGTAGACCGCCTCGACCTGGCGGTGCACCCCGGCCTGGCCGGTGGGCCAGTGCCCGGCGTCGACGAGGTCGCGGTTGTAGTCCCACTTGACGTAGTCGATGTCGTAGGCGGCCAGGACGGCCAGGACCTGGTCGCGGACGTGGGCGTAGGCGCCGTCGTGGGCGAGGTCGAGGACCTGCTGCTGACGGGCCGGGACCGGGGTGCGCCCGCCGGTGGCGAGGATCCACTCCGGGTGCGCCCGGTAGAGGTCGGAGTCGGGGTTGACCATCTCCGGCTCGAACCACAGCCCGAACTCCATGCCGAGGCCGTGGACGTGGTCGACGATCGGGCCCAGACCCTCGGGCCAGACGTCGGCGGAGACGACCCAGTCCCCCAGGCCGGAGGTGTCGTCCCGGCGGGAGCCGAACCAGCCGTCGTCGAGGACGAACCGCTCGACACCGACCGAGGCGGCGAGGTCCGCGAGCTCCTTGAGGCGGTCGAGGTCGTGGTCGAAGTAGACGGCCTCCCACACGTTGATGAGCACCGGCCGGGCCGAGCGCGGGTGGCCCGGACGCGAGCGGAGGTAGCGGTGGAACCGTGCGGACATCTCGTCCAGGCCGATGCCGTGCGAGGCGTAGACCCAGGGGCCGGTGTAGGCCTCCCCCTCCCCCAGCCGCACCTCGCCGGCCAGCAGGAGCTCGCCGCCCGCGAGGAGGGAGTCGCCGAGGTTCGTGCGCTCGGCGTACGTGCGGGTGTTGCCCGACCAGGCCACGTGCACGGCCCGGACCTCGCCGCGGCGCCAGCCGAAGCCCTGCTCGCCGGCGGCCATGACGAGGCTGGCGTCGTGCCCGCGGCCGCGGCGGGACTCACGCAGGTGGGTGCCGAGCGTGAAGGCGTGGCGCTGCTGCGCGCGTTCGCGCAGGTGGCGGCCGGTGAGGTCGAGGATCTCCTGCGCCTCCGTGGGCACGGGCAGGGCGAGGTCGAGGGAGGTCAGGTCGAAGACCCCCGCACCGGTATTGGTCACGTCGGCGCGCTCGCGCAGCAGGCCGGAGGTGAGCAGCTCGATCTCGACCCGTAGGACCAGCCCGGCGACGTCGTCGGCGGCGGTGACGACCACGCGCTCGGCGACGACGGGGTCGCCGTCGGGGCGCTCGGTGGTGACGCCGGTGAGGGTGAAGGCGGTGGAGAAGTCGGCTCCCGACCGGTGCCCGGTCAGGCCCGGGGTGCCGAACCAGCCGCGGGAGTGCTCGGCGACCAGACCCACGGGGACGACGACGTCGGCCTGCCCGGAGACGAGCGGGGGTTCGCTGGCGCGCCGCAGCTCGGCGACGTCGTCCTCGGTGAGCTCCCCGAGGTCGGGGCCCCAGTGCAGGACGCGCGGGAGCTGCTCGCCGGCGACGTCGAGCAGCAGGCTGGTGCCGCCGGTGCGCAGGTGCACGTGGGTGGTGGTGACCGGCGTGGCCGCTGCGGTGATGGTCACTGAGGGCTCCTTCGTTGGGGCGTCGCGTTCAGTGGGTTATTTCTACTGCAGAAGTAAGTGCCCCGTCAACCCCCTCCACCCGCCCGTCGCCGCCACCGCGCGAAACGTCGCAGCCTTGCGCGAAGAACGTCGCGGTTCTCGCGAGTCCGGCCGCACAGCTGCGGGCCGTTCAGTGTGACGGGCCGCACCGCCGAGGCGGGCCTTTTGTTTTGTCGCGACAGGAAGGCGTCGGTACTCCTAGACTGCGGATCATGACGAGGACCACGTGGGCGCCGCTCGAGGGCTCGGCCCAGGCGGTGGCGCTGGAGGTGCTCGTCAACGGCCCGCTCTCCCGCACCGCGCTCGCGTCCCGGCTCGGGCTCTCCCAGGCCTCCCTCACCCGGCTCACCAAGCCCCTGCTCGAGTCGGGTCTCCTCGTCGAGGCCGAGCCGTCGGCGAGCGAGGCCCGGCTCGGCCGCCCGACCCAGCCGCTCGACGTCATCCCCGAGGCGAGCCACTTCGCGGGCGTCAAGCTCACGGAGGAGACCGCCTTCGGCGTCGTCACCACGCTGCGTGCGGGTGTGGTGGCCGAGCGCACGATGCCGCTGCCGGGGCACGACCCGGCGGGCGTCGTCGCGGCCGTGGCGGAGCTGGTGGCCGCGCTCGGCGCCGAGGCGGCCGACCGCGGCGGGCTGCAGGGCGTGGGCGTGAGCCTCGGCGGCAACACCCGGGAGGCGACCGTGGTCACCCGCGCCCCCTTCCTCGGCTGGCGCGACGTGCCGCTGGCCGAGCTCGTCGCGTCGGCGACCGGGCTGCCCACGGTGATCGAGAACGACGTCACCGCCCTGACCGAGGCGGAGCACTGGTTCGGCGCCGGGCGCGAGCACGCGACCTTCGGGCTGCTGACGATCGGGGCCGGGGTGGGGTTCGGCCTCGTGGCCGACCGGCGCCTGGTCACCAGCCCCGAGGCGGGCCTGGGGCTCGTCGGCCACCACCCGCTGGACCCCGGCGGGCCGCGCTGCCTCGTCGGGCACCGCGGGTGCGCGTCGGCGATGCTCACGGTCGGCGGGATCAGCGGCGCGGTCTCCGCGGCCGTGGGCCGGTGGGTCGGCTACGACGAGGCGCTCGACCTGGCTGCTGCCGGTGACGCCGTGGCCCGCGCCGTCGTCGACGACTCGGGGCGTGCGCTCGGCATCATGGTCGCCGCCGCCGCGAACTTCACGACGGCGCCGGCGGTCGTCATCGGCGGCGAGGGCGTCCGGCTCGCCGACGTCGCCGCGGCGGCGTTCGCGCAGGGCCTGGCGAGCGGCCGCGACCCCGACGCGAGCGAGGTCGAGGTGATCGTGCGGCCGGGCGACTTCCACCAGTGGGCCCGTGGGGCCGCCGTCGTCGCGATCCAGGCGTTCGTCTCGGGTCGCCCGGCGGCCGGCCGCCGCGGCTGAGTGAGGAGCCGCGCTGCCGGCCGCGCCGGGTGCCTCAGCCCTTCTTGCGCTCGCCCTCGCGCTGCGCCTCCGCCAGGTCCTCGTCGGACAGGATCCGCTCGTCGGGGTCGGCGGCGTCGCTCACGGCGGTGAACCGGAGCTTCTCCATGTAGGGCGTCGGCTCGCCACGCCGGTAGTCGGCGAACTCCTTGGCGTAGTAGGCACGCGCCTCCTCCACGGTCTTCGCGGCGGTGACGACGTCGTGCATGAGGTTCAGCGCGAGGTTGTTCGCCTCCTCGTCGTGGCAGCGGGCCGACACCTCGCCCTGCGTGCGGTCGACCACCACGCTGCCGTCGAAGCGCGCGAGGTCGGAGACCTTCTCCGGGGGCACGCGGTAGTCCAGCACGGACTGGACCGAGTCGTTGTGCGGCGCGGGGAAGAGGTGCTCGTCGAAGTCCTTGGACGCCACCATGCGCTTCCAGGGACCGGGCGCGTGCCAGATGAGGTACGAGTCGGTGGCCTCCTGCGGCTCGCCGTACTTGTCGACGACGAGCTGTGCTGCCTCGCGGGACTCCTCTGGCCAGTCGGAGGTGATCTCCGCGGCGGGACGCTGCGCCATGTCCACTCCTTCGCTCGGGTGAATCCACGCTCCCCCGCCAGGCCCCCGCCCGCAAGCCGGCCGGGGGCGCCGTCGGGACCCGGCCGTCAGCCCGCTACCCGCGATCGTCGATCTGTGCTTGCCGTGCCGGGGTGCCCGGGAACCTGGTCCGCAGCGTGGCGTGGACGGCCTCGGCGTAGGGCTCCGCGGCCGCGATCGCCTCGGTCACGGTCGCCAGGACGGTCGCCGTGCCCTTCCCGGTGACCGGAGCGGCCGCCGGCGCCAGCACGTCGTGCGCCATGAGAAGCTCGATCGCGAGCAGGTCCTCGAGCACGCCCAGGGCCTGGTCGGTCCGGCGCACGGCCAGCGGTGCGCCGGTGGCGTGGTCCTCGACGTCGAGGTCGAGGGGCGGGGTGCCGAGGGTCGCGGGAGCCGCGAGCTGCACGAGCTCGGGCAGCAGGGCTGCCGCGGTGTAGCGCAGCTGGAGGCCGTACACCGGCTGCTGCGGCGGCGGTCCGTCGGCCATCTGGCGGAAGAAGGCGCCCCAGAGCTGCGCCATCCGGCGTTCGCTGAGCTGGCCCACGTGCGCCAGCGCGATGCGCAGGGCGTCGAAGCTGATCGCGAGAACCATGGGGTGGAAGTTCCCGTTGCTCAGGAGGACGCCCTCGGCCGCCGAGGCGAGCGGGTTGTCCGCGGCCGCGTTGAGCTCGGTGGTGACCGCGTGACGAGCCGCCGCCACGTACTCGCGCAGCGCGCCGTGGACCTGCGGGACGACCCGGAACGAGAGCGGGTCCTGGACGGAGCGGGCCCCTCCAGGTTCGGCCAGCGCACTCCCGGCGAGAACCTCACGGAGGTGGTCCGCGGCGTCGACCTGCCCGGGGATCCCGTGGGCCCGGCCCACCGCTGGGTGGAGCACCGAGACGTTGGCCCCGGTCGCCTCCATCGACAGGGCGGCGGCGAGGTCGGCCGCCTCGGCGATCCGGGCGGCCCGGGCGACCACGAGCGCGGCGTGGCCGACCGACACCGCGTTGGCCGAGATCAGCGCGAGGCCGTCCTTGCCGCCGAGGACGAGCGGAGTGATGCCGGCCCGCCGTAGCGCCTCGCCGCCGGGCAGGATCTCGCCACCGTGCTCGGCGCGACCGACGCCGATGGCGACCTGCGCCACGCCCGCCAGCTGCCCGAGATCCCCGGCGCCCACCGAGGAGACCTCGGGCACCACGGGGTGGACCCGGGCGTTGAGCATCTCGGCGAGCACCTCGGCCACCCGGAGGCCGGCGCCGGACCCGCCGCGCGCGATGCCGTTCAGGCGCACGGCCAGGGCAGCGCGCACGACGTCGGTCGGCAGGGACGCGCCGATCCCGCCGCTGTGCGACATGACGAGGAAGAGCTGCTCGTCGCGGATCTGCTCCTCGGTGAGCCGGGTGTCCCTGCCGTGCCCGACCTGGGTGGTGAGGCCGTACACGGCCTCACGGGCCTCGAGTGCCCGGTCCACGACGGCGCGGCTCGCCGCGATCCTGGCGCGGACCGTCTCGTCGAGCTCGACGCGGGCGCCGTCGACGACGTCGAGCATCTCCTCGAGCGTCAGCGGTGACTCGGTGATCGTCACGGTGGCCATCGCTGATCCTCCGGTGGTCCAGCAGGGCGCGGCGAGAGCCGCACTCGACGGTACCGCTCCGCAGAATCGGTGAGCGAGGTGCGGTCTCCGAGCGGACCCCCAGACGATCGTCAGCCCGCGCCCCGTCCGACCTCGCGAAGCGCCATCGCGACGACGCCGTCCCAGGTCGCCTCGTCAACCAAACGGTCGAGCTCTGGCCGAGGTGCGCGATGGGTGGCGCGGCCGAGCACGTCGGCAACCAGCTCTGAGGCGGAAGCCGCCCGTGTTGGCAGCGCCCGCACGTCCAGTGCGATGTCCACCTCGTCGGCCCAGGCATAGGCTCCGGCAACGCCACGATCCACGGCCAGGGCTCGCCGCGACGGACGGCGAATCTTCTGCTCGGCCAGGGGGACGAGCTGTCGGACCGTTCGCGGACTGATGTCCTCTCCTCC
Organism: Georgenia sp. M64; assembly: GCF_038049925.1. Taxonomy (NCBI): domain Bacteria; kingdom Bacillati; phylum Actinomycetota; class Actinomycetes; order Allobogoriellales; family Allobogoriellaceae; genus Georgenia; species Georgenia sp. M64. The sequence continues at coordinate 2,458,213 of NZ_CP145809.1, forward strand.
GAGGACGATGAGCGGTCGCCTGAGGTAGAGGCTGAACAGCGCCTCCGAGGACGTCCCTGGGCTGGCTCCGCCGATGGCGATCGCGGCATCGCACAGACAGGCCTCGACGAGGTTGCGTCGATGCCCCCACCCGGGTGTCAGGACGACCGCCTCCGCTCCGCGCCAGTGGGGTGGAGCCGCGCGCTCCTTGTTGGCGACACCGATCCACCTCGCCGGCCGGCCCGGTGATGCGGCTCCGTTCGCAGCGAAGATGGCCGTGTCCTTGACATGTCGCGGCCTGCTGGGCTTGAGGTCTCCTCCGGTGAGCAGGACGGCCTCCGCCCGGTGCACCGCTGCACCAAGCAGCTCCGCAGCGGCGAGCTCGTCCACCGTGGCATCGTTCGTGCCGAAGATCGCTACCACCGCGAGGTTCGGACTCACGTCGGGTCCTCCTGCCCTCTACGGACGGTCGAAGAGATCGTCGGGCACGGTGGATCGGGCGGGGTCGACGAGCCAGGCGAGGGCTTTGTGGATCCTCGCCGCGACGGTGGCGTCAGAGAACCTGTACCGACGCTCGACCGGGATACCCAGCGTCTCAGCGGCGCCGTCGCTGACCCGGATCGTCAGGGTGACCCCGTCCGCGACGATCTCGCGCACTCCCCCTTCGCACGTCGCTCCCGTGTCGGTGGAAAGCGTGTACGGCTCGGAGGTGGCCGCAGAGCCGTGCGGGGTGAGCAGTCGGGAGACGATGAGATGCGTCCCGGCCCCGGACTCGTCCTCACCCAGTCCGACCACGGCGGAACCGTCCGCCCGGACGGCAGCGACCGCCCGGACCTCGATGTCCTCCATTTTGCCTCCTAGCTCCCGCCGGCGCTGAATCCGCCCGGTTCGTACGAGATCTTGGCGCCCCGTCGTCCGGCAGCGTTCATCTTGCCCTTGCACGAGCTACAGGACAGGTAGTGCCCGGTCATGACCCAGTGAGCACCAGGGCGGACGTAGTCGTCGTAGGTCGACAGCGCCCGTGCCTCGGTGTGTGTGGCGAGCATGTTGAGGGGGTAGCCGAGCTCGTACTCCTCCTGGGTCATGTCGCCGCTCACCAACGTGGTGGCCACCACCTCTTGTCCACCGACGATGATGCTCAGCTGCATGGTGTGGGGGCCGCGCCTGACGACCTCCTTCTTGGAGTACCGGTCGGTGTCGGACGGGCGCAGGCGCAGCAGCGTCCCGGCACGGAACCGGGTCAGCCGGAACGTGTACAGGGTTGTGCCGGACATCTCGGTGGTCTCGACGAACTCCGCGTCCTTCCACTCCTCGCCGCTCGCCAACCGCACGGACGCGGGGTCCCCGGCCTTGAAGGCCACTGCCTCGTCGGCCACCGGCGCAGGGACGGCTCCCTCGACCACCGAGTTGTTGGGCGCGATCGTCACGGTGAAGTCGAGATCAGCATCGGTGCGGTCCTCGGCGGCGGGCGCGAAGGCGATCGTCAGGCCGATCCCGGGCTCGAGCAGCGAGGTGTAACGACGCTCGATGGTGCGAGCCTGTTCCTCCTTCGCGGACCGCAGGGAGGCGTAGTCCTCTGCCTCACCCCCGGCCCGAAGGTCACTCGCCGCTTGGGAAGCGACCGCTCGGTGATCGGTGACGTCGAGATCCGCCGGCGGCGGGGCCTGGTCGGCGGCCGCGGCGGGCTTCGGCCCGCCGCCCAGGATCGCGAGGACCGCCTTGCCGCCCTTGACCGCCTGGTTGATCACCCAGTCGATGGCGTCGTTGACGGGTGCGCGGGCCTTGTCGATCGTGTTGCGGATGGTGGTGCTGATGTCGCCCAGGCCGAGCAGGCTGGCGAGGAACCCGATGGCTACCGGTATCGCCTTGGCGAGGGCGTTCTCGACGAACGTCGCCGCCACGCTGATCGAGCCCTTGGCGATCGCCCCGATCGAGTCGATCACCGCGTTGACGAGGTCGATGATCTGCGACCCGCGGTTGATGAAGAACATGACGATGTCGTAGATCGCCTTGCACGCCTTGAAGAACGCGGACGCCGGGTTGAGCAGGCCGACGATCCACGTGATGCCGGCGACGATGACCTTCTCCTGGATGAACTCCCAGATCGCGTCGAGGACCATCGCCTTGAGATCGGCGACCTTCTCCTGGATGAACCGCCACAGACCCGGGATCCCCTCGGTCGCGATGACCTTGAAGACCTCCGCCGCCTGCTCCAGCGCCGAGACGACCGGTTCGCCCACGATCTTGACCGCCCGCGCACGGAAGTTGGCGTAGGTGAGCCCGAGCACCTGCAGGACGATGCTGACGATGCCCTTGAGGTCGAAGGAGTCCGGCATGGTGATCCCGGCCCCGCCGAGCGCGCCGAAGAGCCAGTCCATCAGGCCCTTCCTGAGGTGGGTGCCGATGTTGGCGATGAAGTTCTCCAGGCCGAGGGCGACGCCGGCGACGAGGTTGCCCAGGAAGCCGATGGGGTCGGAGATGATGTCGGAGACGACGTCGGCCGCCTTGGCCAGGATGCTCAGCAGCATGTCCTTGAAGGCGAGGATCTTCTTGACCAGGCCGATCGTCGCGTCGTAGACCCGCTGCCACAGGGACTTGTTGGCGGCGCGCAGCTCCTCCTCCATGGCGGACATGCGCTCGTACGACGCCTTGTACTGGTTCGTGAGGCTCTCGACGAGCGCGTCCTTGCGGGCGTCGATGCTCTGCGTCATCTCGTCGAACTCGTTGGAGACCGCCGCGAGCGTCTCCATGCCGAAGGCCTGCAGGCTGACGTCGAGGCTGGCGACGAAGACCTGGACCTCGGCGAGCCCCTGGGTGACGCGCCGCTTCGCGGCGGCGAGCTTGGCGTCCACGCAGTCGGCGACCAGGTCGATCGCTTCGTTGACGTGCCACAGGTATGCGCTCCGGGCGGTGGCGAGGGAGCTCTCGATGAGCTCCTCCCAGTCGTCGCCCCACGTCGTCAGCCACGTACCGACGCCGCCCTTCTCCTCCTCGAAGGTGTCGCGGTAGGCCTTCTCGGCGGCGGTGAGACCCTCGCCGAAGATGCGGGCGGCCTCGGTCTCCATCTCCGTCAGGAGGGTCTCGACGTCGGTCCGGGTGCGGTTCTTGATCCCCTCGATCGTGGTGGTGACCCGCCGGCGCTCTGCCTCGTCCCGCGTCATGGTGCCCGTCTGGCGGCCCGCGACGGTTCCGATCACCCCGGTCCGGGCCTCCTGCATGCCGGCCAGGCCGCCGGCCAGGGCGCCCTGGGCCCGCTGCTCGGCACCCCCGCGCACCTCGGCCTCGCCGGCCCGGTACGTGGCCGCCACCTGGGCCTCGTGCTCCTCGGCCTCGGTCCGGGCCGTAAGGGTCTGGCCGAACTCCGGCTCGTTCCCCCGCTCGAGCTGGTCCTGGGTGACCCCGCTCTCCGCCATCGCGGAGTCGGTCGCCTGCCGGTCCTCGGAGTAGTCGAGCCGCTCCGGGGGCAGAGGTGCCGGCACGACGGGGGCGGCGGCGACGGGCGCCGGGGACGGGCCCACCTGCTCGACCTGCAGGTCGACCTCCGGCTGGGGCGTCTCGACGTCGGCCGGAGGCACCTCGGCCGCGGCGGGCGCCGCCAGCGGGCCGGCCGCCGCGTCCCGCTGCGCGCCGAGCTGCCCCTGGAGGCTGGAGCTCGCGGCCTGCGCGCCGCCGGAGATGACCCTGTTGGCCTGGTCCTCGCTGGTCGGCGTCGGTGACGTCGCCGCCACGATCGCCGCACTCAACGCAGCCCGGAAGGACTCCCGCTGGAAGGTGTCCGTCTCCGTCCCCGCCTCGTCGAGGTTCTGCACGGTCGCGACGGCGGCGCCGCGCAGCTGCTCGGTCGGGTGGCGGACCGCCGCCGCCTGAGCATTGACCTGGATCGTCCCGGCCGGGGTGTGCCCGGACGCCCGGCCAGCCCGCTGGCGGATCTGCTGGACCGCCGGCGCGATCGCCTCCCGCGGCGACGGCGGTTCCGTCACCTCTGGCGCCGCCTCCGCCGCGGCTGCCTCCACCGCGGCCCCCTCCGCCGTGACCGCACCGGCTTCGGGGACGACCGGCGCGGCTCCGGCCATGGCCTGCGCTGCTCCGGCTCCTGCCGCCGCGGCCTCGGTCGCCGCTGCCGCCGGCTCCGCCGCCCCCGGCCCGCCGGCAAGCTCCGCCACCGTCCCTGCTCCGCCTGCCGGAGCGCCGGGTCCCGGTGCCGAGACACCGGTCATCGCCGTCGTTGGGCCGGTCCCGGTGGTCACCGTCGGACCGGTCGCCGCCGTCCCGGGCACCCGGGCAGCGACCGGCACCGCCGCAACCGCGGGCGCACCCCGCACCGCCACAGCCGGCGCCGCCGCTCTCGCGACGACCGGAGCGGCACCCCGCGCCACGGCCGGAGCAGCCGCCCTCGCGGCCGCGGGAGCAGCGGCCCTCGCGGCCGCGGGAGCAGCGGCCCGCGCGGCCGCAGGAGCGGCAGCCCTCGCGGCCGCGGCCGCCGACACGCTGCCCGCCGCCCGGGCCACCGGCCCGCCCTGGCCCAGCCCGAACGCCGCGCCGACCCCCCGGTTGCCCAGGCGCTGCTGCAGGTCGGCGGGCGTCACCGCGCCGGCCCGGCGGGTCGGCGCGGCGGGTCGGCGCGGCTCCGCACCGGTCCGGCGGGCGGGTGCCTGGCGGGTCTGGGCCATGGTCCGGCGCTACGAGCCCGCGGCCTTCCGGGCGGCAGGGCTCTTGCCCAGCCGGGAGACGGCGTCCTCGAGCGCCGCGACCTTCTCGGCCAGCTCGGCGGTGGCCCGGTCGGCCGCGCACATGGCCTCGACCGGCTTGACCCACCGCCGCCCCGCGTGGTCCGGCTCGCCGACGATGCCGCGGTTCTCGTCGAGCGTCACGGCGCCCAGGAGGATCCACTCCGCCTCGCAGCAGCAGCTCGGGCACGTGGTGAGCAACTCGCACCACCCGCGCCGCTCGGTCTCGTAGGACTGGTCGCCGTGGTCGTCGCACCGGCCGTCGTCGTCCTGCCGGTCCGCGGGCGTGCGGCGGCACACCGACAGGGCGTCGAGCTCCTCCGGGGTGAACGCCCGGACCAGCGTGTGCTCGCGAACCCGCCCGCACTCGTGCGCGTCGTCGTCGCGGCACCGTCCGCACCCGTTCCCGTCGTCGCTCCGGTGTGACGTCTCGTCCGACGTCGTCCGGCGCACGGCGATGAGCACCGTCGGCGGCGGTGGCTCGCAGGCACAGGGGTCGGGCGTCAGGTCGAGCTCGACGGGTGCGCACAGCTCGATCGGGTACCCCTCGCAGTCGATCGCCAGGCCCCGGTCCACGCAGAGCACCCAGGCGGGCTCGCCCTTGACGGTGCGCCGCACCCGAAGCCCGAAGCCGCAGACGACGCCGCACCCGAGGTACGCCCGCAGCACGCTCTGCAGCAGGGACACGGGGTAGCGAGCGGCGGTGTCGAGGTCGTCGGCGCTGACGAGCATGCCGTCGTGGAACGACACGCTCTCGATCCCGCTCGGCCGCGCCTTCCGGGGGAGCTGGACGCTGCACTCCTTGGTCTTCATCTTCTCGCTCCTTGGTCTCGCGCCGCCGTGCGGTCAGGTCCACGTCTGGTGGTGCCGGGTGCCACGTGGCCGGTCATGTCGCGCCCCCGGTGTCCGCCTCGTCCGGGCTGTAGCCGCCCTTCCGGCGGGTCCGCCGTTCCACCTGGAAGGCGGTGACGAGGTCGTCGCCGGGCCGGGACTGGCACCGGACGCCGCACTTCAGGCCCGGTGGGCGGGCGTCGAGCATCCGGCCGCAGCGGTCGCGCAGGAGCTGGCCGCGGACGGTGATCTCGATCCGGGCGCCGGCGAAGAGGTTCGAGCGCCGGCCCGTCACCTCGGCGCCGAGCCACTCGTCGTCCAGCACGAGCCTGGCTCCCCAGGCGCCGTCGCCGTGGTCACCGTGCTCGGCATCTCCGTCCTTGTCGGCCCGGCCGAGCGGCGTCACCTCGGCCAGCGGGACGCGGTAGCTCAGCCAGCTGGCGTCGTCCTGCTGGTAGAAGGCGGTGACGAAGACGCTCGCCTCGTGGAGGGTGCGCGGGTCGAGCGGTCTGGTGAACCAGACCTCGAGCCCGCCCGACGTCAGCCGCTCCTCGAACGCCCGCCAGGGCACCGGCGTCGACCAGCCGCCGTCGAGCCAGTCCTGCCAGGAGACCGACCGCACCCGCGGCAGGTCGGCGTCGCAGCAGCTGGTCAGCTCGTACAGCAGCGGGTTGCGGTAGACAAACGGGCGGACGCTGACCGTGTCGGGCTCGGTTCTGGGGCAGAAGCCGTACCGCGGGTCGCAGGGGTCGGGTCGCGGCCCGGGGTGCGCGTCGTGGTCCCACCGGTCGGACTTGTCGGGACGCTGCTCGGGTTCGTCGAGGTGCTTCTCAGGATGCTTGGGGTCATCCCGGTCCTTCTCGGGGTACTTCTCCCCCAGCGCCTCGGCGGGCCTGTCCGGGTAGCGCTGGTCGCTCTTCGGCGGCTCCTTCTGCTCCTGCTTCTGCGGGTACTTCTCGTTCTCCTTGGCCGGGTCCTTACCCTCGGGGTACGGGTCCTTCCCGTCGTCCTTGCCGTCATCCTTGCCGTCGTCCTGGGGGTACTGGTCCGGGTCCTTCCCGTCCGTCCCGGGATGCTGGTCGCGGTCGTCCTTGGCGGCGAGGTCGCAGATCCGGACGCACGCCAGCGGGACGCAGACCTCCGGGTCGGCGTCGTACTCCCACTCGTCGTCACCGGTCGGGCGCATCGGCCCCGGCTCCCGGAGAAGCCACTCGACGTCGGGACTCTCCGGATCGCCCGGCAGGCCGCCGGTGCGGACACCGAGGTACTCGTCGTGGCTGAGGCACCGGTCGTGCGGGTGGTCCGGGCAGTCCCGGTCGACCCCCAGGCAGCCACGGTGCAGGGAGAAGACGACACCGTCGTGCGCCCAGTGCGGGTCGTCACCCCGGCAGTCCTCCTCCTGGGGGGCGCGGCGCGCGTAGTGCGCGCACAGCGTGTACCAGCCGGGCCCGCGCGGCGGCGGGCCGACGAGGTCGGCGATGCCGAGCCGCCCGCCCTCCCACAGGAGCATCCGGCCGTGCCGGTCCAGCGCCAGACCGCCGCTGAGCTCGAGGCAGCCGCGGCGCAGGTCCAGGGCACCGTCGTCGTCCACCGACAGGGCGAAGCCCAGGACGACGCCGTAGCCGTGGACGGCGCGGCTGAGCAGCTGCTGGCGCATGAGCTCGTCGGCGAGGCCGGCGTTGAGCTGCTCCGCGGTGAGCATCTGCCGGGGGGTGAAGCTCGGCCGGCGGGACCAGGCGCCCCGCTCGGGACCGCTCCTGTTCTTCATAGGTCGCTCCTTCTCACTGCAATCGCGGTCCTGGGCCAGGTCGGGCGGCGTGGTCGAGCACGATCGGTGCGCCGGCCGTGGCGGGGAGGGGCCAGCGGCCCAGTCGGGTCGTCGCCCCGAGGTGGTCGGCGCCGGCGAGCCGGGAGTCGTCGGAATCGGCGACGACGGCGCCGTCGGTGCGGTCGCCGGGCCCGCCCGCCAGGCGCAGGCCCCCGCCGAGCCGCCTCCCACCGGCCGCGCCGGTCCACCGGACCTCGACGCGGCAGTGCGCGGGCACGAAGACGTCCAGGAGCCGGCCGAGGAGGGGCTCGAGCTCGGAACGCTCCGGCCCGACGGCGAGCGTGATCGTCACCGTCCGGGCCCGATAAGCGAGCATCGCCACCGGGTCGGCGCAGGTCGGACCGAGCCGGGCGGTGCCCAGCACCAGCGCGCCGGCGCGCGGCGGGCGCGGCAGCTGTCCGAGCGCCACGGTGTCCGCGCCCAGCCGGGCGGGCTCCGCCCCGACCGACGGCGCCGCGTGCACACCGAGGAACCAGCCGGCGGGCTCGTCGGCCGAGTCCTCGACGCTCGCCCGGCCGCCGGTGACGAGGTCGAGGACCAGCTCCAGACCCGTGCGGGTGCCCCGCAGGTCGAGGATCTCGGCGGCGCGGACGAGGAGGCCCCGCCGCACGTGCGCGGGGAGCTCGCCGAGCGGCGGGAAGCCCAGCCAGCCGAGGAGGTAGTCGCTCCAGCCGTCGTCCGCGGTCACCGGGTCGAGCCGGGCCGGGAGCGCGTCGAGGGTCTCGTCGATGCCGTCGAGGAGCACCTCGTAGGGCGCGAGCAGGCGACGGAGCTCGTCGGCGCCGCGCGGGTCCTCCCGGTAGATCGCCGGGAGGTGGTCGAGGTAGGACGTGCCGGGGTAGCGCACGCGCAACCGGGCCAGCTCGGGCGCCGGGCCGCCGGCGGGCACGGCCAGCTCGAGGCGCAGCCAGAGCGTGGTCCCGTCCGCGCCGTCGAGGAGGTCCACGAGCCGTTCCGGCGAGTCGGTGCTGCCGCGGTAGGTGGCTCCCCGCCGCCAGGTGAGCCGCTGCTCATCGACAACGCCGGCTCGGGACCGTCCGTCGAGCAGCGACGCCGCGAGTGACGGGTCGCCGGTCGCCCAGCTGATCTCCAGGGTCGTCCCGGCGGGCAGGACGACGTCGACCTCGGCCCGGTCCCACGGCGCGACCGGCCCCAGCGGGGAGACCAGGGCGGGGGTGATGAACGTGGCCCGGCGTGGCTCCGTCGCGGGCGCCGCGACGATGTGCGCGAGGCCGCCGCTGCCACCGAGAACGAGGGTCGTCCCCTCCACGGCGAGCGAGGTCAGGCGGCCGAGGCCCCGCGGGAGGGTGAGGACCTGGTGGTCCTCGACGTCGCCGGTGCGGGGGTCGAGCGACTGGTACACCACACCGGCCGAACGGTCGTCGGCGACGGTGAGCAGGTGCACCACCGTGTCGGCTGCGAGCAGCGTGCGGCCACGTCGGTGCACGGGGTCCAGCGGGATGCGCGTCACGGCCGCCGTCGAGGTGTCGACGACGAGCAGCTCGGTCGAGGCGTCGGGGTCCACGACGGCGATCCAGGCCCCGGTCGCGCCTGCCGCCACCGACAGCTCGGCTCGGTCACCGACAGCCGGATCCGACGTGTCCGCGCCTGCGTCCGCGGCCGGGCCCGAGTCAGGGCCGTCCGTCCGGTCCAGCGCGATGGTGTCGCGACAGGTGCGGCCCCAGCAGTCGACGTGCCGCAGCCGCCGGCCCGCTCGGCCGAGCTCCACGACCCACACGCCGTCTGCGCCGTCACCGGTCACGTCGCTGACCCGCCAGCCGGTCGGGACCGCGGCAGGGGTGAGGCGCTGGAGCGTCCGGGCGTCGTGACGCTCGAGGTCGTCCCCGGCGAGCACCCACAGCAGCGACCGGCCGACGACGAGGCGCCGCGCCGGCGCAGGACCCTCCAGGACCCCGAGCTCGGCGACGGCCTGCTCCTCCGCCAGCAGGCGCGCGAGCTCGCGGGACCGCGGCCGCAGCCAGGTCAGCCCGGCACACCCGCCGGCCGCGGCCAGGGCGCCGCCGTCGGCGCTCCCCGTTCCGCCGACAGGGCGCACCGTCAGAACGTCCGGGACGACCAGCCGGTCACCCCGCACCTGCAGGCCGCGGCGGACGCCGGCCCGCCAGTGGGCTGCCGTGCGGAAGTCGTAGACGCGCTCCTCGACCGAGGGCATCAGTCCCACCTCCGCCAGCTCGGCTCGGCGCCCGGGGCGCCGCCGTCGACGACGACCTCCACGTCACCCGCGACGACGACGCCGTCACGGGGCACCGTGAGCCCAGACGACTCGTCGTCGGCGGTCGCCGAGGAACCTGCCGACCCGTCCGCCGCGAGCCGGACGTCGGGGACGGTCCCGACACCCTCGACGCTCGCGACGATGGCCACGACGTCGGTGACGGTGAGGTCACGTCCCAACGGCCAGGGCTCCGCAGATCGCCGCACGGCGGTGAGCCGGTCGCGCAGCGCCGCCTCGACCGCGGCCGCGACGTCACTCGGGACGGCCCACGCCTGGGTCGTGACGCGCACCGCCACGTCGACGACGACGACCGCCGGCCCCTGGACCACGAGCCGCTCGCCGAGCACCCGTCCGCCGCCGAGCTGCGCGGCGACCTCACGCAGGTACGCCCGCGGCACCTCGGCCGAGCCACCGGGTCCGACGTCGAACCCGGCCGGGGCCACGACGAGGGTCCGGACGCCGTCGACGGAGCGGCCGGGGAGCCGGCGGTCGAACCGCGGCAGCACCTCCGCCCGGCCGACCGCCATGCCGGGCAGGGCGTAGGCGGCGGCCGCGAGGTCGTCGTCGGTGAGCAGCACCGCCCGGCTGGTGGCCGCGGCCCGGGCGTGCGCGAGGAGCTCCGTGGCGGTCGTCGCGTCCCGGCCGCCCGCGAGCGCGTGGCGGTTGGCGCCGTACGGGACCGGGCCGAGGACCGGGACGCCCCAGGTCAGACCGGGCCGGAGGTTCCCGCCGGAGCCCGCGGTGCGCAGCAGGTCGCCGTGGGCGATCGCCGCGCCGGCCGGTGGGCGGCGGCCGTTGACGCCGTTGCCGAAGACGACGGCGTCCGGCGTGACGGCGTAGTGCCGGTCGTCCGGGCCGGAGGTGGCCAGGTCGTGCTCGGTCCAGGGCTCGTCGCCCACCTCGATAGCCAGGCGGGGACCGCCGGACGCCGGAACCAGGTCGGCGGTCGAGAGCTCGACCGTCTGGTCCGGCAGGCCGGTGCCGACCGCCAGCGCCGCACGGGCGACGCGCTCGAGCTGGACCACCGGCAGGGCGTTGACGGCGACGGCGCGCACCTGCGGGGGGACGGGGAAGAAGCCGCGGTCCAGCCGGAGGCGGACCTCGGCGGTGCCCGGCCGTGCTGGCGGGACGGTGAGGACGACGACGCCGGTCCTCGCCAGCCCCGCGGTGCCGTCGTGCTCGACCGGCAGGTGCTCCCACCCGTCGTCGGCGGCCCGATACTCCCAGACCGCCGGGCCCCAGGAGGTCTCCGGCGACGGCGGGGGTCCGGGCGGCGCGGCGACCTCGAGTCCGAGCGCGACCGGGGCGGTCGTCCCGGCCATGCCGGGGGCCTCGTCGAACCGCAGCGTCAACGCGGTGGCCGTCTCGGTGTGGGTGGCGGTGCCCGGGCCGGCGCCGTCGACCGTCCACGTCAGGCCGTCGGGCGCCGGCGCGGGCACGGCCGCTCCACCGACCGTGAGGTCGACCCCCACCAGCGCGGCGGGCGTGAGGTAGACCTGCCGGTCGCTGACGACGCGCAGCGCCGGGTGCGCCTCGCACCGGACCTCGGTGCCCTCCCGGAGGAGCCGGCCCTCGGCCACGCCCTGGGCCGGCCAGACGATCCCGCGCGCCGGGGCCGGACCCTCCGCCCGGCGGCCCAGCAGCGCGGCGAACGCCCGCAGGTGCCGGCCGCCGACGTGCCCGGCGCGGTAGACCTGCTGGTCCACGATCCAGGCGAGGAGGTCGACGAGCGTCATCCCGGGGTTGTGGACGTTGTGGTCGGTCCAGTCGGGGGCGTACCGGGGGATCTCCCCGCGGGCAAGGTCGACGAGCTGGTCGAACTCGATCGTGTCCAGCGAGGTGACGAACTCGCTCGGGATCACGGCGCGCCTCCCGTGACGACGACGGAGAGGTCCTGGGCGCAGACGAGGCCGTCCACCGGGAACGCCTCGGGCACGTCGACGCTGACCTCGACCACCCGCTCGACGCCACCGACCGGGGCGAGCGCCCGCAGCACGTCCGCGGTCGTCGGGCGCCGGCCGAACGGCCACCCGGTCCCGTCCGGCCCGCCGGTGACGGGGTCGAACAGTGCGGCGAGCGCCGTGGTGGCGTCCTGCTCGACGGCGGCCCACCGCTCGGGCGGGGCGCCGAGGGTGACCGCCACGGTCACGGGGACGTCGGTGGGGCCGGTGACCTCGACGCCGTCGCCGTCGAGCGCGCCCCAGCCGACCTCGCGCAGGCGCGCGGCGACCGCGTCGAGCTGGGCGAACGTCGGGTGCGGGCAGCCGGTGCCGCGCACGGCGACGGCGACCCGGACCGGCTCCCCCGGCCCCCGCGGGCGCCGGCACCGCGCGCGCAGGACGTCCCCGGAGGAGGCGACGGCGAGCGCCTCGACGTCCGCGGGGGTCAGGGCGCGGCCGGCGTGGCGGAGCTGCTGGGGCGCCGTGGCGAAGAGGGTGTCGGCGGCAGGGGCATCGATGCCGCCGGCGGTGCCGAGCGGCAGGACGGCGGCCTCGACGCCCTGGACCGCCGTCGTCAGACGGGTGGCCGGCCAGGGTGGGGTGTTGCCGGCCGCTCCCCCGCCCTGCTGGTAGCCGAAGGCGCGGATGTTGTCCCGGCCGGCGGGCGGGATCCGGCCGGTACGGTCGTCGCCGAACCGCACCCGGCCGGTCGCGGGCTCGAGGACGTACACGCGCGCGCCGCCGCTCTGCCCGACGAGGCTGTCGACGCGGCGCCAGAGCACCCACGTGCCTGGTGTCCGCTCGACGCCGGTGACGACGGGGGCCGGGCCTGCCCCGCGGGTCTCGGCCGCGAGCGCCGCGAGTGCCGTGACCTCCTCCTGGCCCAGGTCCTCGCGGACGCGGAGCTCGACCGTGTCGGGCAGCACGGGGACGTCGGCGAGGAAGACGGTCGTGCCGGGGGCACCGAGGCTCGAGCCGAGGATCTCCTGCTGGACCGTGCGCGCCTGACTGACCGGCACCGCGTTGGGCAGGAGGAGGCGCACCACCGGCGCCCAGCTCGCGGCCGCCTCGGCGTCCGACCCCGCGCCCGAGCCGGCTACCCCGCCCGGTGCCGAACCGGAGCCGCCCGGGTCCGCGCCAGGGCGCAGCCGCAGCCACACCCGGTCCCGGCCGAAGAGCCGCACCGGCACCGGGTCGTGGTCGAGCGCCAGGGTGATCGTCCCGGTGCGGCGCAGGGACGCCGTCCGGTCGTCGGTGGGCACCCGGCGCCAGCCCTCGGGCGTGCGCACGTCCACCTCGAGCGCGCCGGTCCCGGGCTGGTCGACGGCGTCGACGAGGAACGTGAGCGGCCCGCGGCCGATCGCGGCGGTCAGGCCCGCGAACACCGCTCGCGACTTCGCGCCGACCGCCCCGGCGCCCTCGAACAGCTCGAAGCTCGCCGACGCCACGGCTGCCGCCTGCGTCTGGTCGACGACGTCGGCGTTGTTCTCCACCAGCAGCACCTCGGGCGGCAGGCCCGGCGGGGAGGCGAAGGTCGCCTCGATGGCGAGGATCTCGGGCGGGCGCAGCTCGGAGGTGTCGACGACGACCGTCTGCTCCGTGACGCCGCCGCTGGTCTCCTGCCGGACCAGGTAGGTGGGCCGCCCGTAGTCACCGCCCACGAGCCGCGCACGGATCCAGTAGTCCTCCTGGCCGCCGATCTCGGTGGTGGTCAGGTCCGCGGGGACGACGAAGCGGATGGTCCCGGACGTCGAGAGGTCGTCGGTCCCGTCGAGCACCTCCAGGCGCCGCCAGCCCTCGCCGTCGGCGTACTCCCACGACAGCTCGGGGTTGGTGTAGCCGCGCTCGCGCACGGTCACCGACCAGGTGGGGTCCTCGGCGAACGACGCCGCCGTCGCGCCTGCCGCGGGCAGCGTCTCCCAGGCCGCGCCGAGCCGCGCCCACACCACCGACAGGACCCGCTCCGCGAGCAGGACCTGCTGGGTCCGCGGGTCGGCGGGGGCGCCGAAGACGAGCTCGCTCGGCTTGACGGTGGTCACGACCTTCGCGAGGGTGCCGAGCGCCTCGTCCGTCACCGACACCACGGCCGTCTCCTCGACCACCTGGTACTCGGGGTCGTCGCCGGCGACCTCCCGGTCGAGGGTGGCGACGCCGCCGGTGAGGTCGGTGACGACGTGGCTGGCCTCGCCCGCGACGATCCGCGACCCCACCTCGGTGGCCGTGTCCGTGGCGGCCAGACGCAGCTGCGTGCGGCTGTCCGCCGGATCGAAGGTGCCGGTGTGGGCGGTGGCGCCCACGCGCAGGAACCGCACGGTGGTTCCGGCGGTGACGCCGTCGACCTCGTACACGCGGACGTCGCCCTCGCGGATGCGCCGGTTGGCCGACCCGAGGGTGACGAAGGACGGGGCGGTGCCGTCGGACGGGGTGATCTCGGCGCGGTTGGGCACCCAGGGGCTCTCGAGCTCGATGAGGTCGTGGAGCTCGACGTCGAGCTCCTCCGGCGCGGCGACGGCGGCACGCAGCACCCGCTCGCCGGCGCCGGGCACGAGCAGCTCCAGCGCGTCGTCGGTCGCGACGAGCTGGGGGCGGGCGGCCGACGCCGGGGCGGGCAGGGGCGTGGTCGTGACGTCCTCGCCGCCCTGCCACACGAACGCCTCGTCCGGGCCCAGGCCGACGGTCGTGGGCAGGCCGCCGACGCCGAGCACGCCCGGGTGGGCGTGCAGGGCGGAGCCGTCCGCGACCGTGCCCGCGATGGGCAGGACGGTGACGTCGTCGCCGTCCCGGTCGAGCCCGACGAGACCGCCGCCGGCCGCGAGGCACACCCACAGGTGCTCCGCGCCGCCGGTGCGGTAGCGCGTCGCCGCGGGGACGACGTCCGGGCGGGCCGGGGGCACCGGCTCCTCCCCCGCGACCTGCGTCCACGACGCCGTCGGTCCGGCGGCCCCGTCCTCGACGGTGGCCACCCACAGGGCGCCGTCGTCGTCCGCGGCGAGGACCTCGACCCGGTCCGGGCGGCCCGGCCAGTCCGCGCCCTGGACCCCGGTGAGGAGCCGCAGCCCGGCCGGGGCCAATGAGTCAGGCTCGACGGCCGACCAGGTGCCCACCGCGCGCCCGGCCTCGTCCAGCCGGAGGGCGTGCAGGTCGTGGTCGGCCATCTCCAGGATCACGGCCACGCCGTCGCCGGCCGGGGCCGGGACGATCACCGGCGCGACGACGGCGACCCCGCCGTCACCCGCCGCCGTCTGGCCGGCCGGGCGGTCGAGCGCGTGCCACGTGCTGCCGTCGACGGTGACCGCCGTGGAGGTGGTGCGCACCACCGCGGACCACAGCGCGCCGTCGCGGTCGGTCACGACGACGACGTCGCCGGCGGCATCGGTCCGCCCCACGGCCACCGGCGCGGCGGCCCCGAGCAGGACCCGGCGGCCGTCCTCGCCCGTGAGGGGCGCCTCGAGCCAGCGGACGGCGCCGTCCTGCGGCAGCAGCACCTGGAGGTTGCCGTTGCGGCCCGCGCCGTAGCCGCGCCAGTCCGTCCCGGACCCGGTCGCGAGGACGAACGCGACGATCGAGGAGTCGACCAGGGTGATGTCCAGCCGGGCCGTGGCGCCCTTCTTGCTCAGGGTCTCCGGTGCGGCGAGGGCGAAGACGTCGAAGCGCAACGGCTCGGGGCCGAAGGGCAGGAACCGGCGGGTGGTGGCGAGCGGGGTGCCGTTGTGCGCGGCGGCGGTCACGGTCCGGCTGCCCTCCGCGGGGGTCGCACCGCCACCCGCGCCGGTGCCTGTGCCCGTACTCGTGGCCCCGTCCTCGCCGGTCCCCGCGGAGGCGACGCTGAGGTGCACGCCCGACGCCCGGGACGTCGGGGGCCGGCCGACCACCGGGGTGCGCAGCTCGGCGCGGAGCCACCGGGAGGTGTGGCCGTGGACCTCGGTCTCCTCCACGGACCCGGCCCACGACTTGGCCACGCGGACCTGCGCCCCCCGGACCCCGAGCAGGTCGAGCCGCTGCCAGGCCGGCTCCTCCTCGCCGTCGCGGGTGCCGAAGAGCGACCAGGCGACGTCGAGCGCGCCGAGCTCCCGGGCGAGACCGGCCGGGGCGAGGGTCACCCCGATGGTGGCGGGCTGGTCGAGGTTGAGCAGGTCGGGGTGGCCGAGGTGCAGGACGTGCGCCTGGACGTCGCGCAGGCGGAAGGACTCCAGCGCAGAGATCCGCGCCGCCGTCGTCCCGGCGGGCGCGGGCTCCTCGAGGGGGTCCACCAGGGTGACGAGCCCGTGCTCGTCGGCCTCGAGCACCCGGTAGGCGCCGGTCCCGATCCGCAGCAGGTCCTCCGGGGCGAGGCCCCCGGCGGGGCTGAGCTGGACGGTCCGGCTGCCGGCGCCGGCGAACGTCAGCAGGCGGTAGCCGTCCGCCGCCGCGACCGGCGCGGCGGGCGTGGTCACCCGCGCCGGGGCGAGCTCGATGCGGTCGGCGCCGGCGTCGACGGCGACCAGCTCGCCCACCCGGCCCGGGACCACCCGGAGGCGGGCCTGGGTCTCGAAGGTGACGTCGTCGCCGGCCGGGGCGGGCCGGGCACTGGCGGCACCGGCAGCACCGACGTCGGGCGCCGGGGGTGTCACGGCCACCTGGGTGCGGGCCGGCGCGTGCACGGCCCGCAGCTGCTTGACCCCGAGGGTGAGCACGAGTACCCCGGTGGCGGGCCGGGGCGGCGAAGGCGGCAGACCGAGGAGGTCGAAGAACGCCAGGGCGTCGCGCCGGGCGGTGGCGTCGAGGCGCTGCGTCGTCTCCTCGGCGAGCCGGGCGCCGATCCGCAGCAGGGCCGAGCCGACGTCGTCGCGCTCCTCCGTCGGCCGCCACCGCGGGGTCAGGGCGGCGGCGAGACGGCGCAGCTCCGCCCGGAGCTCTGGTGCCCGGCGGGGATCGGTCCCCGGGTGGACGCCGGCCTCGAGGCGCGAACGGTAGGTGCTCATCGGCTCGCCGACTCCCGGAAGGAGAAGGGGTAGACGAGGTTGCCGGGCTGGTTGGTCGCCCGGACCTCGTAGTCGATGACGACGTCGAGGCGGCCCAGGCCCAGGTGCGCGCTGCTCACGGTCACCGCGCGGACGTCGATGCGGGCCTCGTAGGTGCGCAGCGCCTCGCGCACGGTCGTCTCGATCTGGGCCACGACCTGGGTGGACAGGGCGGCGAAGACGAGGTCGTGGATGCCGCACCCGAAGTCCGGGCGCATGACCCGCTCGCCCTTGGCCGTGCCGAGGATGATGACGATCGACTGGCGGATGTCCTCCTCGTAGGAGACGAGCTCGACCAGGCCGGTGGCCGGGTCGAGCGCGACGGGGAAGGCCCAGCCCGTCCCGAGGAACTCGCGTCCACGTGCGTCGGTGTCCATGGTCAGCCGATCAGGACGGTCGGGTCGCCGACGGCGACGGCGTTGGGCGGTCCGGCCTCGAGGATCTGGTCGCCCAGCCGGGCCGCGGGCAGGCCGCCGATGAGGACCGTGGGGCTGCCGGCGGCGATCGTGCCGCCGACGTGCGGCTTGGGCCCGTCGAAGAGCGGGCAGACGTGCGTGTCGGATCCGGCCCGCCACGCCGGCCGGCCACCGATGAGGACGGTCGGGCAGCCCGGCCCGGGGACCAGCGGCGAGCCGTGGGCGGTGGTGTCACCCACCCGCGCGGCCGGCTTTCCCATGATGTCCCTCCTCCTCGCTGATCCGGACGACCTCGTCGAGTTCGTCGACCTAGTTGATCTGCACGACCGAGCCCTGCAGCTTGAGCGTCCCCGACGACGTCAGGCTCATCGACGCCGAGGCGTCGATGGAGACCGTGGCGCCCTTGAGGACGAGCTCGCGGCCGGCGGTGACGGTGACCTTCGCGCCGCCGGAGTCGATGGTGATGACGTTGTTCTTGGCGTCGTCGACCGTGATGCCGTCCTTGTCCAGGGCGATGCGCTTGCCGTCGGCGAGGCGGACCTCGATCTCGGGTGCGGCGTCGTCGTCGTTGAACCGGATGGTGTGCCCCGCGCGGGACGTGATGACGCGGGTGTTGTTGGCGCCGTCGCCGTTGTCCGCGGGTGGCTTGTCCTTGCCGTTCCACAGCGAGCCGAGGACGTAGAGGTGGGACGGGTCGCCCTTCTCGGCGGCGACGAGCACCTCGTCGCCGATCTCGGGCAGGAAGTACGTGCCGCGGTCGGCCCCGGCCATGGGGACGGCGAGCCGGGCCCAGAAGCTCGTGTCGCCGTCGGGGTGCCAGGGCAGCCGGACCCGGACGCGGGCCAGGCCGTCGGGGTCGGTGTTGTCGGTGACCTCCCCCACCGCGACGCCGGTGAGGAAGCCGTCCGCCTCGCGCTCGGCCTCCTCGGTGCGCATCCAGGTGCCGCTCATACCGTCGTCTCCTGCACTGTGAAGGTGGTGCGGTAGCCGCTGCCGTCGAGGGTGTGGGTGGTCTCGGCGATGTAGTAGGTCTTGGAGAAGGCCCGGCCCAGCCCGCCGAGGGTGACGTTGGTGTCGGGCAGGAGCTCGGGCAGTCCGACGCACTCCCCGCGGCCGGTGAGGAAGTCCTGGGCGCGTTCGTCCAGCACCGCCTGGGCGCGCGCGTCGGCCTCCTCCTGGGTGCTCACCGGTGCCCGGAGGTTGAGGACGGGGTCGGCGGCGAGAGCCCGGACGACCCGTTCCCCGCCGCTCTCCTCGCCGGTGTCGCGGCCGGTCTCCTCCCCGCGCCGGGCCCGGCCCACGATCTCGGTGCCGGTGGCGGCCGAGCGGCCGTGCACGCGGACCTCGGAGATCTGCCGGGCGAGGTTCGCCTCGGGGCTGAAGCTCAGCAGCCCCTCGCCCCAGACGAGCTCGGCGACGGCGGCGGCGTCCTTGTGCCGGGGGCCGAAGTAGAGCGTGCGGTCCCGCTCGTAGAAGGTGGCCTTGTTGCGCTCGGCGAGGGTGGTGACGAAGACCATGTCGGTCTCGTTGTTCTGGTCGATGCGGTCCTTGGCCGGGGTGGTGGGCTCGACGTCGGCGCGCAGGCCGGCCGCGCGGGCGACGTCGGCCACGGCCGTGCTGTCCGGGGCGGCCTCCCAGTGCCGGGTGTTCTTGCCGACGGTGAGGGGGTAGAGGCCGTCGCTGCCGCTGATGGACAGCTCGGGGGTGGAGCCGGCGGAGAAGTCGGTGCTGAGCTCGGTGACGACGCCGGTCAGCACCGGGCTGAGGGCGGCCGGGTCGCCGTACCCGAGGGCAATCTCCACGGTGGCACCGAAGGCGAACAGCTCGAGCAGGTCCACCCGTTCCTCGGCGCGGGTGGCGAGGAACTCCCGGGCCTTCCAGTCGAACGCGGCGGCCACCTTGAAGGAGAAGCGGCCGGCGGTCTTCTCCTTGAGGTCGACGCTGACCGAGGTCACCGCGAGGTAGAGGTCGCGCAGGACGTCCTCGCCGCCGACCTTGACGGCGAACGTGGGGACGTAGAACCGGTCGTGGGCGGTGTCCTGCTCAAGCTGGGCGAGTCGCACGGGGCACCCCCTCGTCGATGGGCGGCAGCACGAGGACGGTCCCGGGCGGGATGCGCCGGGGGTCGTCGACGTCGTTGTGCCGGGCGATGAGCCGCCAGTACCGGGGCTGGCCGTACTCGCGGGCGGCGAGGAGCCAGATGCTGTCGTGGGCCTCGAGGACCCGGCGCTTGGTCTTGTCGGCGGAGTTGCGGCGCGGGTCCTCGAGCTGCTCGGCGATGGTGCGGTACTGCTTGAAAGTGACCGAGAGGGTGGCCCGGACCGGGGTGCCGTCCGAGGCGAACATCGTCAGCCGCTGGGAGATCTTCTCCACGACGGCGACGAACCGGAACACCCCCCAGCGGAACTCGACCCGGGGCGGGGCGTGGAGGTCGCCGTCGATTGAGAGCAGGTCGGTCAGCGGCGAGGTCAGCTCGAGGACATTCCGGCTCTGCCCGTCGGTCCAGGTGTCGAAGAGCAGGTCCATGCTCAGGACGCGGGCGTTGCCGTTGACGAACTGCACCACGGGGTTGGACAGGCCCGGGGGGGCGGACTCCTGGAAGTTGGCCGAGTACTCGACGTTGTACTCGGTGGGATTGAACAGCACCGTGATGGGGGTGCCCGCGGCGCGCCCGTCGAGGGGGGTGACGATCGCCTTCGCCAGCTCCTGGGCCATGTCAGCCCCTCCCCCGGCGCTCGCGCTCGATGCGCATGCGCTTCTCGAACCGGTGCCACAGCTCGCGGTCGAGCCGGTCCAGGTCGACGGCGGGGGCGGCCGCGGCGGTGGGCGGCGGCGTGGGGGCGGGCGCGTCGTGGGCGTCGACGACGGCAGGCCGGCTGCGGTGGACGAGCGCGGCGGGTGGGCGGTCCGGGACGGCGAGCGGTCCGGGTGCCGGTGGTGCGGGCGCCGGACGCGGCGCACTGCGGAGCCGTGGCCCGACGCGCAGCTCGGTGGCGGGGTAGCCGCCCGGGTGCGGGGCGGCCGGGCCGGTCGGCCGGCGGAGACGACGGCGGGCCGGCGCGGGGGCAGGGGTGGCCGCGTCGGCGAGCCGGTCCATGAGCGGCTGAGGGGCGGCGCCGAGCCGCGAACCTCGGGTGCGGTGCCTGAGCGGCGGAACGGTCGGCGGCGCCTTGACGTCGAGCGACTCCGCGGCGACGCCCGGCGCCGTCGGCCGCGCAGCTGGCCGGCTGCCGATCAGACTCTGCTGGCCGTCACCGTCGGAGGGAGGCGGTGTGCGCCAGGTGGGCCGGGTCGTGGTGGTCTCGCTGCCGGACCGGTGGATGCGGTCAGCCGGCGTATTGCGGTCGAGCCGAGCCCCACGCGGTGCCCGCACGGCGTCGGGCTCGCGCGGGCTCAGGGGCCGGCGGGTCGCCCGCCCCGGCCCGGAGTCGCGCGTCGCACCGAGGCGCCACGCACGCTGGGCCACCGCGACCGGCGCGCGCGTGCCGTCCGCCGCGGACGGCATCTGCCGATCGGCGCCCGACGCCGGCGCGACCCCACGCACGAGCGTCGTCAGCCGCTCCGCGAGCCAGACCCGCAGCGACAGAGACAGCGACAGCCGCACCGCGGCCCCGTCTCGCGAGCGCAGCACCGGCGCCGGCAGCGTCCGCGCGGGCCGGCGGAAGACCAGGGCCAGCGGCCGCCGCCACAGCGGCCCGCGCCCCGACCGTCCGCCGCCCGCCCGGTCCCCAGGCACGCCGTCACCCAGCGCAGCAGCCTTCCCCCGGCGCAGCCGGCCGGACCCCGGACGGAAGGTCGGCGCGGGGCGCGTGGGCAGGCGGGCGCTCATCGCTGCCTCGTGATCCCGTGGTGAACGAGCTCGACCGCCTCGGTCGCCACCGCCCCGGACATCGCGTCGAGCTCCGCACCTGACCACCGCGCCGGGTACGCCGCGGCGCACACCCACCGCCAGGCCTCCTGACCCGCCTCGTCGAGGAGGACCACCGAGACGGTCCGGCGCTGCACCCGGCCGGAGATGACCTCCTGGTGCCAGTCCCACAGCCACCCGTCCACCAGCCCGCGCTTGAGGACGAGCGGGGGGTAGGTGGTCTTCAGCGCCAGCTGGTGCTCGAAGTCGTTGACGCCGCCCTCGCGGTAGGGCTCCACCTGGGTCTGACGCTCGACGCCGGAGACCGACTGGAACCCGCCGGCCTCGGTGCCGTCGATCTCCACAACGAACCGGAACAGACGGAAGGGGTCGGGGCGGGCCATGACTCACCTCCTCAGAGGGTGTCGAACGGGTTGGCGGGTGCGCCGTCGAGCCGGCGGTTGATCTGGGAGATCTCCTCGCACCAGCGGCGGCGCTGGGCGTGCTCGAGGGACATCAGCTCGGTCTGCGGCCAGTGGAAGTGGTAGGCGATGAAGGCCATCTCCTCGTAGAGCTGGGCCACGGGATAGGCCCTCACGCTTCCCCCAGGGCGTAGACCCTCCCGCCCCCGGCGAGTCGACCGTCCGGCGCGCCGGCGGCGTGGCCGCCGACCTCGTCGCCCAGCCGGCCGTCCGGCTCGTCGGCGGCGTTGAGGCGTTCGTAGAGCCCCTGGAGGTAGTCCAGGTCGCTGGCGAACAGCCCCTCGACCACCTTGGTGTTGACGTCGGGCAGCGACCCGAGCCGGGTGACCACCCGGGCCAGGACGATGATCGTCAGGTAGGCGGGGTTGGCCTGCACCCGGGGGTCCTTGAGTGGCAGGATCTCGTCGGCCGCGGTGGCCAGGCGCATGACGCCGTCGGTGTGCAGGACGCCGTCGGCGTCGAGGTACCCCTTGGGGAGCGTGAAGTCGACCTCGGTGGCGAACATGGTGTGCCTCCCTACTGGATCCGGCGGATGCCCTCGTTGGCGAGCTCGAGGGTGTCGATGGCCACCTCGTTGCCGGTGCCGTTGAGGTCGGTCGGGTCGTACTTGCACGGCCACGCGCGGGTGACCTCGAAGGCCGCCTTGTCCTCGCCGGCCTCGTTCTGCACCCGGATGACGACCGTCTTGCGGATGTCGTCCTGGAGCGTGGCGCCGCCGACGACGAGCTGGTGCCAGTCGGCGAGCTCGAGGGAGTCGGTGATCCCCCACTTGAGGGTGACGTTGGCGTACTTGGTCAGGCCGGAGAGCTTGCGGACCGTGAGGCGGGCCTCGTCGCCCTCCCGGTACTCGATCGGGTCGCTCGCGAGGTCCCCGATGGTCACCTCGGAGAACGCGGCCTGCTCGAGGCCGTCGATCTCGAGGCGGAACCGGAACTTCCGGAGCGGGTCCGTGCGTGCCATCGCTCAGCCCTCCTGGCTCGTGGCGGTCGTGCCCGTGACGGTCATGACTTCGCCTCCTGCGTCTTCTGGAAGACCCGGAAGACGACGAACTCGGCCGGCCGGACGGGCGCCACGCCGACCTCGACGATGAGGCGGCCGTTGAGGAGGTCGTCCTCGGTCATCGTCTCCCGGCCCACCGCGACGGAGAACGCCTCCTCCTCCTTCAGCCCGAGCAGCGCGCCCTCGCGCCACTGGGTCCGCAGGAACAGGGTCACGGTCTGCTTGACCCGCGCCCACAGCCGCGGGTCGTTGGGCTCGAACACGACCCACTGGGTGGAGTTGTAGATCGAGGCCTCGAGGAAGATGAACAGCCGCCGCACGTTGACGTACTTCCACAGCGGGTCGCTGGACATCGTCCGGGCGCCCCACAGCCGGATGCCCCGGCCGGGGAACCGGCGGATGGCGTTGACCCCGCGGGGGTTGAG
Source organism: Georgenia sp. M64 (assembly GCF_038049925.1). Taxonomy (NCBI): domain Bacteria; kingdom Bacillati; phylum Actinomycetota; class Actinomycetes; order Allobogoriellales; family Allobogoriellaceae; genus Georgenia; species Georgenia sp. M64. Next base: position 2,480,920 of record NZ_CP145809.1, read on the forward strand.
GATCTCCTGGGTGCCCTGGTTGATGTCGTACTCCAGGTCGATCGCCCCGGCGAGGGTCTCGTTCGCGGGGGCCTTGAACACCCCGCGGGTGTTGTCGGTGAGGGCGTAGATCCCGCACACCGACCCGCCCGGCGGGACCAGGGTGCGCACCCCGCTGCGGGGGTCGCTCACGTAGATCCACGGGTAGTAGAACGCGCCGTACTTGGTGTCGGTGACGTCCGAGCGGGGCTCGATCCCGCTGGCGTTGCCCAGGCCCTGGAGGGAGTCGACGACGGCGAAGCGGAACCTGTTCCGCTCGCAGTGCGTGACCACCAGGCGCGCCGTGTCGTAGTCGACGCCGGGGGCGTAGACGATCGCCACCTCCCGGAACCGGTCGAGCTCGAGGGCCTTGAGACCGCGGCGCCGGCCGGGGTCGGCGTCGTCGACCTCGTAGTCGGCCGGGGTGAGCGGGTCGCCGTCGGCGCCGCCGTCGAGCTGGGCGGAGACGCCGTCGCCGGTGGGCAGCTCGGCGTCGTCGGCGGCCGAGATCTGCACCAGGGAAGAGTTGAACCCGTTGACCCGCTTGTCGAAGTACGCCGGCGAGGCGGGGTCGAGGCTGAGGTCGTCGAAGTCCTCCGCGATCGTGGGGACCGGCCCGTCGTCGATGCCGGCGGCGTCGGCCGGGACGTCGGCCGGGTTGGCCCAGTGGTCCACGCGCAGGCGGAACCCCACGGGGTTGCCGTCCGCGCCCCGGGTGCTGCCGGGCAGGATGCGGACCCAGGTGTTGTTGTAGGCGGTGCCCGGTCCGGTGGCGGTGACGGTGAACCCGCCGACGTCGACCGTCGCGGCGGCCGCCCCGGCCCCGGTGACGCGGGTGACGTAGCAGCGGCGTCCGCCGTTGTCGAAGAAGGTCTTCACGGCGTAGGGCAGGAACTTCCCGGCGCCGAAGACGTCGCCGAACCAGCGCAGGTACTCCCCGTAGCTGGTGGTCAGCCACGGTACCAGCGGGCCGCGCTGCGCCTCTCCGAGGAACGCCGCGGTGCTGGTCGCCACGCCCTCGATCGGCTTGGGGCCCCGTTCGATCTCCTCGACGTAGACGCCCGGTGCGAGGTACTCAGGCATTCGACTCTCCTGTCGTGGCGTGGGTTCCGGCGGTCCGGAGGCTCTCGCGCAGCTGCGCCTCCGACTCCGCCCTGTGCTTATCGCGGGCCTTCGTCGCCGCCGCGAGGTCGGCCTTGGCCGTGGTGGCGGCGGTCTCGGCATCGGCGAGCGCCCTCTGTGCGTCGGCGAGCGCCGTGACGGCGTCGAGCAGCTTGTGCTCCAGGTCCTTGGGTGGGATGAGGCGGGGGCCCTCGCCGAAGGACTTCCGGCGGGCCGCCGCCGAGCCGAGCAACCAGTACGCCAGCGCGTACTCACCGGCCTGGCGCGCCTTGGCGATCTCCTCGCGCCGGGTCTTGAGCTCGGTGTGCTGGGCGGTGACGGTCGCGGTGAGCTTCTTCCACCCGGCCAGGGCGTCGGAGCGCTTCTTGACCCGGTCCTTGAGCCGGTCCCGCCTGCTCTCGGCGCTCGCGAGCGTCCGGGCAGCCTTCCTCGCCTTGCGATCGAGCTTCTTGGTCCGGTCCGACCGTGCCTTGACGACGGCCTCGACCCCGGCGACACCGTCCTCACCCAGCTGCCGGCGCAGGCCCTCCTCCTGGGACTGGAGGTACTCCCCGTAGGCCGTGTCCTCGCGGGCGAGTGCGTCGTAGGCGGCGGTGTAGGCGGTGGCGGCGGTCTCGGCGTCCTTCTGGACCGCGCGCAGGGTCGTCAGCCGGTTCTCGAGGTCCGCGAGCGCGACGTCGGCCTGGTTCTTCTTCGTACGCGCGGCGGTGGCCTCGGTCTCGAGCTGGGCGAGCTTCTCGGCGATCGTGTCGTCATCGCTCGAGCCGCTGTCGGTCGAGCCACCGCCGGTCGAGCCACCGCCGGTCGAGTCGTCGCCGGTGCTCGGTGCGCCCGATGCCGTGTCACCGACGGGCGCCTCGACCACCTCCTCGGTCTGCTCGGTCGGCAGCGCCTCCTCCTCGGTGGGGGGTGAGCCGCCCGCCTCCCCCACCGCCTGGCCCTGCGGCTGCAGCTGGTTGTCGAGGTCCTTCTGCTGGGCGGGCACCGCCTCGGCGTCACCGGCGTCCGCTGATGGTTCGCTCACGGCCGCGCTCCTTCCTTCTCGTTGGTGGTCCGCCCGGCTCAGGGGCCGGCTCGTACGTGGATGGGTGGGATGACGGCGTCGTCGAGGTCGACCGGCGCCGTGAAGACGTGGTGGCGGCCGTGCTGGAGCTGGACCGCCAGCGTCCGGGTGGGCAGACCGTCCTTGCCCACGGTCAGGACGACGTCGATCTCCACCGGCTCGTCCGGGGCCGGCGGGCGCAGCTCCACCACGAGCGCGAACGCCCCCCGCGCATCCGTCGTGGCCGGGAACTGCCGACCGGGGCCCGGCGCCGCGGCGGAGACCGTCGCGCCGTCCACGGGTTCGGCCCCACCGGCCGGGCTCCGCACCACGACCCCGCGCACCAGGGTGGCGACGTCGTCGAAGGGGGCGTCCGGACGCCGCTCGAGCGCGACGACGTGGCGCACCCCGTCCGTGGCGAGGTTGACGGTCAGGAGCACCGGGCCCCGGTAGATGCTGCGCTCGGTCCCGATGCGGAAGGTGAGGTCCTCGCCCGGCGGGGCGTTGAGCACCACCGCCTGGCCGCTGAGGTTGCGCACCACGGCGACCGGGCGCGGCTGCCCGGCGGCGACGTCCCACAGGGTCACGTCGACGTCGCCGCGCACCGGCCGGCGGGTGGCGCCGTCCATGAGGGTCACGACGGCGGTGACGACGTCGGTCCGGCCCTCCTCGAAGGCGATGCTCACAGCGCCCCCACCCGTTCGGCCAGCGGTCCGGGCGGGTCGGGCAGGACGCCGGCGCGGTAGCGGCGCTCGGTGACCCGGTCGTCGCGGACCGGCGGCGCGGACGTGACGAGCACGGGGCTGGCCAGGTACACCATCGACGTGCGGTAGGACGACTGCGGCAGCAGCCCCCAGATGCGGCTGAGGTCCTCCACCGTGCACGGTTCGGGGGTGACCCGCACGGTCTGCCCCGGCACCTGGTCGATGGTGGGGCGCTCGTGCAGGGCCCGCACGGCCGCCCCGAGGGTGAGGAGCTCGTCGGGGTCGGCGGCGCCGCCCCCGGCGCCGGTGGAGCGGAACACCGAGAGCAGGTAGCGCAGGTCCAGGGCGAGGGCGTCGGTCGCGACGAGGGGGCCGTCGGCGTCGCCGGGCCGCGGGACGAGCACCTGCTCGTTGCGCAGCGCCGGGCTCGGCACCACGTGGACGAGGAAGAGGGCGAGCTTGCGGTCGGCGACGTCCTCGGCCACCGGCGGGCCGACGTAGACCTTGCCCACGCCGACGGCGCTCTCGAGCCGGGCCTGCAGCGCGGCGGTGACCAGGGCGACGGCGTCGGCGGTCATGGTCGCACCAGCGCGGGTGTGCGCTCCTCGGGCACCGGCCAGTCGTCGAGGGTCTTCTCCGCGGCGAGCAGGCCGGTCTTGCGCAGCTCGCGGCGGGTGGCGGTGCGCACGTGGTCCAGGCCGATGGGGCCGCCGCCCGGTGCGGCGAGGAACGCGGCGTGCAGCGCGATGGACTGGATGCTGCCGCCGGTGATGGGCAGCCGGCTGGCGACGGCAGCGACGTCGAGGCCGTCCAGCGGCGCCGCCGGCGGGAACGCCTTGTGCCAGATCCGGGCCCGCTCGGCGGCGGTCGGGACGGCGAAGTCGACCACGAAGCGCAGGCGGCGCAGGAACGCGCCGTCGATGTTCGCCTTGAGGTTGGTCGTGAGGATCGTCAGGCCGCGGAAGGACTCGAGGCGCTGGAGGAGGTAGGCGACCTCGACGTTGGCGTGGCGGTCGTGCGCGTCCTTGATCTCCGTGCGCTTGCCGAACACGGCGTCGGCCTCGTCGAAGAGCAGGACGGCGCCGGTGCGCTCGGCGGCCTCGAAGACCCGGTCGAGGTTCTTCTCGGTCTCGCCGATGTACTTCGAGACGGTCTTGGACAGGTCCACCTGGAGCAGGTCCACCCCGAGGTCGCGGGCGATGATCTGGGCGGCCATGGTCTTGCCGGTGCCGCTCGGGCCGCTGAAGAGGGCCGCGACGCCCTGCCCGTAGGGCACGCGGGCGGCGAACCCCCACTCCTCGAGCACCCGGCCGGCGTGCAGGACGTGCTGCGGGATGGCCTTGAGCAGGGTCCGGTTCTCCTCCCCGAGCACGATGTCGTCCCAGCCGTAGACGGGCTCGACGCCGCGCACCCCGGCCGGCAGCGCCGTGGGGCGCAGGTCGCGGGCGGCGCGCTGGACGAGCTCGACGGCGGAGCCGGCAGTCCCGTCCGCGAGCTGCTGGGCGGCCATCGTGGCGGCGTCGTCGAAGGTGCCGGGCTCGAGGGCAACCGTGGCGGCGAGCCGCTCGGCGTCGCCGGGGCGCAGCGGCAGCTCGGCGTGCTCGGCCGCGCGGGTCCACCAGGTGGCCCGCTCGGTCGCGGAGACGGCGGGGGCCCGCAGGACGAGCCTCGACCGGGCCGGGAGGTCGCCGTCGGCGGCGACGAGGCCGCGGCTCCCTGCCCGGTGCCGCACGAGGTCGCCGACCCGGCGGCGCTCGGCCTCGTCCAGGGCGTCGGTGCCGAGCAGGAGCAGGGCGCCGCCGAGGAGGTGGGCGAGCGCCGCCCAGTCGCCCGCCGCGCCCGCGCGGGCGCCGGGCTCGACGCCCGCGAGGTCGCCGACGACGACGGGCAGGCCGATCCAGGCGGTCAGCCGGGTGAACCAGCGCCGGCCGCCGTCCCCGCCGACCAGGCGGACCACCGTGCCGCGGCGGGCGGCGTCCTCGAGGCGCCGGGCCAGCTCGCTCTCCTCGGCGGAGAGCGGCGGCTCCGCGCCGGCGAGGGACGCCCGCAGCTGGGCGCCGAGCCGGGCCGCGGCGTCCTCGGCGGAGGGGGCGAGCAGGTGGGCGAGCACCGCGGCGGCCGGGGCGTAGCCGACGTCGACGGCGGGGGCCTCGCTCTCGACCGGCCGGACCAGACCGGTGTCCACGAGCGAGCGGGCGCGGCGCAGGTCCCAGGTGGCGACCCGGGCGCCGGTTAGCAGCTCGGCCAGGAGGGTCAGGCTGGGCCGGCGGCGGGTGAGGTCGTCCTGGAGGACGCCGACCGCCGTCGCGTAGCGCCCGTCGATCTCCGGGGCGAGGACGAGGCCGAGGAGGCGGAGGTCCTGGTCGGTGAGGTCGAACGTGGCCGCGACGTCCGCGAGCGCCGGGGGCAGGGCGGACCGGGAGACGAAGAGGCCGTCGTCGGTGTCGGCGAGCCGGGCGGCGAGGTCGTCGGCCTGGGGCCGGGCAGGGTCCACGCCGAGCATCTCCAGGGCGTCGCGCGGGCTGACCGACCAGCCGAGCACCCCCTGGCCGCCCTCGCCGAACCGGCGGGTCAGGGCCAGTGCCAGGCTCGTCTCGATCCAGCCGGCCAGCGGCGCGAGCCCCTCCGCGTCGACGCCGCGGGCACCGGCGGGGACCACCCGGATCCGGTCCCGCTCGTCGTCGGGCGGTGTGGTGCGGGCCTCCCCGGCGAGCGCCCGGACGACGTCGGCGAGCTCCTCCCAGCGGGCGTTGTCCACCCCGACGAACGACCGCGCCGCGGCCGGGTCGAGCAGCACGACCATGCGCACGGCCGGCTCGTCGAGGTAGCGCCGGCACGCCGAGGGGTCGCTGCCCTCGAGGACGAGCACCACGGGCTCGACGGCGGTGCCGAGGACGGCGTCGGGGTCGTCGACCGCGACGACGGCGAACTCGCCGGTCTCGCTGAGCAGCGCGCGCAGACCCTCGGCGAACGGTTCGCTCGAGAACGGACCGATGAAGATGGTCATCCTGCGCGCCACTGCTGCTCCAACCCGGGACGTCGTCCCACCATGGCGCGGGCCGCGGGCCGGGCCAATGGATCGTCCGGGCCGAAGAGGATCCGGGTCGGGTCCTGGATCCACGGGCCGCCGGATCCATGCCGACACCCCCGTGGACAGACCCACCCATTTCGGACCGGATCCGCCTTGCCAGGGCGCGCCGGGACGCGAGACGCTTGTGGCTTCAAGGGGGGCCTGTGGTCGGCGGTGAACCCTTCAGCCGCCGGCATGAGGGTCGGGGAACCTGATGCGCGTGCTCATCTACTCACCGGTTCGGCTGTTCGGGGAGTGCCTGGCGGCGTTCCTCGCCTCGGCCGACCATATCGACGCGGTCGCGCCCGTGGATGAGATCGACGACCTCGACATGAAGGCGCTGGAGTTCGGCGCCGACGTGGTCCTCTTCGACGTCACCGCCCCGGAGGCGCTCGCTGCCGCCCGGCTGGTCAAGGGCCTGTGCCCGGACACCGCGACCATCGCGGTGGCCGTGACGGAGGTGGCCGACGAGGTGCTCGCCTGCGCGGAGTCGGGGTTCGACGCCTACGTGCCCCGCACCGCGCGAACGGACGAGATGCTCGAGATCCTGCGCCGGGCGCAGCTCGGTGAGACGCTCTGCGACCCCCGGATCGCCCGGACCCTGTTCAACGAGCTGGCCCGCCGGCACGCGGTCGCGGCGGCGGACACCCACCTCACCCCGCGGGAGATCCAGATCGCCCGGCTCCTCGGGCGCGGCGCGGCCAACAAGGAGATCGCCGCTGAGCTCCACCTCTCCGTCGCGACGATCAAGAACCACGTCCACTCGGTGCTGCGCAAGCTCGAGGTGGGCAGCAGGGCCCAGGTGGCGGGCCTGCTGAGGGAGAACCCGCTCGCGCTGCGGCTACGGTGACGACGTGGCTGCAGGGATCGCAGCACCAACCAACTCCCGTCGGGCACTTCGGTCCCCACCGTTTGGCGCTCAAGACAGAAGGCTCATCCGGCCGAGCACGCCAATCCACTCCAGGCCACCGCCAATCACAGCTTCACGCGTGCTCCGCTTTCGTTCGAGTCAGAACCATCGTCCGGCCGCTGCGAAGTCTCTTGGACGAGGTTCCGCGCGACCATGCCCACGCCATACAATCCGAGACCGGCCAAGGCCCCGAACGCAGCACCAACTGGTCCCGCGCTGAACCCGATTCCCGAGCCGGCGCCCACCATCCCAACAGCGGTCATGCCTCCGAAGTGAATGGCCGCCCATCCAGCGGCACCTCCGACGGCCCCACTGGCCATGAATCCGGCGGCTTCCTTGCGGGCACCAGTCTTTCGAGCCATCGGTTCCCTCATTCGTGCGCTTGGCTCCGTTTGTCGCGGAACGTGCCTGATAGGTACACGATTCATAGCAGGAACGACGGTCCGACGGCGCGGTTTCGGCGTCCAAGACGTCAGGGACCTGTGCTCGCTTGCTTGCCCTTGGCAAGAGATAAAGCTCGCAAGGGCAAAAGGTCCCGCTTGCAGATGCCCCCGGGACGCGAGGTCCAGCTGCGTCCGCGACAGGCCCAGCACCTCGCCGGCGAGCCTGACAGGTCCCCTCGCACGCGTGTCCAGTGGCCACCCGGTACAGCCCGACGGGGTCTTGCAGCTGCCGGTATGGCGCTCCTCGCTCGGGTAAACCTCGCACTCCCCGCTGGACGCCGCTAGGACGTCGCAAACCAGGGGCTTGGTGGCGCTCGGCGATGTTCCGCCGCACCGCGTGGCCCTTGTACCGGTGCATCCTTCCTGGCGGTGCTCGAGGTCACCGGGTTGCTCGGGAGGTGCCAGGCCGCAACAGCGCAGCAGCAAAGATGGAAGTCCAGCCCCTCCTTGACCACGGTCGTCGACAGCTGCAACCTTTTCCCGCAGTTGAGCCGTCGAGTGAGTCACTGAATGGGCACCCAGGTGTCAAGTGGCAATGGCGCAGGCGCCCAGCGGGTTGACTTCCGACGGGCATCGACACGGTCATGGTGCACGGCATTGGGCGATAGGGTCGCGTTGTGCACGACGGCAAGGAAGGCATGGGAGTGAGCGACGACGGAGGGCTGACGCTGAGCAATCCTGTCATTAACGGCCCATATGGACCCCCGGCAAGCCACTTCGAGATCGGCCAGCAAGGTCCGACCGGGAAGATCATCCAGGGCCGCCGCCCGAGCCAGTCGTTCATCCCCATCGCTCGCACGAAGAAGCGCGGCGCGCGCACCGACAGCCCGTCGGCGCTCCAACATGAGTTCGACTTCGAACTCACCGGCGAACGGGTCGACAAGAACACCCTGATCAACGACGTCCGTCGCGAGGTCGACCTGTGGCGTGCCCGGGGCTACTCCCACGTCACCCCCGTGACACGCACCCTCCTCGACTACTGGGCCGATCCTAAACGCGACAAGCCGCTGTTCTTCGGCCAACGGGAGGCGGTCGAGACCGCGATCTACCTTAGCGAGGCGGCGGGCCGCGCCGGCAACACCGACTGGCGCACCCCGCTCGCCCGAGTGAACGCAGATCACAACGCGGACCTCCCCCGCGTGGCGCTCAAACTCGCCACGGGTGCCGGCAAGACGGTCGTCATGGCGATGCTGATCACGTGGCAAACCCTGAACAAGGTCATGTCCCCCCGCGACACTCGGTTCGCCAAGCGGTTCCTCATCGTGGCGCCAGGGATCACGATCCGCGACCGGCTGCGTGTGCTCGAGCCGGGCGAGCCCGGCAACTACTACGACCAGCGGGACGTCGTGCCCGCCCAATACCAGAAGGCGCTGCGCGAGGCGCAGGTTGTCATCACGAATTACCACGCCTTCTTGCAGCGTGACGCCAAGGAGATCCAGGGCGTGCATCGCACCACCCGGGAGATCTTGCTCGGCTCGGCCGCGAACACGAACGACGACCCATTCCGGGAGTCGCCAGACGCGGTGGTCTCGCGCGTGCTGCGCGGGTTCTCTCTACCGACGGGCAAGAACCGCAACGCGGGATCTGAGATCGTGGTGTTCAACGACGAAGCCCACCACTGCTACCGCTACAACCCGGAGCAGAACGAGAAGCTCAGCAAGGAGGAGCAGGAGGCCAACAAGGAGGCCGGCACCTGGTTCACCGGCCTTCAATGGGTGGCAAACCGCGTGGGCATCAAGACCGTCTTCGATCTGTCAGCCACGCCGTTCTACATCAGCGGCTCCGGCTACGGCGAGGGCCACATCTTTCCGTGGGTAGTCTCCGACTTCTCGCTGATGGACGCCATCGAGTCCGGCATCGTGAAAGTCCCGCGCACCCCCGTCGACGACGACGCCGCCGACGACAAGGTGACCTATCTGCGCCTGTGGGACTACGTCGGTAAGGACCTCCCAAAGCGAAGGACGTCTGCCGCGCTGGACGCGAACGGCTGGACCATGCCGGCCGAGCTTGAGGGTGCGCTGCGCAGCCTGTACCGCTCCTACGAGAAGTCGTACGCGCACTGGCAGGAGGAACTCGAGCCGCTGGGCGAGACGCCCCCAGTCTTCATCGTGGTCGCCAACAACACGATCGTCTCTAAGTTGATCTACGACTGGATCGCTGGTGGCCCACTGCTCGACGGCGACGGGGAACCGATTCTACGGCTCGACGGCTCGCCGGTGCTGCGACCCGGAAACCTTCCGCAGTTCTCAACCGTGCAGGACGGCGTCTCGGCACCGCGCCCGCCGAGCATCATTGTCGACTCCCAGCAACTGGAGTCAGGTGAGGCGCTCAGCGCCGATTTCAAGAAGGACGCCGCAGCGGAGATCCAGGCGTTCAAGGCCGAATACCGCCGTCGCAACCCGGGTGCCGACGCCGAGGCACTGACCGACGAGGACATGCTCCGCGAGGTCATGAACACCGTCGGCAAGAAGGGGACGCTCGGAGAGCACGTGCGCTGTGTCGTGTCGGTATCGATGCTCACTGAGGGGTGGGACGCCAACACCGTCACCCACATCCTCGGCGTGCGGGCGTTTGGTTCCCAGCTCCTGTGCGAGCAGGTGGTCGGCCGCGGCCTTCGCCGCCGCTCGTACGCAATCAACGACGTCGGCCTCTTCGAGCCGGAGTACGCAAACATCTATGGCATCCCGTTCGCGTTCATCCCTACCGACAAGGACGTACCCGACCCGCTGCCCAAGCCGCCAGCCACCTGGGTCCACACGGTCGAGGGACGCCAGGAGCACCGCATCACCTTCCCCAAATTGGACGGATACCGGCTCGAGGTCCCCGATGCCGACTGGTGGATCGACCACGACTCCGCCAAGCCATTCATCATCGGACCATCGACCGTCCCAACCTGGACGGAGAGCGCCGGCGTCGCCGGAACCGTCGAGCTCGACCGCGGCGACTCCCACCTGCTGCGCAAGCAGGAGCTCGCGTACGAGATCGCCAAGCGACTGATCGACAAGCAGCTCAAGACGCAGGACAACGACGACGGCGACCGTCGCCCCTGGCTGTTCCCGAAGATCGCTGGGCACTGTCTGGAGTTCATCAACAAGTACGTCGTCATCGAGCCGGGCTACTCGCTGAACTCACTGCGACTCGCCGAGCCCCAGGCGCTGCTCACGGACGCCGTCTACCAGGCCCTCACCAGTCAGACGGAGAACCGGCGTCCGCGCATCCGCCCCATCCTGCGAACCTTCGACCCGGTGGGCTCAACAGGAGAGGTTGACTTCGACTCCCGCAAGAAGGTCAAGGAGACCGAGAAGTCCGAGGTTTCCCACGTAGTGCTCGACTCCGGGTGGGAAGCCGACCTCGCCAACGTGTGTGAATCGCTGAGCGACATCGCGGCATACGCCAAGAACGACCACCTAGGTCTGACCATCCCATACGTGTATAAGGGCAAGTCTCACGACTATGTGCCCGACTTCCTGCTACGGCTCAACCGACTCGAGGGCGAAGACTTCGACCGCGTCCTCATCGTGGAGGTCTCCGGAGGGCAGAAGAGCCCCGGCCCGACGTCGGTCAAGGCCACGACCGCCCGTGACTCCTGGTGCGCCGCCGTCAACAACCACGGTGGGTTCGGACGATGGGGGTACATCGAGGTCAAGGACCAGAAAAACTTCCTCGACCACGTCCGAGACGCCATCACGAACCTATACGCCGACGCAGCAATCATCGGCGACCCCGACCTGCTGGACTATCTCGAACGCGAAGAGGTGCGCCGTGGCGCGTAGAATTACGACCCCCAAGGGACCGACGCCCGTCGAGGCGATCCAGCACCCCGACAAGCGCGTCAACATCCCAACTGCCGACGCGCAGGACTTCGTATCGCCGGAGCACCATGCCGTGCCCACGGTCGTGTACGAGCGCGACCCAAGCCTCGACCCGCAGTTGGTCTGGCGGAACAAATACAAGGAAGACGTCGCTGAACTCGTTGCAGAGGCGCCGCCGATCTATATCCAGGAGAAGATCGACTCCCGCGTCCTGGTTGAGAACCTGCGCAAGACCGCGAAGCACGACGAGCTCGAGCCGGAACTAACCCTGTTCGACACGTTCGACGGCCTTGACGAACTCGACTCGATAGACTTTTACCGACACCAGGCCAACTGGTCGAACCGTATGATCCTCGGCGATTCGTTCCAGGTCATGGCATCGCTCTCCGAGCGAGAGTCGCTGCGCGGGCAGGTGCAGATGGTATACATCGATCCACCCTATGGGATTGGATTCGCATCAAATTGGCAGACGTCCGCAAGAAACCGTACCGTTCGAGATGGGCGGGTCGAAGATTCCGCCCGCGAAGCGGAGCAGATCCGCGCATTCCGTGACACATGGGGAGAAGGCATCCATTCGTATCTCTCTTACCTGAGAGATCGCCTGTTCGTCGCACGTGACCTTCTTACCGAAAGCGGAAGCATCTTCGTGCAAATCGGCGACGAAAACTTGCACCTGGTTCGCAATCTACTGGACGAAGTGTTCGGTCCGGAGAACTTCTGCGGCCAGTTTGCATTCAGGACTAAGATTCCCCTTCGCACTACCTTGGTCCCTGCAATTTATGACCACATCGTGTGGTTCGCGAAGTCGAAGAGCAATGTAAAGTTCCGGCGCCTCTTCAAGACCCGGCGCTCAGGGCTTGGCAGTCAGTTCACGCGCGTGCAACTCCCTGACGGGACTCGACGCAAACTCACTCGTGCTGAGCTGTCGGACCCTAGTTCCGCACCGGGTCGCGTTTATCGGTTAACCGACCTCGTCTCGGCTGGCCGAACCGAATCATGCGTGTTCGAGTTTGAAATTGAAGGGCGCAAATTTTTCCCGTCCGGCAATAAGAGCTGGAAGACAAATCCGAAGGGTATGCAGAAGCTGATCGCCGCTGGAAGACTCGAGGCTCCTGCAGGTGCCCCGAACTACGTATTCTTTGCCGATGACTATCCAGTTGAGGAACTCGACAACGTCTGGACCGACACCCAGGGCGCGTCGGATCGCACTTATGTCGTCCAGACCGCAACAAAAATCATTGAACGTTGCCTGTTGATGTCAACGGATCCTGGAGACCTGGTTCTAGATCCGACCTGCGGGTCGGGAACGACTGCTTACACAGCCGAGAATTGGGGCCGTCGGTGGATCACGATCGACACTTCCCGGGTGGCGTTGGCTCTCGCCAGGCAGCGGCTGATGAGTGCTCGGTATCCCTACTACCTCCTAGCTGACAGCGAGAACGGAAGACGGAAGGAACAGGAACTTACACCCTCACCGTTGGCGCCGGCGAGAACGACCAACGACATACGCCACGGATTCGTTTACGAGCGCGTCCCTCACGTCACGTTGGGCTCGATCACCCGGAACCCTGATATTCAAGACGGCATGTCGAGCGACTCAATCGATGCTGCGGTGAGACGACATGCGGACATGGAGTTGCTTTACGACCGACCGTACGAGGATTCGAAAAGGGTACGCGTTTCCGGACCGTTCACCGTCGAAAGCTTGTCGCCACACCGTTCTCTCGCTTTCGCTCAGGTTGGAGATGCGCAGTCGAATGCGGAGTCGAGCGCGGCGGAGGATGCCGAGAGCCTCACCTTCGAGCAATCCATCCTCGATAACCTCGCTCGCGCCGGAATCCAGAACGGGCGGCGTGCAGAGCGGATCGAGTTTGCACACGTCGCCCGATACCCGGGCACCTATGTTCAGGCGGTCGGCGAGCGGCGGACTGATAACGATGATCAGGCTGCCGAAGCCACTGCCACACGAGTCGCGATCGCCGTCGGACCACAGTACGGCACCGTAGACCCCAGGTTTATAAAGTCGGCGGCCCGTGAGGCCATCGACGCGGGAGTAGATCTCCTGTGTGTGCTCGGATTCGCCTTCGATCCACAGGCCACTGGCGTCACCGAGGACGATTCGGTCACGGTCGAGACGTCGCGGGATGGGTTCGACGTCGCTGGTGAGCGGTCGCTGGGTCGCATCAAGGCACTCCTCGTCCGCATGAACGTTGACCTGCTCATGGGAGACGCACTTAAGAAGACGGGCGCCGGCAACCTGTTCACCGTATTCGGCGAACCCGACATCGTCCTCAACGAGCAGGACGGGCAATACACCGTCGAGTTACTCGGAGTCGACGTCTACGATCCCACCACGGGTGAGGTGCGCAGCGACGACACGAGCAAGATCGCGCTCTGGATGATTGACACCGACTACAACGAGGAGTCTTTCTTCGTTCGGCACTGCTACTTCACCGGCGGCAACGACCCTTTCAAGCGTCTCAAGACCGCACTCAAGGCAGAGATCGACGCCGAGGCGTGGGCCACGCTTTACGACACTAGGTCCCGCCCGTTCGGGCGGCCTTCAACTGGCAAGATCGCAGTGAAGGTCATCAACGACTACGGTGACGAGGTCATGAAAGTCTTCGAGGTATGAAGCTCACACACGTCCGGATCAAAGACTTTCGGAGTTTCTCGGGCGAACATGAATTCGCGATGTCAACCGGCGTCAACTACTTCGTGGGTCCCAACAATTGCGGGAAATCAAATCTCCTAAGAGCCGTTGAACTCGCTTTGGATCCGGATTCCACTTACCTTCCTGAACGAGACAGACCTGCACGGCAAGTCTCACTGGGCGCACCTCCCAAGACCCGCATCACCTTAACCTTCGAGGTCGGCAATACCGGTCCCGAGAAGACGTTACTGAGTCGCGCGCGAGACTATGAGCTGCGACTCAGAGAAACGCGAGCCAATTCCACGAGCACGATTCAGACGTATGCGGATGACAGCCAAATTCGAATGGTGGCAGCCTTCGGAACCGGGGGAACACGTCAGACGACTTTCCAGGCCAAGGGACTCGGAGCTGGCTACCTTCCGGCGGAAAGCCCCGAAAATGTGAAGTTGGAAGCCCAGTTTCGCAAGGTCGTCCGGTTCGCAGTTGTCCATAGTGGCGAAGACCTTCAGTCACTTCTGGCCGGCAAATTTCGAGAGATACTTCAGATGGTCATCGCGGATCACCTGAGCGAGGAATTGACCAAAGCTCAGGAGGCACGCAGCATGTACCTCGCGGCGTTGCAGAAGGAACTACTTGAGCCACTGCGGAGCCAGATTCACGCACGCGTCACCGGGATGTTCCCTGAGATTACGGTTGCGGACCTCGTGCCGGATGTACCAACCGTGGCACAGACCATCTCCTCCGTCGATGTTCAACTCGGCGACGCGATGACGACGCAACTCAGCGAGAAGGGTACGGGCGTCCGGGGCACCGTGCTCGTCTCTATGCTTCAATATCTCGCCGAGCAGAGTCGCCGCTCCCTTGTACTGGCTGTCGAGGAGCCCGAAGCGTTCCTCCACCCTGGTGCCCAGGAATCCATCCGCGGCGAACTCGAGAAGCTTGCCTCACGAGCCGACGTAACGCTGGTCGTGACGACACACTCCCCCTACGTGATTTCCCGGTATGAGCAAGCACAGATCACGGAACTCCAAAAGAGCCCAGACGGCACAACGGGGAAGGCTGGTGCCGCTCTGGGTAACGAGTTGCGGTCGAAGTTGCTCGGAGCGCTTTACCGGGACGTAGAGAGCGCCGAGATAGTCGAACGAAGCCTTGCAGTTCCAGAGAACACTCGCGCAGTGGTTGTCACCGAGGGCTACACCGATGGGCTTTTCTTGGAATTAGTCTGCAAAGCAGTCGAACGAGCGGACGTGGTCGACGGACTCCACTTCATCCCTGCGGGCAGCGCTGCCAAAGTGGTGCTGCAGGCTCTAACGACAAGATCAGCAACAGGTGTACCCGTCCTAGCCTTGCTTGACCACGACGACCAAGGGCGCGCCGCACGCGACAAGCTCAAGGCATTCGACTGGAACCCGAAGTCGGAGCTCGTGTCGCTCTCGTCGTGGCCCGGCGGATGCAAGAAGCATGACATCGAGATCGAAGACCTTCTGCCTCAAAAAGCTGTTGCGAAGCTGGTAATGCAACTAGGTGAAGACGCAGCCCTAGACGGCAAAGAGAAGTGCGGAGCACACTGGCATTTGAGGCCGACGAAGGAGTGGAAAGATGCCGCCATAAGTAGGCTGGAGTCGTACCTCACCAAGGGCGATCCTGGCGGCATGGTCTGGCTGGCCGAGGAGCTTCAAAGTCGGGCGGAGAAGGTCGCTGCCGCCAAGGAAAAGCGTCGCGCGTTCCAAGCCGCCGAAGAGACTGGCAAGTGACCGTGTACACGCCTGCGCAGGCCGACGCGATTGGTTGCCTCGATCGGACGCTGCAGATTATCGCCTGCGCGGGCTCAGGGAAGACGCAGGTCATCTCGCAGCGCATCGCGGACATACTTGCCCTGCCGGATGTGAAGCCCGGGAACGTTGTTGCGTTCACGTTCACAGAGAAGGCGGCCGCGGAGCTCAAGGAACGGGTGCTCCGCATCATCGAGGAGCAGCACGGTTCGACCACCGGGCTGGCCGAGATGTTCATAGGCACGATGCACGCTTACTGCCTGAACCTGCTGCAGACCTATATCCCGGAGACGTTTAAATTCTCCGTATTGACCGAAATCACACAGCGGCTGTACATCGACCGCAACTCGCGCCGGTCTGGGCTCACTGAGACCCCGACGATGTCTCGCGGCACGCCGAGACTTCGCCGGTACATCCACTCGAAGTTGTACTCGCAGGTGCTATCAGTGCTCGCCGAGGACACGGTCGACCTTTCGCAGGTCGATCCGCAGGTGCTCTTGTCACAGCATGCGTACAAGGCGCTCCTGGCACAGGGGGCGTACTTCGACTACACGACGATGGTTGAGCTCGCGGTCGAGCTGCTCGAGGCCGCAATCGGTGACGCCCAGGCCGATCCCCTGCTTCACCACATCCGCGACGAGGTGCGCTTCGTCGTCGTCGACGAGTACCAGGACGTCAACCCGCTGCAGGAGCGGCTGGTCCGAGCCCTGACACGATTCGGGGCGAACCTCTGCGTCGTTGGCGACGACGACCAGACCATTTATCAGTGGCGCGGAAGCCAGGTCTCCAACATCGTCACGTTCGCCGACCGGTACGACGCCGTCCGTCAGGTCACCCTGGCAGACAACTTCCGATCCTCCAAGGGTGTCGTCGCACTCGGGCGAGCGATCGCCGAGAGCATCCCGGCCGGCCACCGGCTTGCCAAGGAGATGGAGTACGCCTCCCACCAGGAGTGGCAGCGTGGCGACATCCTGGCACTGACGCACGCCTCGCCTCAGGCGGAAGCCACGTGGATTGCCGATCGGCTGCAGTCACTGCGCGGAGTCGCGTTCAAAGACGCACCTGCCCGTGACTCGCGCGGTCTGTCGTGGTCAGACATGGCGATCCTGTTCCGGTCCGTGTCCGGGGACGCCGGTCCGCTCGTCGAGGAACTAGATCGCCGCGGGATCCCCTACGTCGTGAAGGGCCTGACCCGCCTGTTCGACGCAGTGGAGATACAGGCAATCGAGGCGATGTTCCAGTTCCTCGTCGGTGACATCGATCGGCCCATGCTTGAGTCGCGCTGGAGAGCAGCTCGCCTCGTGCCGGACGGCACGTCGCTCGAGTCCCTCGTGCAGCTGCTCAAGGAGTCGGGAGACTTCTCGCGCGGCCATCGGTGGGGCACCTACAACATCCAGCGCGTCTACCTCGAAGCCCTCGAGCGCATGGGTATCCGAGAGGACACCATCACCGGCGACGGTGCCCGTAGCGAGTTGGTGTTCTACCAGCTTGGCAAGTTCAGCCAGGTCATCTCCGACTTCGAGGAGATCCATTTCTCCTCGGCCCCTGAGAAGAAGTACCGGGCGTTCGTCGATTGGCTCACCAACCAGGCACGCGGGTACTACGACGACGCGGACGCGGACGTTGGCTATGCGACGCCGGATGCCGTCACGATCTCGACCGTGCACCAGGCCAAGGGCATGCAGTGGCCCGCCGTCTTCGTGCCGTGCCTGCGGAAGAACCGGTTCCCCAGTCAGCGTCACGGTGGGCTCAACCTGTTTCACGTCATCCATGACACCGCGATCGACGACGCCGACCGGTACCGCGGGACCGAGGAGGACGAGCGCCGGCTCTTCTACGTCGCTATTACCCGCGCACAGAAGTACCTGTATCTCTCGTTCTCTCCAGGCGGTTCGCCACGCAACAGCACGCCGTCCGTGTTCATGCAGGAGGTCGTCGCGGTCTCGTACGTGTCGACCGCCGATAGCGGGCTTCCGTCGAACCTTGCGCGACTCGAACCGCAGCCCAAGGTCGAGATCCCCCAGGTCACGCTCTCGTTCTCCGAGCTGAAGTACCTGTTCGAGTGCTCCTACCAGTTCAAGTTGCGGTTCATGTACGGGTTCAACGCCCCGATCCACGAGGCGCTCGGATACGGCAAGGGGCTGCACGACGCACTCGCCGAGATGCACAAGCGGGCACTCGACGGTGACCTGATCACGAAGGCCGACATCACAGACCTCGTGAACCGACACCTCCACACTCCCTACGCCTACCCCGCCCTGAGGGAAGCGCTAGTGCAAGCGGCGCAGGACTCGCTCGACCGTTACCTGCGTCTTCACGGTGACGACCTCCGACGCACCGTTCACTCCGAGAAGCAGATCCAGGTCCACATCGCTCCCGGCATCACCGTCGACGGGCGCATCGACCTCGTCAAGCGACTCGAGACCGACGAGGTCTCGATCGTTGACTTCAAGTCGACCGAGCGCGCTCAAGAAGAAGACGTCACGCGCGACCAGCTCCACGTGTACGCCGTCGGATACAAGGAACTCAACGGCGAGGGAGCCGACCTCGTCGAGGTCCTCAACCTCGATGAGAAGGGCAAGAATGCCCGCGAAGAGATCCGCGACGACCTGCTGGACGGTGTGAAGCAGCGGATCAAGAATGCTGGCGACGCACTTCGCACCAACCAGCTGCCGAAGTTCGAACAGTGGGCGCCCGCATGCAACAAGTGCGACCTGGTCGGGCTCTGTAGGCCACGCCGCGCGCCTGAACACGGTTCCTAGCCCTGAGTGTCAGCGCCCCAGGTCAAGAAGACGCTCTTCGCCGTCGGCATTGCGGGTTGACCGTCGGTATTGCGCACGATGTCGGGCTCGCGGAAGATCTTCCAACCGTCATCGAACCCGAACTGAGAGATCGAGCCCACGGGGTCCTTGAGTCGGTGGATCTCGAAGGCATCGTCGTCCTCGGCGTTCTCGACCACGTAGAGCCAGAACTCATCTGGGTGCTCGACCGCCTCGAGGTACTGCCGGCGCGATAGGAGCACACCGCGGAGAGACCAGTCTCCGCCCACGGACTTCACCTCGATCCGACGCACGACCTTGCCCGCCGAGTCGTGCGACAGAACATCAAAGCCGGGGTTCGAATGCTCCTGCTCTTGCGGGTTTCGGCCGCACGAGCTCTCGTACTTCAGAACTCGGGCAACCCCAGCAGCGTCGATCGATGAACTGCGCAGCGACTCATCGCCGACAGTCTCGGTCTCCTGATCGCTGCCGTAGTACACGTACGACCGCATGTGCTCGCGCCGCTCGCCTCGTATGCGGTTCCCGCCAGCACTAGGTCGTCGCGGTGCCGACCGCTCACCAGTTCCTCGTCCTGCCGCGGTTGGGCTGTCGGTACGGTTCGGCTCCGTCGTGTCGCTGCCGTCCCCACCGCCAAGCGAAGAAGGCCGCAGCGAGGCATCAGTATCTGGCGCGTCGTCGTCCTCGCAATCTTCTTGCTCCTCCGGAGCCCCACCCTCCACCTCCGACGACTCTTTTAGAATGCACTCCTCGGTAGCGCGAATCCGCGGGATGTCTGGCTCGACAGGCTCGTGGTACTCGAAATCCTCAACCGTTCCGGAGCCGACCGTCGTACGCTCGATTTCTGCCAGGTCTGCCACGCCGAGTTCGTCGAGGTTCTGCTCGGCCTCGTCGCTACTTGCGGCGCTGAGAACCGTCTCGAGCTGGAGCGCCAGTCCGGGGTGGTCCTCACCGACCAAGCATCGGGCGAGCTCTCGAGCGATGCGCCGTAGGTCAGGCGGCTCGCTGAACAGCAGCGTCTTGGTCTCGTCCACGTAGATCGCATGGACCTCGGCCGCCTCCGTGGTCTGAACCTGGTTGCCGAACTCAGCCCGGTACTTTACGGAGAGGTGGTTTGTCCGCGAGAACTCGATCTCGAACAGGCTATCGGGGTCGACCTGCTCGTCGCCGTCGTCGAACTCCGATTCGATGACACGGAGGATGGACTGTCGGCGTTCACCGAGGAGATGGGCGACTTCCGGCGCGGGCGCGCGTTCGCTATCACCAACGATCCCCTCGATAAGGTCTTCAGCTCGTCGAACGCCCGCCGCCTCCAACGCCCGCCAGGTCGCACGCTCACGTCGGATGACGTTCTGCGATAAGAGTTCGATCCGCTCGGCAAGCCCGCGTCCGTCCTTGAACACGAGTAGATCTGGCGCGTTTAAGAGACCGCGGGAGTCGACGACCGATCGAACGCGGCGCAACCTCACCAAGGGGGACAGAACGCCCGGCTCGTCCGCCACAAGCAGCGCCTGAAGGTGGCTCCACGCCTGATGTACGACCACCTGAGCTTCCTCGTCAAGCATGTCGTTGCCGAATGCCCTCGAGATGCGCACAAGCAGTCGCTCAAGCTGCGCGGCTCCCGGCTCTTCCTCGACGCCAACCCTGTCGTAGAACTCCTGGTACCGACGCTGGTCGTGGGGTAGCCGTGTAACCCACTGCCCCAGCCCGGCCTCCGTCCAGAACACAAAGTCCGGCTCTACGAACTCGCCTGGCGTGACCTGGATGCACCGCTCGCCGGAGAGTTCCTGTACGAGTCGATCGTCGCTGACAGACCCGAGTGCCTGGTAGACGTCCGGATGCATTGGGACCTTCGTCTCGGCACAGTGCCGCAGGTGAGCGACGATCACCGAGGTCGGGGGGTCGCTGGGCATCCCGAGCCAGCGGAGGGTCTCAGCGTGAACCTGCTGCGTTTCGCGAGGCAGCCCCAACTTGGGGCCTTGAGACTCGAAGAGGTGCCTCCGGAACGTGGGCAGAACCTTCTCCGGGCGCTCACGGCCGCCACCCTCCACCGGCAGCCATGGAAGCTCCTGAAGATTCCTGAGGTCCAAAGGCACCGACTGGTAGCGCTCCGGCGAGCCCTGAATGGCGTCAAGGATCGAGAGGACCACGTCGGGATCGGGTTCGCTGTCGTCGTCCGCGAGGCGGCGCGCCGCCGCGTTCAGGAGACTCCGGCTGGGCGTGGTTCCCACGCCGAGCCAGACGAGCGCGTCCACGAGGTACTCGGGTAGGCGCTCCACATCGGCGATCGGCGCATCCGGATCAATGAGTTCCACGGCGGCGTTCGGAAGGTGCACGTCAGCTGCCTCTCGGACGACCCCGTCGACACAAAGCACGAGCCGAGCACCCCGGACCGACGCCGCGGCTCCGTCGTCTTCGTCGAGTTGTGGCCTGGCCCGGTGGATGATCCGGAGAATCACACCGAGCGTCTCGGCGTCGCCAAACGTGTCGCCGTCTGCGAGCGGTACGACCACCTGTGTCAGGTAGTCGACAGCGTCCAGGTCACGCGCCCCCAGCGTTCGCAACAGGTCCCCTTGTCCTCGGACCCTGCTGACGTCGACCACGTCAGCGAGGCCAAGCTCATCCTCGAAGTCGGAGGGCAGCGACAGCTCGTGCAGCGGCTTCAGCCCACCGATCGAGGATGGGTAGATGGCCAGCGCGGCTGCCCGCGAACGGTCCTCCTCAAGCTGCAGGTCAAACCCGCGGTTGCCGAGCCAGGCGAGTACTCGGTCGGCAGTCGCAGCGAGTTGGTCGCGATCGGCACCTTCGAGGATGTCCAACGCAATCGCTACGTCCAGTTCCGGGCAGTACTCGACGAGGCTCGGGCACACCTCCTTCAGGCGTGCGATGTCGGCGATCCGGTCCTCGCCTAGCTCGATGAACAGGGCCTGGTCGGCGTCGTTGATGACGACGGTCGACGCGGCGGCTGCGAACTTGCCGTCGATGCAAGGCACGATCGCCGGCTTGTATGCCCCAGACTCGATGGCGGCGGTCTTGCTTCGCGATAGCAGGATCTCGAGCACCCCGAGAAGGGACAGCATCTCAGCGTCATTGAAAATGCCTGTCGGCGGCTTCCAGGCCTCCACGACGTTGTGCCCGATGAGGGCATCGACAACGTGCGCGGCCTTCATGAGTTCCATGCCAAACGCAGTGAATGAGAGTGACATCACCGTTGCGCGGAGCGTGGAGTCGACAACCGGAAGGGTCAGGTCGACGAACACCGACTCCGCCTTGTACTCGTCAAAGGTCTGCGGAACCAGGCACCCGCGAGGAGCGCGGACTTCGCCGGCGATCGTTCGCATGATCGACAAGTCAGCAATCCCATCCTTAACTCGCTCGAAGAACGGCTCGAATGCTTCTTCGTGAGCCGGTCCAGGACGGCTAGCGAGTTCGAAGTCGCGGATCAGTTCCCAGGTTGCGTCGAGGCCAATGACCTCGCTCGCCGGCTCGAGGTTCTGCCGGACCAGGGCAGCCGCCGAGTCGATGAGGTCGCGGTTCCAGTCGGAGCGGTAGGTGCCATCGTCGAAAAGCACGCCCTTCCGGTCTTCGCGGGGATAGAAAGTCGCGTTGACGTGTCCGCTCCAGCCGAGCCGCGTCTGGGTGGGCAGCCCGCCGTAGATGCGGCCTTCGACCTTCTCACCGACGGGTAGCGCAACGGTGACGTACTCCGACCGGTTCTTGTCGATTTGAGGGAACCTCGCCTTCAAATCCCCTGAGCTGTCGTACTCGCCCTCCAGGAACAGCCACTCACTGGCAGAGCGTCCGTCGGTGACGGACACACGGTCACCGTCTCGCGTTCGCTTGACGACAGCCCGATCGGAGCGAGTTTGGACCTCGATCTGCTCCACCCGCTTGAGGAAGAGCAGCGCTTCGGGGGCACGCTCGAGGAACGCCGACTCAAGAAGCTCGATGTCCCGCGCGGCCACGACTTGTGCACCAAGCGCCATCCGGAGGTCCGTCTGCTCGGTTGCCCACGGTAGGAAGAAACTTGTCCCGGATGACCCGTGGTCACGACCGCACTCCTCCTTGCAGACGGCTATGCGGTGCTGCTCGTCAGTGCTCTCGTCGAGAACGAGGTGATAGCCCCCTGTGACCAGTTCGGGGTGGTCTGTGATCTGGTAGACCGACGTGAATCCCACGCCGAATGCGCCCGTGGTGTCCACGTCTTCAGACTTGTGTCTGCCGGCGAAGATGCGGAATGAGTGAAGGTCACAGCTCCGGCCGCGGGCTTCCTTCCATGGGCACACTGCCAACCTCTGATCGCCGCAAGCGCTGAACTCGCCGTCATTCCATGCCGTCAACTCGGCGGAGCTCACTGTGAAGGCAACCCGCGTGGCCGTCTTCGCGTCGTCCGCATTCTGCGTGAGTTCATGCAGAATCGTGGTCGGGCCACCGAGGACCGAGAGCACGTTGGCGATATTTCCAAGGTGGTCCGATGTCTTGGAAAGACTGTCAAATCCCTCGAGACCCAAGCTCACTACAGCACCCTTTCCGATCACCCGCGCGCGACGTGTACATCATCGCCTATCTCAGACGATGGCGCGGCAAGCCCGATGTGGTGGCGCCGTCGGGCCTGCTTGGGAGCCAGCGGCGACGGATTACGGAAACATGCGGGACCAGCCTCTCCTACGCGTGATCCCTCATGAGCGCTGTCGAAAGGGGCGAAGAGCTCGAGTTAGTAGGAACTCGAGCGGCTGTCACTGTAACCATCGACCACCGACGTCCTCGCGAGTGCTTCGGTTGCGTCCTTGACCAGGCCAATCTATGAGCGCGAGTAGTCGACGGTGACCCGGTATCGACCCGACAGCCACGGACATCCCTGATTGTGGTCGGCGAGCGCCTCGGTCGACGGGAAGTCCTGCGGCTCGTCCGGCAAATGCCGCACGGGACGTCCGTCGAGCTCGCGGTAGATCATCTCCACCACAGCCGGGGACACCCGCACGACGAGATATCCACCTTCACGCTGCACCGTGAGCAGGTGCAGGTCGAAGAGCGTGTGGATGTCGGACCGCAGCAGGAGACCGTTCGCCACGATGTTGGTGTGTGTGCCGCGGTACGGGGAGATGTGCGCGGCCTCGAGCACCGCCCCCTCCGCCGTCCCGGTCACGGCGCACCGCCGCCCGTAGGTGCTTAGCAGCGACGTACGAAACTGCCCCTGCCCGCGGCGGACGGCGATCTCCGCGAGCGCCCGCTCACGCGTGTCCTCCTTCAGGTCCGCCAGCTCAGCCGCGGCGCTCTCGGCGGTGGCGAAGGCGCGTTCGGCGTCGTCCTCCGTCGTCGTCGTCGTGAAGAGTGAGCTGAGCCAGGCCTCCGCAGCAGAATCTGTGGTGCTGTGTCGGAGTGACGGGTTGGCAGACAGGCCAGTGGACTCCATCACCGACGCCCAACTGACCTGACGCGCCGAGAGATCGGACGCACGGTCAAATCGAAAGCGCCCCACGTATAGCCGCTCGCCGTCGTCGGTCCAGGGCAGGTTCTCCACACCCGTCAGAGCCGTCGCATCCACCGAGACCTCGACACGTCCCACAAACCCATGCTGCGAGAGCCAAAAGTAGACCACGTCACCCTTCTTGATCGGCGACATTCTCTTTGCCATGTCCCAGAGGCCGTTCTCCTTGGCGATCTCCCAGTGATTTGGGTAGTCCTTGTGAATCGTGAGCACCCAGCTCCTCATGGCATTCCTCGTCCGCGTGATGCGGGTGGAGGCATGTCCGTGAGCCGGAAGCCTGTCGGGCCGCGTGCTGTGTTGTTGTGATGAATCAGCGGTCCTCGCCGCGCTGAGGACTGTCAGGAGGCGGTCATCGCCTCCGTGGTGACCCGCGCGGGGTTGACCCGCGAGCGGAGCATCGCCTGTGTCTCCTCGTCGACCGAGTAGAGGAGCGTCCCGCGCAGGCCGCGGGTGAGCAGGACCTTGTAGACGTGCCGGACGAGCCGGTCGAAGGTCGGGTTGTCCACCGCCGCACGGGAGCGGAAGTCCGGGTCCTTGTTGAACTCACGGCGGGCCACCCAGTGGTCCCCCCGCCAGACGAGGTCCGGGCCGAGGATGACGCCGTTCCAGGCGTACTCGAAGCCCTGAGCGGTGTAGACGCAGCCGACCTGCTCGAAACCGGCCGGGTCGGAGGCCCAGAGCGAGGCGGGTGGGGCACCGCCGACAGCGCGCTCGCTCTTGAGGTTCCACGGCCGGCTCCACGAGCCGACCCGCACGTCGCGAACGAGCGAGCTGTCCTTGTTCGGGTCGCTCCACGGCCAGCAGAAGCCCGCGGTCATCCGGGCGTTCTCACCGGCATCCACCCGGGCGCGGAGCCTGGCCTCCATCTCGTCGACGGAGTCCACGACCTCCACGGAGAAGGTCGACTCGTCGTGCCACGCTGCCGGCTGGTCTCCGGGGTGTGGGGCTTCCGTCCTGAGCCCCAGCAGCGCGTGGACCCAGCCGAGATAGGTGTCGCTGCCGCCGGCGCGGAACTGGCCGGCGAGGTCGACCTGCCGGACGGTGATCCCTCGGCTGGCCGCGTGTGCCTTGATGTCCGGGATCGTGCCCATCTCTCCCCCGGCCGAACCACCTGGTGCTCGTCGAGGAGGAAGACCGGCACCCGAGCGGCATCGAGCAGCTCCTCCACCTGCGGGCGGGCCTGGTCGCGCAGCGCCTTGGGCGTATAGCGGTTGACCGACTTCTCCCGGATGCGGTGGGCCTCGTCGAGCACGACGACGTCGAGAGCGTCCTCGTCGGCCCCGATGAAAGAGTTGAAGTACTTGAAGAGGTTCTTGGTTCGGGTGGAGCCCTTGCCTGCGACCTGGCGCATGGTCTGCGTGAACGACTTCGAGCCTGTGGCGTGAACGACCGGGTGACCCCGCCGCGCCAGCTCCCCGAGCACGGACAGCGCGATGACGCTCTTGCCGCTGCCCGGCGCGCCGCTGACGACGATCGCCGTCTTGCGGCCCTCGTTGCGGGCGTCCTCGACGGCCTGGAGCACGAGCTCGTAGGCGACCTTCTGCTCGTCGAGGAGGACGAACTGCTCCCGGTGCTGGATCTCGGCGGCCGCGTGCTCGAGCAGCTGCTTGGAGGGCCGGACCGGCGAGGACAGGAGGGTGTCGGCCGCGGAGACCCCGGAGGACGGCGCGAGGCGGGTGCGGAGGTACTCGCGGAACTGCGCGCGCCGCTCTCCGGTGAACATCGGGGCGGTCGCAGCGTGCGCCGTCGGCCACAGGTCCTCGACGAGGTGGTCCGTGGCGTTGTGCAGGTAGGCGACCGATGCGAGCTGGCCGGGCTCGTCCTGCAGGACGACGAGGAAGTCGCGAAGATACTCGGCGTACGCGGCGACCTGGAGCGAGGGGTGTAGGGAGGGCCGGTAGGGAGCCCCGGCGACGTCGACCAGGGTGTCGCTGTCCTCCCACCGCGTCGCGCCGCCCCACTGCTTGAGCTCGACGAGGACGTAGCTGGGACGGCCCGTCTCCGGGTGCGACCCGGCTAGGAGGACGTCGATCCGCTTGTTCGACAGCGGTAGCCGGTGCTCGAGGACGACCTCGACGTCGTCGAGCCCAGCGGCCGTCAGATCGGCGGCGAGGACCGGGAGGCTGTGCCGCCACGACCGCCGCTCACTCTCGCCGGGAACCGTGCCGCCCTGCATGAGGAGATAGTTCTCCAGCGCGTCCTCGACCACCGAGAAATCCCCGTGGACGCTCTCGCTGAGCTGGTGCGCGGAAAGACGGACGTTCCCGACCACTGATTTCCCCTCGGGCAGCACGAATCATCGTGCGGAGGGGACATGTCTGCTGGGCAGAAGTCCGTCGGTACCGCTGTCCTGACATTATCGGACAAGTGCGGGCGGAGGACGGGAGGCACTACCGGATGGTCATCCGGGCCCTGGTCATCGTCGCGAGGATCCGGGCGTGCGTCTGCCGCGGCAGTGCCCTTCTCCCCGGCTCACCGAAAGGGTTCCCGGGGCGTGCCTGCGCGTTCGCGAGCAGGTCGTCGAGCCCGACCCGTGCGACCAGGAGCAGTCCGTGGGTGGCTCGGGTGCACGCCACGGCGAGTCGTCCGAACGCGAAGTTGAACGCGTCCAGCCTGCTGGCACCCGAAAGCGGGCGACACGTCCGTCAGAGCGACTTGGAACGCAAGACTGATCCGCCCTCAACTCGATAACGAACCGTGGCACACTTGCAGCGGTCTCGGAGTCGAAGGAGCGCAACATGTCGAACCCGCTCGATCTCGGTGGTGCCCCCTCTCCCGCAGTAGAGGATCCACTGGTGCTGGAGCCACCAAAGCCCGCCGCTGAAGTCGCTGTGCGCGAGCCCGAGAAGGTCGGCGGGATGATCCTCGTGGATGAAGACGCGCAGAAGAAGCATGCCGAGACGGCGCAACGGTTCGTCGACGACCTCCTCAGCACCTCTATGCACGGTCCCGAGTTCCAGACCAAGCTGGCGCAGCTGACCCGGCTCGGGGAGGGCGCGATGCAGCAAGCGAGTGCCTCCTCCAACAGGATGTTGAGGAGGCCCGCAGCCGCCCTCGCTGCGAGTGGCGCAGACCCGGCGTCGCGAACGGGGAGCACTCTCGTCGAGCTCCGTCAGATCGTCACCGAGCTGGACCCCAAACGCCACGACCTGACAGGCACGAAGCGCGTCTTGCGTTTCCTTCCAGGTGGCAGTGCGGTGCAGCGCTACTTCCTGAAGTTCGAGTCAGCGCAACAGCAGCTCGATGCGATCACCAGGGCGCTCAAGGGAGGGCAGGACGAGTTGCGCCACGACAACGCTGCCATCCAGACCGAGCGGGACGCTCTCTGGTCGTCGATGGGGCAACTCGCAAACTACGCAGTGCTCGCCGGCCACCTCGGGGCCGAGCTCGAGCGGCGCACGGTGGAACTCCGCAACGAGGGGCGCGCCGAGGACGCGACGACCCTCGAGGCCGATGCACTGTTTTACGTCCGCCAGCGGCATCAGGACCTGATGACGCAGATGGCTGTCTCGATCCAGGGCTACCTCGCACTCGACGTGGTTAAAAAGAACAACTCCGAGCTAGTCAAGGGCGTCGACCGGGCGCTGGACACAACGTTAGCTGCCCTACGGGTCGCGGTGATCGTGGCCCAAGCACTGGCACAGCAGAAGATCGTGCTTGCGCAGGTTGAGGCCCTCAACTCGACCACATCGAACATGATCATGTCCACATCGGAACTCCTCCGGTCGCAGGGCGCCGCCGTGCACCAGAACGCCGTCAAGGCGACGATCGACCCAGGCAAACTGCAGCAAGCGTTCGACAACGTCTTCCAGGCAATGGACGAGATCGACCGCTACAAGGCCGAGGCAGCGCAGTCGATGAAGCAGACGGTGCAGGTATTGGAGGGCCAGGTCAACCGCGCCCGCCTGCAACTCGAGCGAAGCCACGCGACCGACGCCGCCACCAACCATGCCCCGAAGGCCTGAATATGACACGATTCACGTTCAAGAACGCGGTCAAAGTTGGCGCAGTTGTCTTCCTTTTCCCGTTCATCGCCTTCTTGCTGCTGATCATCGGCCTCAGCTCAAAGCGTAGAAGAGTGCTCCTCGAGGGGATCGCGTACGCGGTCGCATTCGTCATCGCCATCAGCCTGCCTACCGGGAGTGCCGTCTCGGCCTTTCTCGGGCTCGGTGCCATGGTGGCGTCCGGTATTCGCTCATATCAGGTTCGAGACCTGTGGCTACGCCGCAAGAGCGCGAGTCCCCAGCCGCAGTACGTTGCCGGCCCTAAAGCGCCCCAGGCCCCACCGCTCCCTTACCCGGGTCCTCAGGCGGCCGCACTGCCCCCTCGCCCCACCAACGACGACTTCGCGCCCGCTCTCGCCTGGGTAGCGGCCCAGGCAAAGCAGAACAAGTACCGCATCCCTTCCGAGTCCTACGTCACCATCCTCGAGACGTGTCAGACACTCGACTCGGTACTGGACGCCGAGAAGCGCCAACCCACCGCAGACGCTCGCTTCCAGTACGAACTTGGTGCCATGGTGAAGGAATACCTGCCCGCCGTCCTTCGGAACTACCTCGCAATTCCTCCAGACATGGTGGGAATCCGCCAGCCGAATGGCAGGACCGCAGACGAGGAGCTCGAGAGCCAGATCCAGCTCCTCGCCCGGCAGGCAGAGACGCTCCACGCAAACCGTCACCGGCAGAGCTCCGCCGACCTAACCAGCACGGGCAACTTCTTGAGGGAGCGGTTCGGACACCACCAGCAGGGTGGGTTCGACTTCGGGATCGAGTAGCCCGTACCGAGCCGTCAATCGGTTACGTCGATGAAGGCTGCGACGCGTCGAGGCTGTCCGTGTTGGCACTCTCACCTCGGTTTCGCGGTACCACTCGAGGACCTTCTTATCGCTTCCGTACCGCACAAGAGTCCGCGGGACCGACGGTCACCAGGCAGATGGCGTGAACCCGACCCGATCCCTACCCTGTACGGGCTACTCGCGCCGCCGCACCCGCGCTGGCGGGAAGACAGTTCCGATAGCCACGTCGTTCATACGCGAGTCCGCCCCTGCTGGGGGTCGTGCCCTGCACCGACGGCGTTTGCGCGGTCGTCAGCCGGGCTCCCCCGCCTGGACCAGCCCGGACTCGTACGCGACGACGGCGATCTGCACCCGGTCGCGCAGGTCGAGCTTCGTCAGCACCCGGGAGACGTAGGTCTCGACGGTCGCCTCGCTGAGGAACAGCCGGGCGCCGACCTCGGCGTTCGACAGCCCCCGCGCGACGAGCCGCACCACCTCGGTCTCTCGCTCGCTCAGCGCGCTCAGCTCGGTCGGTCGCTGACCGGCCGGGGGTCGGCGCGCGAACTGGGTCAGCATCCGCGTGATGAGCGCCGGGGCGAGCATCGACTCCCCGCGGGCGACCACCCGGACGGCGTGGACGAGGTCGTCGGGGGCGACGTCCTTGAGGAGGAACCCGGCGGCGCCGGCCCGGACGGCGGACCACACGTACTCGTCGAGGTCGAACGTCGTCAGCACCACGATCCGCGGGTGCGGCGGCGGCCCGGCGAGGATCTCCCGGGTGGCGGCGACGCCGTCGAGGCGGGGCATGCGGATGTCCATGAGGACGACGTCGGGGCGCAGCTCAGCGACGGCGGTCACGGCGGCCCGGCCGTCCTCGGCCTCCCCCACCACGTCGAGGCCGGCCCGTTCGAGGATGAGCCGGAAGCCCGTGCGGACGAGCTCCTGGTCGTCGACGACGAGCACCGTCGTCGACGGCGTCGGGGTGCTCACGCCCCCTCCAAGGGCAGGACGGCGTCCACCGTGAAGCCGCTGCCGTTTGTGACGGTGAGGGTGCCGCCGAAGAGTGCCGCCCGCTCGCGCATCCCGACGATCCCGTGCCCGGGCTCGCCGTCGGCCGGCCGGGCTGGTCCGTCGTCGCGCACCCGGATGCGCAGGTCGTCCTCGCCGAAGTGCAGGACCACCTGTGCCCGCCCGGCGGCGGAGTGCCGGCGGACGTTGGTCAGCGCCTCCTGGACGATCCGGTAGGCGGTCAGGTCCAGGCCCGCGGCGAGCGGCGTGCGCTCACCGGTGACCTCGACGTCGACGTCGAGCCCCGACTCGCGTACGGCCCCGACGAGCTCAGGCAGGGCGTCGACCCCCGGCTGCGGAGCGAAGGCCCCGGCCGGCTCGAGCTCACGCAGCATGTGGACCATCCGGCGCATCTCGGTCAGCGCGCCGGCGCCCGTGGTGCGGATGGCGCCCAGGGCCTTGCGCGCGAACGCGGGGTCGTCCTCGACCAGCTGCTCGGCGGCGCCGGCCTGGACCACGATGACGCCGACGGCGTGGGCGACGATGTCGTGCAGCTCGCGAGCGATCCGGCCGCGTTCCTCGGCGACGGCGGCCGCGGCCCGCTCCCTCGCCTCGAGCTCGGCGCGGTGCGCCCGCACCGCCGCGGCCGCGGCCCGCTCGGCCGAGACCCGCAACCCGTGCCCGCACAGGAACGCCAGGGTCAGGGCACCCCAGTGGAAGACCAGCTCGCCGGGGTCGCGAAGGAGCGGGAGGAACACGTCGGCGACGACGACCATCGCCGCCGCGGCGATCGCGCTGACCCAGCGCAATCGGCCCGGCGCGTGCCGGGCGAGGGAGTACACGAGGACGAGCATCGGGACGAGCTGGCCGAAGAAGAGCACCTGGAGCTCGCCGCCCACGAGGACGCCGAGGACCGGCCACATCGCGAGCGCGGCGAGGGCGACCCGGGGTCGGGCGCGGCGCTGGGAGAGCAGCGTCGCGACCGTCACGATGCCGATCGAGCTGACCACGGGTGAGCCCGTGCCGACGACCGACTCCATCGGCAGCCAGACCTCGACGAGGCCCAGCACGGCGACGAGCGCCGCGACGCCGGCGTCCAGCGCCCGTTCCCGACGGGCCGAGCGGTCCACAGCGCCCAATCTAGACATGGCGGGGTGTGCGCGGTGTCGTCCTGAGGTGGACAAAGCGGTCAACCCGGGTTGATCCCGCGGCACCGGCCGGCCAACCCGAGTCCCATGGGCCGACGACCTGGCGCCGATGCCGCGCGACCCGCGCGATCCCTAGCGTCGGGACCAGCCCGGCGACGTCGTCGGGACCGCCCTCACCACAGGAGCCCGGACATGAATCACCTCACCTCGCCCGCGGTGCGCTGGACCGTCGCCCTCGCGCTCGCGCTCGCCCTCGCCGGCGTCACGACGGTCGTGAGCATCCTCCTCATGCCGGACTTCTCCGGCACTCACGCCGACTGGCTGGCGGAGATCGCCGGGGATCCCGGCACGGCCGCCGTCTCGGCGCACCTGTTCGCCTTCTCCCAGCTCCTCGTGGCCGTCGGGGTGGTGGGGGTTGCCGTGCAGGTGTTCCCGCGCCCCCCGCGCCTGGCGTTCCTCGCCGCCGCCCTCGTGGTGCTCCAGGCGTTCGGGCACGCCGCGCACGCCGGGTTCAACGCCGTTATCCTCGCCATGGCGGCCGGCGCCGGCGACGCCACCACCCACGTCGAGCTGCTTGAGCGCACAGAGGCCGGGCTGCTGCCCTACATGGCGCTCGGGCTGATCGGGACCGTGCTGGGCCTGATCCTCCTCGGCGCGGCTCTGCTCCGCGCGGGCTACGGGCCCCGGTGGCTCGGCGTCGTCCTTATCGCGTTCGTCGTGGTCGAGTTCGGCCTGTCCGGCCTGAGCATGTGGGCGGGCTACCTCGCCGGCGCCCTGTTCCTCGTGGCGTTCCTCGCCATGGCGGTGCTCACCGTGCGCGGGGCCGACGACGCAGCTCACGTGCCGGCGACCCAACAGGCGGTGGCCAGAACCGCGAGCTGAGGCCACGGCCCCGCCGCCAGCCACGGGCGGCGGGGCCGTACGCCGGAGGCGGAGTGGTGCGCGGCGGGCGCGCGGCCGACGGCTGGTCGGGCGGGCAGCGGATCAGCGGTGGGATGCGCCGGCGGGCACGTCGGACAGCTCCGCGATCCTGATGTGGTTGCCGAACGGGTCACGCAGCCCGAAGTCCAGACCGTACGGACGGGCGGTGGGCTCGTCGGTGATGTCCACGCCGCGCTCGACGAGCTGCTCGTACATGCCCTGGGCGTCGTCGGCGGTGAAGAAGAGGTGTCCGCCGGCGGCGCCCTTGGTCAGCAGGTCGCGGACCTGCTCGGCCGTGCGCTCGTCCATCGACGGCGGGGCCGGCCGCTCGAGCAGGATCTGGTGCCCGTCCGGTGCCTTGACGGTGAGCCACCGCATGGGGCCGAAGTTCATGTCGTCGGCGAGCTCGAGGCCGAGGGTGCCGACGTAGAAGTCGAGCGCCTCGTCCTGGTCGAGGACGTAGACCTGACTGATGCGCAGCGTGGTGATCATGACGTGCTCCTCGTTCGGGCCGCCCGGGCGGGGCGGCTGATGAACAGAACGCTATTCAGCCGGGCGTCGGTGAGGCTTCTCCGAAACTGCTCGGTCTCCCCCACCGTTTGGTGAAGCAGGTCGGGACCGCAGGAGGCGGGACGGCGGCGCGGAACTCGCTCGGTGACTGACCGACCACCTCGCGGAAGGTCCGGCTGAACGTCCCGAGGCTCGTGAACCCGACGCTCATGCAGACATCGGTGACGGACCGGTCGGTCTCGCGCAGGAGGTGCATCGCGCGCTCGACCCGCCGGCGCTGGAGGTAGCGGTGCGGCGTCTCGCCGAACGTGCGCTTGAACGTCCGGATGAAGTGGGCGTCGGAGACGAGTGCGATCCGCGCGAGGGCGGGGATGTCGAGCGGCTCGGTGTACGCGCGGTCCATGGCGTCGCGGGCGCGCAGCAGTCGGCGGTTGGCCTGCTCCGACTCCCGGCTCACCCGATCACCCCCGAACCGGACTCATCCTTCACCTGCACAGGCACTTCGTGCGAGGGCGAAGCCCTGTCGCGCACGGTCGGTCCACGCCCTTTACGACTCCGCGGCGACGGTTCCTCCCCCACCGTGGAGCCATGGGAACGGTCGACGACGCCATCGCGGAGGTCCCCTCGCCGTCGCGGGAGGTGCTGCAGCACGTGGTCGACATCGCCCGTCGGCTCGCGCCCGACGCCGAGCAGGGCATGAGCTACGGGATGCCGGCGCTGCGCGTGGCCGGCAAGCCGTTCGTCAGCGTCGTCGCCGCGGCCAGGCACCTCTCGCTCTTCCCGTTCTCACCGGCCGCGATCGACACCGTGCGCGACGAGCTCGCGGGCTACTCGCTGTCGAAGGGCACCGTGCGCTTCACGGCCGAGCACCCGCTGCCCGACGACGTCGTCGAGCGCATCCTCCGTGCCCGGCTGGCGGAGATCACTGGGTCGTGACGCCTCCGCCGGGACGAGGCGCCGGCGGGCGCCTAGACATCCCACGGTTCTAACGTGTCAAGCGGCGAGGGTTTCGCCGGTGTTCTCGGTGGTGTGCCAGGCGGTGTGCTCGTCGTAGAGCGTGTGGTGGCGCAGGCAGCCGTGGAGGATGCCGACGAGGCGGTTCGCGACGGCGCGCAGGGCCTGGTGGTGGGTGGCGCCGCGGGCCCTGCGGGCGTTGTAGTAGGCCCGCGCGCCCGGGGAGACGTTCAGTGCGCAGAAGGCCTGCAGGTACAGGGCGTCGCCGAGACGACGGTTGCGGGCGAAGCGGGCCAGGACGACCTGTTTCTTGCCCGAGGCGCGGGTGATCGGGCTCATCCCGGAGTAGTTCTTCCGCGCCCGGGTGTCGGCGTAGCGGTCGGGGTCGTCCCCGAACTCGGCGAGCACCCGGGCGCCGAGCACGGCCCCGAGGCCGGGCTGGCTGAGGTAGATCTCAGCGTCCGGGTGCTGGCCAAAACACGCCTCTACCTGCCCCTCCAGGGCGGCGATCTGGGCGCTGAGCTCCTTGATCACCGCGACCAGCGCGGCGGTGGTGGCGGTGTAGGCCGTCTCGATCCCGGCCCGGGCGCGCAGCTGCTCGCCGCGCAGGGCCGCCACGATCTCCTCGGCCCGTTGGGCCACGTAGCGTCGCCGCCCGGCCCTGCGCAGCAGGGCCTGCACCCGCGCCGGGGTCAGCCGCGCGCCCGCGTCCGGGCCGGGCGCGGCGGCCAGGACCGCGAGGGCGTCGCGGTCGGCCAGGTCGGTGCCGAAAGCGGCCAGGGCCGCGGGGTAGAACTCGCGCAGGTTCGAGCGCAACGTGTTGACCTGGCGCTGACGGGCCCAGATCAGCGACTGGTGCGAGCGGGCCAGGACCTTGACCTGCTCGGCGATCTCGCTGTCCCCGCTGATGGGGTGGTGGTGGGTCCGGTCGGTGCGGACGATCTCGGCGAGCACCAGGGCGTCGCCCTTGTCGGACTTGGCCCCCGAGGTGCCGTGCCGTTGCCGGTAGCGGGCCGCCTGGAGCGGGTTGATCGCGAAGACGACGTACCCGGCCGCGAGGAGGGCCTGGACCCACGGGCCGCGGTCGGTCTCGATCCCCACCAGCACCTCGCCGGCATCGTCGTCCTCGTCCAGGTGGTCGGCCACCACGGCATGGAGCTTCTCGACGCCCTTGATGCCTTCGTCCAGTCGGCGCCGGGCCAGCAGCCGCCCGGCGTCGTCGATGATCGCGATGTCGTGATGGTCCTCGGCCCAGTCATCGCCGATGAACAGCATTCGTTCTTCCAGTCCCTTCCTCTCGACCAGAGCCACCCGAGGAGGACCAGCTGCGACCTAATGGATCAGTGCTCGCATCGGCACGACATCCCACCAGCGCTCTTCCTCCTCGCCAACCGGCAGGGGCACGATCTAGGCGTAGGTCTCTCAAAGGACCTGGCTGCGAGAGTGCTCACCCGCCAGCGGCTCGGACACCAAGTCTGCTCCGAGCGGAGAGACATGATGTAGCCCCATTAGGCTCCGGACCATGCCCAACCCGACCGCCGCCATCCTCGTCATCGGTGACGAGATCCTCTCCGGCCGCACCCGCGAGGCCAACGCGTACCACCTCGCCGGGGAGCTGACCCGGGTGGGGATCGACCTGTGCGAGATCCGGGTCGTGCCCGACGACCACGACGTCATCGTCGCCGCGATCAACGCACTGCGGTCCGCGCACACGCACGTGTTCACCTCGGGCGGGATCGGCCCGACCCACGACGACATCACCGCCGACGCCGTCGCCGCGGCCTTCGGCGTCGGGATCGACGTGCGCGAGGACGCCCGCGCCATCCTCGAGGCAGCGCTGGTCGCCCGCGGACGCACCGCCACCTCCGACCAACTGCGGATGGCGCGCATCCCCGACGGCGCCGGTCTCATCGTCAACGACCTCTCCGGCGCGCCCGGGTTCAGCATCGGCAACGTCCACGTCATGGCCGGCGTGCCGAGCATCTTCGTCGCGATGCTCACCACCATCCTGCCCACACTCGAGGCCGGCGCCCCGCGCCTGTCGCGTGAGGTGCGCTTCGCCGTCGGCGAGGGCCGGATCGCCTCCCCGCTGCGCGAGCTCGCCGAGGCGATGCCGGACCTCAGCGTCGGGTCCTACCCGTTCCGCGAGGGCGAGCTCTACGGCACGAACATCGTCGTGCGCGGTACCGACGAGGCACTCCTCGACGAGGCCGTGGCGCGGCTGGAGGAGATCCGCACCCAGGTCGGCTGACCGGGCGCCGACAGCACGGGTCCCGCCGCCCGGCTCGGGGCGGCGGGACCGGTCCGGGGGGTCTACCGGTCGGCGGCGATGAGGGCGACGTCGCCGTCGGGGGTGCTCCGCACGTCGGCGGCCATGGCGGCAGCGAGGTTGAGCCGCTGCCAGCTATCGTCACCCTCGTCGGTGAGGTCGAGCGGGTAGCCGGAGTCGATCGAGGTGAGCTCGAGGACCTGACGGCGCTGCTCGGCAGTGAGGTTTGGGTGGCTGGCGATGAGGAGGGAGTCGGCGCCCTCGGGAACGCTCATCTCCCGGCCGGGCTCCTCGACCTGCGGGAAGCCGTAGGTCATCCGATCCTCGTAGAGGTCGACCGCCTCGCCGTCGTCCAGGTAGTCCTCGTCCCGGGCGACGCACGCGGTCAGCGGGACGCCGCAGTCGGACTCGAGGACGGCGTGCAGCTCCTCGGAGGCGGCCTCCAGGAGCGGGTGGAACTCCTCGTCCGACCAGCGGCGCTCGACGATCTTCTGGCCCATCATCCGGCCGCCGATGACGTCGAGCGGGTAGTGCACGCCCATGACCACGCGGTTGTGGCCGGCCTCGGAGGTGCGGGCGAGGATCTGCGGGGCGAGCTCGGGCAGGAGGGTCGCCAGTGCCGTGCCCTGCCAGAACGCCTGGCTCGTGTGACCGGAGGGGCAGGCGCCGCCGGTGGAGCCGTAGGCGTCCCCACCCTCCTTGTCGTAGTACGTGATGAGCTCGGGGTGGGCGACGTACGGGCGGTCGTAGTCGTAGAAGTTCTTCGCCGGGTTCGTCGAGGCGGACGGGCCGGCGAGCCGCTGCCCGGTCTTGGAGATCAGGGCCTCGGTCTTCGGCAGACGGTCCTCCGCCAGGGCGTCCAGGTAGATCTGCCCGAGCGTCTCCCCCAGCCCATCGGCCATCGAGACCGACATGTCGGCGTACGGGTCGACGATCGCGCGCTCCTGCTGCTCGACGTCGGCACCGGAGTTGATCTCGACCGTCGTGGCGAGGTTGAGCTCCAGGATCTCGGGGTGGTTCTCCCGAAGGTCCGTGAACCCACGGAGCAGGGGGATGTAGTCGTAGGAGGAGTCCGAGGGGTAGGTGGCCGCGAGGACGTCGGCCGAGAACGGCTCGGGGCTGAACTCCTGCTTCCACGCGGGCTGGCGCACGCTGACGTCAGCCGCGGGGGCTGCCACAGCGGCAGAGGCCAGACCGCCGGCGAGCGCGCACGCGAGCGCTCCGGCGACGAGTGGCTTCTTGGGCATGACGACGATGTCCTTCCGTAAGGGTTCTCGGGCGTCTGAAACCCATTGGAGAGGACATGCACATGTCTAGACAAAAACCTCATATCCGTCCGTGCTGACCGCGGACCCAATCGATGGAGGCGCCATGCGCTTCGCGGTCGTCCGACACCGTCCGGTCGTCCACCGCGACAAGAACCACCACCACGCCAGCGAGCCGACCCCGCGCGACTATCAACCTCCGCGAGTGCTCGCGTCTTGATGCATCACCGGGTAGAGCAATCCAACTTCCGCGACGAGTCGGGCGCAAGGATCTCGCGCGGGCGCATACGGTGTGTCAGGTAGATCGACGAGAGCGAGGTAGTTCACTGATGGGGGCCATTTTCAAGCCAACACCATGGCAGGTCGACCAACTGGTCTCAGGAGTACAGAAGGGCAGCATCCGGCTGCCAGATCTGCAGCGCCCATTTGTGTGGCCGGCGACCAAGGTCCGCGACCTATTCGACTCGATGTACCGCGGTTACCCTGTCGGGGAACTGATGTTCTGGGACGTGACCGCGACGGGCGAGACCAGGGCGATATCCGGGCCCGGCGAAGTGGAAGCAGCACACCAGATCGTTGACGGCCAACAGCGCCTCACAAGCCTTTACGCCGCGATGAAGGGGCTGCCGGTGCGCGATGAGGCGTACCGCAATAAGTCGATCACCATCTCCTTCAACCCGTTTACCGAGAAGTTCGATGTTCGCTCACCCGTCCTTGCGCGCTCAGTGTTCTGGGTCGAGGACATCTCGACTGCCTTCTACTCACCCATTGAAGCGCACGACACTTTTGTCGAGCGCTTCCTGGCGTCTGGCCAAGATCTCAGTCGCGGGAAGGAGAGGGAACTCACGAAAGTCTTCGTGAAGCTCGACGCGCTCCGGAACTACTCGTTCCAAGTGGTCCACATCCAGAGTGAGGTCGAGAAGCGGACTGTCGCTGATATTTTCGTGAGAATCAACTCAGAGGGCGTCAGCCTCAAGGCCTACGACTACATCCTCACGTGGCTGAGCGTGTTCTGGCCTGAGGGGCGCGACGGCATCGAGCACTTCGCACGGAATTCACGGATCAGCCCGGACCGGGCCACCGAGATCGCTGGTATGCGGATCGATTGGACACCGAAGAACCCCTTCTTGGCAGTCGAGACGGGCCATGTCGTGCGCGCCATGGTCGCCGTTGGCCAGAACCGAGCAAAACTGCTCGACGCCTACGCGGCACTGCAGGCAAAGGATCGTTCGACCGGCGTCGTTGATCCGGAGCGGCAGGAACGTGAACTGAACCTCTTGCAGAAGGCGTTGCCGATCGTCACCGATCGGGTCAACTGGACTGAGTTCGTCCACGCGGTTCAATCGGCCGGATTTCGGTCAAACAAGGGCATCACGTCCAACACCAACCTCGTCTATAGCTACGTCATATTTCTCCTCGGCCGGAACCGGTTTGGCGTCGACCTGCAGCGGCTCCGCTCACTGATCGCGCGATGGGTCTTCATGTCCCAGATGACATCGCGGTACACCGGATCAGGCGAGTCTCAACTCCAACGAGACCTGGACGCGTTCGGAGGGCTGACGAAGGGCGACTCGGATGGCTTCGAACGTCTCATTAACCAGACAATCAAGACGACCCTGACTGACGACTTCTGGTCATTCAATGTACCCCAGCTATTGGTCAGCTCGAGCACAGCCTTCTCCCCGATCTATCAGTGCTATCTGGCAGCACTCAATACTCTCAACGCTGACATGTTCATGCTCCGCATGCCCGTCCGGGAGTGGATGGATCCGACACTGCCGGCCGTCAAGGGATTGGAGGGCCATCACCTGTTCCCGCGCGCATACCAGGAAGCCGTCCTGGACATCCACGACACCAAGCGCATCAATCAGGTCGCAAATTTCGCGCCAACCGACTGGGCCACAAACATCAGAATCTCGGACAGACCGCCAGCAGAGTACTGGCCTGACCTCGTGGCCGAGCGCGGAGGCGATGAAGAGTGGCTCGCGAGGCAGTACTATTGGCACGCGCTCCCAGATGAATGGCAGCACATGCGGTACGACGATTTTCTCGAGGCACGGCGCGAACGAATCTCAGAAGTAATTCGCGACGCCTTTGCGGTGCTCAGCGGAAGTTCAAGCCGACTCACTGACGAGCCAGTATTTATCGAGGAGATCCGTCCTCCCGAACCGGCGCTGTCGGAGATGGTAGGAGCGGGAATCCTCAAGCCAGGCGACCTACTGGACCCAGTGGACCCGGAGTGGGTGGTGGACGCGGTCATCAGCGACGATGGCACAGTTCTAATCGATGGCATTCATGAGTTTGACTCCCTCGACGACGCCGCCTGGCACCTAGGAGTCACAAACCTCAGCGGGTTCGAATTCTGGGCTCTGGAGCGCGACGGTGGCACTGCCCCTCTATCAGAGGTGGTTGCCCAGCACGCAAACTAGCCCAGCTTGCCGAATGGCTGCCCGTCGATCTGGTCGGCCGCCACGGAGGGCTACTGCCCCGTGCGCTTAAGGAGACCTCAGTCAGCGACCGCATGCCACCTGAAATCGCCTAGAGATCATCACCCGGCGAACGGGCTCGGTGGTGGAGGGTGTGTAGCGGTCGATGGCGAGGTGTGTTGATCGACGGTGCATGGCCCGTCGAGGCGGCCCGCACCCATCCCGATGCGCGGTCCTCGGCGTCAGCTCAGTCAACTCATGCTCACAGAGCACCTCCTGCGTCCCCAGCTGGCGAGATTAGGCAGCCGGCGTCCTCATCTCCAGTGATACCGCCGCCCCCGGAGCGCAGCTCCGGGGGCGGCCGACCGCTACGGAGCGATGGTCATCGTGAACACGTCACCGGCTCCCGCGTTGGTCTGGCCGTCCGGAGCGCCGAAGCTGAGGCCGGAGACCAGCACGCTGCCATCGGGCGCACCCGCGGCGTAGAGGTTCGCCTCGTCCCACTCGTCGGCACCGTCACGGTCGCCGGACCCGAACTGGCTGCGCTCCCCCACCGCGCCGCTCGCGTCGAGCACGGCGGTGAACACATCCACCCCGCCCACCTGGGAACCGATCGGCCCGTAGGTCGTTCCGACGAGCAGCACCGAGCCGTCGGCGCGAGACACGGCGGTGACGCCGCGGTCGTCGGTCGCCGTGCCCAGCTGGGTGGTCCACAGCTCCGAGCCGTCGTCGGCGAGAGCGAGGGCGAAGGCGTCCTTGTCCCCGAACGCCGTGGCGCCGAGCTGGCCGCCGGTGTGGCCGACGGCGATGACGGTGCCGTCGTCGCGGACTTCGAGCCCGCTCACCTGGTCGGTGTCGCCGGTGCCGTGCTGGTTCAGCCAGGCGACATCGCCGGCTGCGGTGAGCCGGGCGGTCCAGCCGTCAAGGCCGCCCGCGGCGGCACCGCCGGGCATGGCGCCACCGGCGACCCCGCCCACGTACACCCCGCCGTCGGGCGCCGGTGCGACGGCGAGGGCCTTGTCCTCGCCGGTGCCGCCGATCTGCTTCACCCACGCGAGGGCGCCGTCGGCGGTGACGCGGGCGACGAGAGCGTCCTTGTCGCCGGCGCTGGGGCCGTCGACGCTGCCGCTGGTGTACCCGGCCACGAACGCGCCACCCGCCCCGTCGGAGGCGACGGCGTAGACGCGGTCCGCGGCGGCCGGGTCACCGAACTGGGTGGTCCATTCGCGCGCACCGGCGGCGTCGATCCCGGCGACGAACGCGTCGTCGCTCGCGCCCGACGGGTGGGCGCCGTCGAGGTCGCCGCGGGTGTACCCGGCCGTGACGACGCCGCCGTCGCTCCCGGCGACGACGCCGTACGCGCGGTCGTTGGCCGCGGTGGTCAGGGCGTGACGCCAGGCCACGCTGCCGTCCGCGGCCCGCCGCTCGAGGACGACGTCCATCGCGCCGGCGTAGGGGACGTCGGCGTAGGCAGCCCCGACGTTGAGGCCGATCAGCGTGCCGTCGTCGAGCGCGAGCGCACCGCCCGCGCGGTCGTCACCGCTCGTGCCCAGCAGCTCGGCGTCCCACGGCGTTGCCGGCGTGGTGCGCAGGCGGGCGGAGACGTCGGTGATTGCCTCACGGAAGGCGGGCTGCCACACGTCCCAGTCGTGGCCGCCGTCGAGGACCCGAAATTCCGCGGTCACGCCGTCGACGCGGCGGGCGGTGTTGTAGAGCTGGGCAGACTCGAAGTCGAGGTCGTGGCTGGCGTCGGCGGGGTCGGGGTTCGCCCACTCGTCGTCGCCCACGGCGATGAACAGGTGCACCGGCAGGCCGGGGTCGAGCGCCTCGAGGGCGGTCGGGTAGCTGAGCTCGGTGTACCGGTGCTTGTCGAAGAGCTTGTGCCCGACGCCGTAGGCGCCGTAGTCGCGGGTCGAGGAGTCCGCGGGCGGCTGGGGGACGTAGACCGCCGGGCTGAGGACTATGCCGGCGGAGAACGTGTCCTGGTGGGCGAGGGTGAACCGCAGCGCCCCGGCGCCGCCCATGGAGTACCCGCCGACCGCGCGGGCGGCCCGGTCCTCGACGGTGCGGTAGGTGGCGTCCACGTGCTCGACGAGGTCCTCGGTGAAGGCGGTCTCGACGGACATGCCCGCGCCCGCCCCGGTCGCCTTGTCCCCGGTGTAGAGCGAGTCGGTGTACCAGCTCCCGCGCTCGTTCCACGGCGCATCGGGCATGACGACGACCATCGGCTGGATGGTGCCGGCGGCGATCATCTCGTCGAGGTCGCCCGCGACGCGTTGCCACGCCGCCTGGGTGTCGCCGCGGCCGTGGAGGAGGTAAACGGTGGGGTACTCGGCGTCGCCGGCGTCGTACCCGGCGGGCAGGTAGACGGTGTAGTCGATGGTCCCGACGGCGTCCGAGGGGGCCTGGGCGGTGAGCACCGTGCCCGTCTCGGCGGCGAGGGCGGGCAGGGCGGCGGGCGCGCCGGCGCCGAGGAGCACGGCGGCCCCGGCTCCGGCGAGCACCCGGCGGGTGAGGCGGTTCCTCATGGTTCTCTCCCTTGAGAATCGTGGACGCTGAACTGTTCAGTCCTCGGTGAGGGCGAGGACGGCCCGGGCCTGTTGGACCATGGCGACGTCGAGGAACGTGCCGTCCTCGAGCGCGATCGCCCCGACGCCGTCGGTACGCGCGTCACCCACCCTCGCGACGACGGTGCGGGCCCGCTCGACCTCGGCGTCGCTGGGGCGGAACGCCTCGCGGATCGGGCCGAGCTGGGCGGGGTGGATGGCGGCACGGCCGAGGAACCCCAGCGTCTTCCCCTCGCGGCACGAGGCGGTGAGCCCGTCGAGGTCGCGAACGTGCGGGTGGACGGACATGTGCGGGGACGGCAACCCGGCGGCGCGGGCGGCGACGACGACGCGGCTGCGCACCCACGCCAGGCCGGCGTCGTCGCTCAGCCGCAGGTCCGAACGCAGGTCGGCCTCCCCGAGCCCGACCGAGGCCACCTGGTCCGACGCAGTCGCGATCTCGAAAGCTCGCTCGACGCCGATGGCCGACTCGAGAAGCAGGTGCAGGCTCCGGCCGGGCAGGGCGCCGGCGAGGGCACGGACCTGCCCCGCCGACTCGACCTTCGGCACCCGGGCGCCCACGTCGCCCGGCAGGGCGTCCAGCATGGCGACGTCGTCGGTGTGCCACGGGGTGTCCGGGTGGTTGATGCGCACCTGGACCGGCCGGCCGGCGTCGGTGAGCAGCCGGGCCGTCTCGGTGCGGGCCCGGTCCTTGTGGGCGGGGGCGACGGCGTCCTCGAGGTCGACGATGACGATGTCGGCGTCGGTGGCGAGGGCCTTGGTGACGCGCTCGGGCCGGTCGCCCGGGACGTACAGGAGCGTGAGCACGGGCCGGGTCATACGGCGCCCTCGTCCCGCAGCGCCGCGATCCGCTCGGGGGTGAAGCCGAGCTCGCCGAGGACGGCGTCGGTGTCGGCGCCCGGCGGCCGGCCGGTGAACGCGATGACGCCGTCGTTGCCGGAGAGCCGGAACAACGGGCCCTGCATGAGCATGGGGCCGAGCTCAGGGTCGTCGATCTCGTGGACGGTGCCGAGCGCTCGGAACTGCGGGTCCTCGACGATGTCGTGCGCGTCGTACACCGGCGCGACAGCGGCCTGGGCCTCCTCGAAGGCGGCGACCACCTCGTCGCGGGTGCGCCGGCCGATCCACGCCCCGACGGCCTCGTCGATGACGTCGGCGTGCTGGGCGCGCTCGTGGCCGCTGGCGAACCACGGCTCGTCGACGAGGTCCGGCCGGCCGACGAGCCGCATGATCCGCTCGGCGATCGACTGGGCCGAGCTCGACACGGCCACCCACTGGCCGTCACCGGTGCGGTAGGTGTTGCGGGGGCTGTTGTTGCTCGACCGGTTGCCGGTGCGCGGCTGGACGGTGCGGGTCTGGTCCCACCGGGTGATCTGGGGGCCGAGCATGGCGAGGATCGGCTCGATGATCGACACGTCGACCACCTGGCCTCGCCCGGTGGCCTGCCGGGCGTGCAGGGCGGTCATGATCGCGTACGCCGTGGCGAGCGACGCGATGCCGTCGGCGAGGCCGAAGGGCGGGAGGGTGGGCGGGCCGTCGGGCTCGCCGGTCATGGCGGCGAACCCGCTCATCGCCTCGGCGAGGGTGCCGAACCCGGGGCGGGTTCGGTACGGGCCGATCTGGCCGAACCCGGAGACCCTGGCAAGGACGAGCCCGGGGTTGGCGGCGGAGAGCTCGTCGTAGCCGAGCCCCCAGCGCTCCAGGGTGCCGGGGCGGAAGTTCTCGATGACGACGTCGGCCCGGCCGGCGAGGGCGAGGAAGACCTCGCGTCCGCCGTCGGAGCCGAGGTCGGCGGTGACGGTGCGCTTGTTGCGGCCGAGGGTCTTCCACCACAGGTTGACCCCGTCCTTGCTGGCGCCGTGCCCGCGGGAGGGGTCGGGCCGGCGGGGGTGCTCGACCTTGACGACGTCGGCGCCCATGTCGCCCAGGTGCGCGGCGGCGAGCGGGCCGGCAAAGAGGGTGGAGGCGTCGACGACGGTGAGGCCCGCCAGGGCGCCGTCGGTCTTGTCGCGGGAGACGGTCACTGGTCCTCCAGGGTCCAGGCGCACCGGAACCCGATGCTCGAGCTGCGGGCCAGGCCCAGGCCGGGGACGAGGAGCTTGGCGGTGAAGTCAGCAGCGCGGACGCCGCCGTCGAAGTACCACTCCGAGCCCTCGCACTGATGCGCCGAGCCGCCCTTGAGCATCGCGAAGCGGGTGCGGCCGTCGCTGTGCTCACTGTCGGTCCAGCTCCACACCGCCGGTGTGCCGCGGCGGATGCCGCGTTCGCCGGCGAGCTGCCACTCGTCCTCAGTGGGCAGGCGCCCGCCGCGCCAGGCGCAGTAGGCGCGTGCGTCGTCGAGGTCGACGAACGTCACCGGCTCGTCCTCGCGTCCGGCCGGCGGGCGGCCCTTGTCGAAGTGGGCGAGGAAGCGGTGGGCGACGGCGGGTGTGTAGCCGGTAGCGGCGAAGAACGCGGCGAACTGGGCGTTGGTGACCTCGGAGGCGGCGACGGCGACGGCGTGGTCGAGCCGCCCGTCGCGCTGGAGCGTGCGGGCGTCGTGCAGGCGCGGGACGAGCGGCTTCCACTCGTCGACGTAGGGCGCGCCCTGGTACATGCCGGTCTCCCGGGCGCGGAATCGCACGGTGAGGACGTACTCCCCTGCCGGGACGACGACGGCGTCCGCGGGCACGTCGTCGGTCCGAGCCGCGAGCGAGGCCGGGGCAGGCGGGACCGAGGGGCTCGGAGCCGA
Organism: Georgenia sp. M64; assembly: GCF_038049925.1. NCBI lineage: Bacteria > Bacillati > Actinomycetota > Actinomycetes > Allobogoriellales > Allobogoriellaceae > Georgenia > Georgenia sp. M64. Next base: position 2,525,304 of record NZ_CP145809.1, read on the forward strand.
GCCGGGAACATCCGCGACGACCGGGCTCAGCCGGCGGGCGAGGCGGTGCGGGAAGTGGCCGTCGTCGTCGAACGGCATGGTGGCGAGCCGCTCGCGGAGCCCGGGCAGCCAGTCCGGCTCGCGGGCCCCGGGCGCGACGGCGAGCGCGGCACCGATCGAGCGGGCAGGGACGGTGACGGGATTGAAGGTGCTCCTGTCGGTGACAGTGTCCGTGTCGGCCACGGCGCCGCCGTCGGTCCTGAACAGGTCGACCACGATGCCGTCGGCGGGCAGCGGGCCGGTCCAGTCGGCGTCGCCGCGGTTGACCAGCGCCCACAGCGTCACGCCGTCGCGGGCGAAGGTCGAGGCGTAGATCCCCGCGTCGTGGGCGTCGGGTGAGATCTCGGCGAGTGGGGTCCACTCGCCCTCGAGCAGCAGGTCGGCGGCGGCGCGCTGCACGGTGACCGTGCGGCGCACGGTGGCAGCGTCGCGGGGGTTCCACCCGACCCACACGCCGAACACCACCTCCCACACCATGACCCCGACGCCGTTGAGCCAGGCGGACTGCAGCTCCTCGGTGTGGTCGCGGTGCCAGCGACGGATGTGGTGCTGCATGTGGCGGCGCTCGTACCAGTGGGCGCGCAGGACGCCGGGCACGGGGCTGTCGGCGAAGAACTGCGCCCAGGACGCGTTGTGGTCGACGATCCGCTCGACAGGCAGCTTGGACTCGCCCTCCAGCACGATGCCGGGGCGGGCGCGCTCGAGGGACTCGACGAGCTCCGGGTCGGCCTTCTTGAGGGTGTCGAGGAAGACACCGTCGGCCGGCAGGTCCCGCACGAGGGCGGCGAGCTCGGTGACGTCGTCGCCGCCGCGTCGGGTGCCGGTGTCCCACGGGTTGTAGTCGACGAAGACCTTCAGGCCCGCGGCGTGCAGGTCGGCCACGAGCCGGTCCAACCCCGGGACGTCGCGGTAGTAGTCCCACTGGTTGCGGTCGTCGATCCCGATGACCGGGTAGGCGTGCCAGAGCACGACGGCGTCGAGGCCGCCGAACCGCTCCCGGGCGTCGTCGACGAAACGCTCGGGGGTGAAGCGGTGGTCGTCGAAGGAGTACAGCAGCTCGTCCCACAGCCACACCTGCGCCACGGTGAAGCAGCGCGCGGCCCATCGGGCGCCCGACCGGTCGTACGCGGCGCCGTCGTAGGCGTGGCGCTGCCGGGCGTCCTCACGCCAGGCGGTGAGGCGCGCCCGCCACAGGGGCCAGTCGGCGGGGTCGTCGGGCGCCGCGAAGATCTTGGCGACGTCGAGTGCCGTGAGGTCGGCGCCACCCTCGAGCGGGACGGATGTGGGGGCGTCGATGGGGCGCGGGACGAGGGGGTCGAAGCTGTAGCTCACGCGTGCTCCCTCGCGAGCCGGGCGGTCTCGGTGGCGGTGGGGACGGCGTTCTGGGCGCCGGGCCGGGTGACGGCGAGCGCCCCGGCGGCGGCGGCGAGCCGGGCGGCGTCGGCGAGGGAGGCGCCGTCGGCCAGGGCCGCGGCGAGCACGCCGCAGAAGGTGTCGCCGGCGCCGGTGGTGTCGACGGCGGTGACGGCCGGGGCCGTCACGGTCTCCGGCTCGCTGCCGCGCTCGGCGACCAGGGCGCCGTCGCCGCCGAGCGTGACCACGACGGCGGGGACCCGCTCGAGGAGGGCGGCGGCCAGCCCGCCGGGATTCCCGTGGTGCCCGACGGGGTCAGGGCCGGCCAGGTCGCGGGCCTCGTGCTCGTTGACGACGAGGACGTCGATCTCGGCCCACACGTGGGCCGGCAGGTCCCGGGACGGGGCGGCGTTGAGCACGAACCGCGCGCCGCCGCGGCGGGCGCGGGCCGAGGCGACCACGGTCTCCAGCGGTATCTCCAGCTGGGCGAGGACGACGTCGGCAACGGCGAGACGGCCGGCGGCGGCGGCGTCCACCGTCACCTCGGCGTTCGCGCCGGGCGCGACGATGATGGCGTTCTCGCCGTCGTCGGTGATCCAGATGAGCGCAGTGCCGGTGGGCTCCTCGGTGCGGGCGACGAGGTCGGTGCGCACGCCGGCGCCCGTGAGCGAGTCGAGGAGCAGGTCCGCGGCCTCGTCGCGCCCGAGGGCGCCGAGGAACCACGTGTCCGCGCCCCCGGCGCGCGCAGCGGCCACCGCCTGGTTGGCGCCCTTGCCGCCGGGCGTGCGGCGGAGGTTGCCGCCGAGGATCGTCTCCCCCGGTGCCGGGTGCCGCGGGACGTCGACGACGAGGTCGACGTTGGCGCTCCCGACGACGACGACGGTGCCGGTCATCCGGCTCCCCCACCCGTCGTCGCACGCGGTGCGGAGGGTGCCGCGGCGGCTGCGGGTCCGCCGTCGTCGAGGAGGCCGGCGAAGGCCCGCTCGACACCCGCACGCCGTTCGGCGTCCCGGCGCCGGATCTCCACCGTGACGGCGGCCAGGTCACGGGCGGGAGCGGCGAGGTCCATCCGGCTCGCGGTCGCCACGGTCTCGGCGAGGTCGGCGCGGACCGCCGCGGAACCGCCGAGCGCCCCGGCGAGGGCCCCGCCCATCGTGGCGATGGAGTCGGAGTCGCGGCCGTAGTTGACCGCGCCGAGGACCGTGGACTCCCACTCGCCGTCGGCGATGAGGAGGAACCCCAGCGCCACGGGCAGCTCCTCGATGCTGTGGAGGCGGCTGGGCCGGTGGGCGGCGAGGCCGCGGTCCCGGTAGCCCTCGGCGACGAGGTCGAACGGGCGCACGGCGTCGCGCACCGCCCCGGTGGCGATCGCGTCGGTCCAGTGGTCCTGCCGGCCGGCGGCCTCGGCGACCGCCTCGATCGCTGCCCGGGTGCCGTCCTGGGCCAGCCGCAGCGCCGTCGCCACGACGTCCTGCGCACTCGCCCCGGGCACCATCGCGGTCGCGGCCGCAGCGGCCATGACGCCGGCGGCCTCCCGGCCGAAGGAGGACTGGTGAGCCCCGGCCACCTCGATGGCCTCGGCGTAGGCGCCGTCGGGATCGGCGGCGTTGACCAGGCCGATGGGTGCGGCGTACATGGCCGCCCCGCAGTTGACCGCGTTGCCGACCCCGGCCTCGCGGGGGTCGGCGTGGGCCCAGTGCAGCCGCAGGGAGAGGTACTTCTCCGCCAGGGCGAGGCGCTGGAGCAGCACCGTCTCCGTCTCGAGCTCGGGCACCCACACCTTCTGGGTGAGCAGCCGGGGCACGAGCCGCTCGGCGACGTCGTAGGCGTCGAGGTGGTCCCTCTTGTCGCAGTAGACCTCGACGAGCATCCGGTTCATGAGGGTGTCGTCGGTGACGTGCCCGTCGCCCTTGTGGAAGGGCGCGGTGGGCTTCCGGGTGCGCCAGTCCGGGTGGTAGGGCTCGACCACGCCCTCGACCCAGCCGCCCCACCGCTCGCGGATCTCGTCCGGCAGGTACGTCTCGGTGGCGCCGCCGAGGGCGTCGCCGACGGCGGCGCCGACCACGGCCCCGGTCATCTTGTCCAGGAGGTCGTTCATCGTGCTGCCTCCGAGGTGCGGGCCGAGGACCGGTCTCTCTGGGCGGTGACGATCTCGCTGAGGACGTCCTCGACGGCGAGGCCGGCGAGGGCGCGCACGCTCGTGCCGGTGAGCACCGGCAGCGGGGCGCCGCCCGTGACGTCCCCGAAGGCCGCGCCGGCGACCGCCCCGGCCAGCGGGACGAGGGCGTCGGCGTGGCGCGGGTGGGCCAGGGCCCCGAGGAGGAGCTCCTCCGCGCTGCTCGCCGCGGCGAGGTGGGCGAGGAGAAGCCCGAGGGTCTCCGGGGCCTGGTTGGAGAAGGCGTAGACGTGGTCGACGACGTCGCGCTCGAGGCGGGCGGCGAGGGCCCACGGCGCGGCCGGTCCGACGGCCAGGCACTCGGTGACGACGTTGGCGCACCAGCCGCCGGCCGGCAGCTCGGCGACGGCGGCGTCGATCGCGTCCTCCGTGCTGCCGCCCGCGAGGAGGGTGGCCAGGAGCGCGGCGGCGCCGCGGGCGCCGTCCACGCCGTCGAGGGCGTGGGTGATCCGGGCGTCGTCCTCGGCGAGGTCGGCCGCGCCGAGGGGGTCCCCCGGCCGCAGGACGGCGGCGGCGACGGCCCGCACGCAGGCGACGTCGTCGAAGTAGTGGGCGTTGTCGTTCCCGGTCTGGGGCGCGGACATGCCGGCCGCGAGGTTCTCCAGCGCCATGAGGGTGCCGAGCCTGGCCCGGACGGTGCCGGGCTCACGCCTGCGCTGCTCGGCCACCTGCGCCCAGGCGCCGTCCCCCTCGCCGGCGGGCGAGCCGTCGAGGCGCTGCCGGAGGTGGTGGCGCAGCGCGACGACGAACCACTCGACGTCGTCGGCGGGCCCGGCGGGGTCGATGAGCTCGGGCGAGGACGACTGCAGGTAGGGCGTGGGCAGGGACGTCGACCCGAGCGCGTGGCTGTGCCGCACGGCCTCACCGAGCCGGACGCTGCGCCGGGGCGGGAAGGCCCCCAGGCGGTGCCACCACGACGGCCACGCGATGGCGTCCCCCGCGCTCATCCCGGCGATCGTCCACCGGGTCCGTTCCGTCGTCGTCATGACACTCCCTGCAGCTCGGTCGCGAGGTCGCACAGCTGGTCGGCGATCTCCATCGGGTGCATGCCGCGCGTGGCGGTCAGGCACACCCCCGGCGCCACGGCGACCGCGGGCAGCCACTCCTCGGGCATGGCCGCGATCCCGGCCATGGCGCCCGCGACGGCGCCGGCCATGGCCGCGACGGTGTCGGCGTCGCGGCCGAGGTTGACGGCGTTGAGGATGGTCTCGCGCGGGTCCCCGCCGCCGGCGAGGACGGCGGTGAAGGCCAGGCCCACCGCCTCGGGCGCGAGGTCGGCCCAGTAGTAGCCGCGCACGGCCAGCCGGTCCACCGCGGCCGGGGCCACGACCGACCAGTCCGGCGACGACGCGGCGACGGTCCGCGCGACGGCGAGGCACCGGGCCGTCCAGGAGTCGGCGGGGACGGCGTCGACCGCGGCCGTGACGACCCCGTCGACGTCGGCCCCGGCCATCGCGGCGGCGACGGCCGCGGCGACCGCCTGCCCGGCGTAGATGCCCTCCCCGGCGTGGGAGACGGCGCCGTCCTCGGCCGCGAGCCGGGCGGCGAGGGCCGGGTTGCCCGCGGCCGCGATGCCGATGGGTGCGACCCGCATGGCCAGGCCGTCGCTCCACGCGTGGGCGTGCTGCCCGGACCGGGGCGGGCGGTGGCCGCGCTCGAGGTTGCGGATGGCGGCCATCTCGCTGAACCCGCCGCCGGCGAACCCGCCCTGCTGGCCGCAGACCTCCTCGCGCCACAGGTCGGCGACGGTCTCGGCGGTGAAGCCCGAGCGGTAGCGCAGCAGCGCTTTGGCGGTGAGGAGGGCGTACTCGGTGTCGTCGCTGCCCAGCGGGGTGTCGGCGACGTACCCCTCGATCCTGCCCCACCGCGCGACGATCTCCGCCGGTTCCATGCCCTCCGCGGGCCGCCCGAGCGCGTCGCCGACCGCCAGGCCGGCGAGGCAGCCGCGGGCGCGGCTTCTCATGTCCTCCACGTTCTCCCCTTCGTCGTCGTGCTCCGCCGTGCTGGTGCGCCCACGCCCGGGCGCACCGGCCGGCGGTCGACCGGTCACCGACCGATGTCGGCGCCGCCCTCCTCGAGCTGCTGCGCGAGCTCCTCGGCGGTGATCTCCTCGGCGAAGTACCGCTGGAAGGCCGGGGTGGCCGCGCGGTCGCGCCACTCCTCGAAGCCGGCGAGCTGCTGCCACGGCGCGGCCATGAGCGAGTCCATGGACGCCACGGCGATGTCCCAGCCCTGCTCCCCGCCGGTCTCCTCGGAGAGCACCTCGAGCGCCCCCTCGCTGGTGGGGACGAGCCAGTCGCCGAGCGCGAGCTCGGCCATGTTCTCGTCGTTGAGGAAGAACTCGATGAACTGCGCGGCGGCCTCCTGGTTCTCCGACTGCGCCGCGATCGACAGTGTCTGCGGGTTGGCCGACTGCGCGCTGCCCTCGCTGCCCTCCAGCGGCGGGAGGGTGACCCACTCGAAGTCGTCGGGAGCCTGCTGGACCATCTGCTGACGCAGCCAGATCGCGCCGAAGAGCATCGCCGTCTCCTCCCCGAAGAACGCCGGGAGGGCGTCGGTGGTGCTCACGCCCACGGAGTCGGGGTCGATCGTCTCGGACTCGTAGAGCATGGAGTGGATGCGGGTGGGCACCTCGAGCTCGGGCTCGCCGACGGAGATGGTGGCGTCCTCGCCGTCGCCCTCGACGTAGTCGCCGCCGAAGCCCAGGGAGAGGTTGAGCATGGCGTTGGCGGGGCTGCCCAGCGGCCACGCGACGCCGTAGCGCCCCTCGGAGGTCAGCTGCTCGGCGGCGTCCTGGAAGTCGTCCCACGTCCACGGGTTCTCGGCGGTCGGGATCTCGATCCCGGCCTCCTCGAGCATCGTGGCGTTGGCGAACGGGACGCGCGCCTCGAGCAGGAAGGGGGCGCCGACCGTGCCGTTGCCCTCGACCTGGACGGTCTCCCAGATGCTCTCGGGGATGCCGGCCTTGAACTCGTCGGAGAGCAGGGGGTCGAGGTCGGCGTAGTAGCCGCCCTCGGCGAAGACCTGCCCGGCGGCCGCCTCGTAGTGGATGATGTCGGGCGGGTCGCCGCCCTCGAACGAGGTGAGCAGCTGGTCGTGGACCGAGCCCCAGTCGCCCTGGACGTACTCGACCTGGATGTCGGGGTTCTGCTCGTTCCACTCCTCGACGATGGCCTGGTTCGCCTCGATGGAGGCCTCCTGCCACGCGAGGGACTGGAACCTCAGGGTGATCGGTTCCTCCGCGCTGCCGGTCTGCTGGTCGGCGCCTTCCTGGTCGCCGGTCCCGCCGCCGCAGGCGGCGAGGACGAGTGACGCACTCACCGCGGCGGCGGCGACGCTCATGCGCTTGCTCATCGTGTTGCTCCTCTCGGTGGTGCTGTAGGTCGGTGGTGGTGGGTAGGTGCTGGAGGTCGGTGGGTGGTCGGGTGAGATGGCATCGGTGTCCTGTCGGTGCGGGATCAGCCCTTGGTGGCGCCGGCGGTCATGCCTCCGATGAGGCCCTTCTGGATGAAGCCGAAGAAGACCAGGCCCGGGATGGTGGCGACGAGCGCACCGGCGGCCAGCGGCCCGAGACGGGCCACGCCCTCGAGGCCGACGAACCGGGCGAGGGTGAGCGGGAGGGTCTCCAGCTCGGGGCTCTTGATGAGCACGAGGGCGAAGAAGAACTCGTTCCACGCGGTGATGAAGGCGAACAGGGTGGTCGCCACGACCCCGGGGAGCAGGAGCGGGAAGACGATCGAGCGCAGGATCCGCAGCCGGGACGCGCCGTCGACCATCGCGGCCTCCTCGATGTCCGCGGGCAGCTCCCGGACGTAGCCCTGCAGCATCCACAGCGCGAACGGCAGGATCCACACCACGTAGATGAGGACGAGGCCGGGGCGGGTGTCGACGAGCTGCGCGCTGCGCAGCAGCAGGAAGATCGGGATGACGAGGAGGATGAAGGGGAACAGCTGGCTGACGAGCACCCAGGCGAGGATCGGCTTGCCCATGCGTGAGCGCAGGCGGACGACGGCGTAGGACGCCGGGAGGGCCACGAGCACGGTGAGCACCGCGCTGGCGAGGGCGACGACGAGGCTGTTGACGATCGACCGGACGAGCGCCTGCTCGCTGAACGCGGTGACGAAGTTGTCCAGCGTCGGCTGCTCCGGGAAGAGCCCGGGGTGGAGCCGGACGAGGTCCTGCGGCGACGCGAACGACGTCGACAGCAGCCACAGCAGCGGGAAGCCGAGGAAGAGCAGGTACAGGCCGAGCGCCACGTACTGCAGCGGGCGCACACCGCGCGGGAGGCGGTCCATCGGCGAGGTCCCCGACTGGCGCCCGGCGGTCGTGGGGGGCGCGGTGTCGGTGGACACGACGGTCGTGGCCATCAGGTCTCCTCCCTGAGCCGGCGGCGTAGGTAGAACAGGACGACGACGAGCACGATGAGGACCATGACGTTGCCCAGCGCGGCGGCGTAGCCGTAGTTGCCGTACCGGAACGCCTCCTCGTAGGCGAAGAGCATCGGCAGCAGCGTCCGGCCGCCGGGCCCGCCCCGGGTGAGGACGTAGACGAGGTCGAACGAGTTGAAGTTCCAGATGAAGTTCAGCGTCGTGATCGCCGCGATGACGCCGCGCATGTTGGGCAGCGTGATCGAGAGGAACCGCCGCCACCGGCTCGCGCCGTCCACGGCGGCGGCCTCGTGCATCTCCTGGGGCACGCCCTGCAGGCCGGCGAGGAGGACCACGGTGGTGACCGGCAGCCCCGCCCACACGCCGACGACGATGACGGCGGGCAGGGCGGTGCTGAAGTCGGCCAGCCAGTTCCGGCCCAGCTCCTCCAGCCCCAGCCGGTAGAGGATCTCGTTGACCAGTCCGGCGTCGGGCCGGTAGACGAGGGACCACATGATGCCGACGACGACCGGGGGCATCGCCCACGGCACGACGGCCAGGGTCCGGGCCAGCCATCGTCCCCGCAGGTTCTCGTTGAGCAGCAGGGCCAGGCCGAGGGCCAGCACGAACTGGATGCCCGTCACCGCGAACGCCCAGATGAACCCGATGCGGAAGGACGACCAGAACTTCGAGTCGTCGAGCATCTGGCGGTAGTTCTCCAGGCCGTTGAAGGCGTAGACGGCGTTGAGGCCGGCCTGGGCGTCGGTGAACCCGAGGTAGACCCCGCGCAGGAGCGGGTAGACGCTCAGGGCGAGGATCGGGATGACGGCCGGCAGGAGCAGCCACAGGGCAGAGGTGCCCCGCTGCTGCTTGCGCCGCGTCGTGGCGGGTGCGGTCACGTGTCCCTCCTTCGTGTGCTCGAGCCGCGCACGACCAGCTCGGTGTAGACCTGCTGGCGGCGCGGGGCTCCCGTGTAGCGGCCGTGGATGCGGTCGAGGAGCATCTGACCGGCGAGGCGGCCACGGTCGGCGAACCGGAGATCGACGCTGCTCAGCTGGGGACGGCAGACCGTGGCGTCCCGGGAGTTGTCCATCCCCACCAGGGCGACGTCCTCGGGCACGCGCAGCCCGGCGTCCTGGCAGGCGTGGAACGCGCCGACGGCCAGCTGGTCGTTGGCGCAGAAGAGGCCGTCGACGTCGTGCTCGGCGAGCAGGCGGGCGGTGGTCTCGTACCCGGCCTCGCGGGTGAAGGCCGCGGCGTGGGTGATGACCGGCTCGCCGGCTCCGCGACCGTCGAGGGCGGCGCGGAACCCGCCGGACCGGCTCCGCGCGGGCAGCGTCCCCTCGGGACCGTTGACCATGGCCAGTCGCTCGCACCCCTGGTCGAGCAGGTGATCCGTGGCGATCCGTGCGCCGTCGGCCGCGTCGGCACCGACGGAGTCGACGGCGAGCCCGTCGGGGACGGAGCCGATGACGACGACCGGGACGGCCGGCTCGCGAAGCGCCTTGACGAGCTTGGGATGGAACCGGGTCGAGGTCATGATGAGCCCGTCGACGTACCGCTGGCGGAGGCTCTCCACGACCCGCAGCTCCTCCTCGAGCCGACCGTCGGTCGACTCGACCAGCAGTCGGAGCCCGTGCTCGCGGGCGAGCGCCTGGAGCGCACGCATCGTCTCGACGTAGGCGGGGTTCCCGATGTCGTCGACGACGAGGCTCAGCTGGCCCGTCGAGCGCCCCCGGAGCGAGCGCGCCGCGGCGCTCGGGAAGTAATCGGTTTCTAGAACTGCTTTCCGGACCCGCTCACGGATGTCCTGGCCGACGCGCGGATCGTCGTTGAGGACGCGGGAGACAGAGGCGACAGAGACGCCCGCACGTGCAGCGACGGCAGAGATCGTCACCGACCGGCCCGCGACCATCACAACCTCCCTGTTGTGAAACTGATTACACGGAACCGTAAGGCCGACCCTGCCTCGCGTCAAGACGAACGGACAATTCGCCGCCCCGCTCCTGGCGATCGTCGCCGACGTGGAACAGCGCTGGCACGGACGCCGATCGCTTCGCGGGCAGGCCGAGAGGCTGCGAGTATCTGGGTGCCGGACGTCAGCGCGCCCCGGTTCGCGGAGGAGGCGCGTCGGCAGTCGGCGGCGGCTGCGCGCAGCAACACCGAACAGGACAACCAGGCTTACGTCGACGCCATCTCATGGGGGGCCGCGGACGGGTGAGGCGAGGAGACGTCTTCGCCGCTGCAGCACAATCTCCGTGCACCTGACGAGCGGAACCTGTGGCGATCGTGCAGGAGGCCGCTGACACCGACACCGACTGTCGGTAGGGACACCTAGCATGTCGCGCATGACCGAGGAGGCGACGGCGGAGCTCGGCCCGGACCCCTGGGCCGCCTACCTCGCGGGTCCGGAGTCCATCCCGTCCTACCTGACCTCCCGTCACGCGGCGCAGTACCGCACCGTCGTCGACGTCCTCCTCGCCACGCAGGACTCCTCGCTCACCGGCATGAGCTTCGACGAGGCACGCTCCGCCGTCGTCGCGCACCTGACGACAGTCCTCGACAGCGAGACGGCGCGGCGACTCACCGACGAGGAGGTGTTCCCGCTCGAGGCCCGTCTCGAGCAGCTGGCGGACTGGGGTGTGCTGACCCGGTGGCAGGAGCCAGCCCGCAGCGGCGAGGACTTCCTGCGCAGGCGCGACCGGTACCAGCTGACCCCGCGGGCGGCGGCGCTGCACCACTTCTGGCGGACGCTGGGCGACGACGTCGAGCCCGAGGCCGACATCGCCCTGGCCCCGCGGGCGATACGCGAGCGCGCGGAGGCGTTCGAGGCCGCCGTGCTGGCCGCGGACTACACCTCGGCCGCCAACGAGTTCGCCCAGATCAAGGTCCAGCGCGAGTCGATGGCCCGGGCCGCCCGCTCCTGGCAGCGGACCCTGGCCCACGCGCTGGCCGGACGTCCCGAGGAGCACAAGCAGGACCTGCTCTGGCAGACCCTCGCGGCCTACATCGCGATGTGGGGCGAGCAGGTCGATGTCCACTCCCCCGCGATCTCCGCGGCGCTGGACCGCCTGGACACCCACCTCGACACGGGCGTCTGGCGGGCGTGCGCGCGCGCCTCCATGGGTGAGGCCGCCCCGGAGTCGGCGGTCGACGCGTCGGTCGAGCGGTGGCGCGAGGCCTGGGTGGTGCTGCGTCGCTGGTTCGACGGCCCCGACTCCCAGGCGCGGAGCCTGCGCCGGCAGCTGCGCGACCTCGTCTCCCCCTGGGCGCGCAACATGGGCATCCTCATGGGGTCGGCGGGGACCGTGTCGCGGCGCGGCGACCTCCTCGCCCTCGCCACCGCGATCGAGCGTGCCGAAAGCGATGACGTCGCCTGGCGGCTGTGGGACGTCACGACCGGGCTGTTCTCCGCCCGGCACCTGCTCGTCGCCGCCCCCTCGGCCGAGGATCAGCGACTCTCCTGGGCCGAGGCACCGCCGGCGCCGATCGCCACCCGGTTCCGGGAGCAGGGTGCCCGCGCCGTGGCCGGCCGGGTCTCCCGGGCGCCGAGCTTCGCCGAGGGACGCCGGCTCTCCCGACTGGCGCGCCAGCAGCGCGAGGCCGGGCGCGAGGAGGCCATCGCCCGCCTGCGGGCCCGGTCCGGCACCCGGGTGGGGACCTGGCCCCCGATCGACCGCGAGGAGCTCACGGTGCTGCTGGACCTGTTCGCGACCGTGACGCGCCTGAGCCGACACGGCGACGGCCACGACCGCACCGCCGTCACCGAGGACGGCCGCTGGCGGGTGCGCCTGACCGAACCGGAGCCCGGCGCGGTGGTGGTCCTCGACTCCCCGGACGGTGCGCTCGCCGTGCGGGACTGGCACTTCGAGATGACGCCGGCATGACGCAGTCGACTCGCGAGCTCCAGGTCGCCTTCACGTCGCTGCTGGCCACGCCCGCGCTCTCCCGCGCCGCCAGCCCCGAGATCTTCCACCTCGTGCGCCGGCACCAGCACCGCCTCGCCGAGTGGTTCGACACCCGCCTGGGCTACCGGCTCGTCCTGTCGGCCACCACGGCCCGGCTGGTCCGGCTCGCCTCGCCCACTGGCGTCGTCTCGCCCGCGCCCTTCGAAACCGTCCCCCGGCGGGCCCTCGTCCTGGCGCTGCTGGCGGCCGCGGTCGCGGAGGACGCCGACGAGATCACCTCCACGCAGGAGCTCTCCGACCGGGTCAGTGTGCTCTCGGCACGCGAGGAGGTCGGTGTGGAGGCCTACGACCCCGACCGGTTCGCCGAGCGCCGGACGTTCGTCCAGGGGCTCGGGATGCTGCTGCGGGCCGGGGCGCTGGTTCCGCTGGCCCGACGCGACGAGGACGCCCGCGAGGGCTGGGCCCACCAGCGCGACCAGGTGGGCGGCGCGTACCAGGTCCAGCGCGAGATGCTCCTGCGACTGGTCCATCCCGCGAACCTCACCGCCGCGCTCCGCGCCGGCCCGCACGGCCCGCGCACGGACGGACCCGGCGGGCACGGGCCCACCGACACCGCCGAGCACCCTGCCCGGTTCGGAGTGATGCGCCGGATCGTGGAGCTGCCGGTCTGCCTCGTGGCCGACCTCGCACCCCGGGAGCAGGAGTACCTGGCCGGCCAGCGCCCGCGGATCGCCCAGTGGTGCGAGGAGATGACGGGCTGGACCCTCGAGCACCGCCGGGAGGGGGTCGCGCTCGTCCCGGACCACGAGGGCGGGACGGACCTGCCGTTCCCCCGTCCTCGGGCCCGCGACTTCGCGGCCCTCATGGTGCTCGGCGAGCTGGTGCGGGCGGCACCGCCCGCCGGGTCTGCCGCGCCGGTCGTGTCCCGGGAGGACCTGCTCGGCGCCGCCGACCGGGTCCGGACCACCTACCCCAGGGCCATGACGAAGGATCTGGCCGGCACCGGCGCCGTCGCCGACCGGTCGGTCGAGCTGCTGGTCGCCCTCGACCTGCTCCGGCCCGGCCCGGCCCCCGGCTCGTGGCACCTCATGCCGGCCGCGGCGCGTTTCCGCGACCCGGCGGTCTCCGTCGCCGACCCCCCGCGCGACGAGGCACAGCCAAGGCCCAAGAAACAGAGCACCCTGTTCGACACGGAGGTCTTCTCATGATGGACCCGGGACGGTGGCTCGCCGCGCAAGCCACCGGTGCACTGCCCCTGCCCACGCGGCAGCGCTGGCAGCCCCTGCGCGTGGGCATCGTCAACCTGTGGGAGTACGACCGCGCCGAGTTCTGGTGCGCCGACGGACGGCTGATCCTGCGCGGTGCCAACGGCTCCGGAAAGACCAAGGTCCTCGAGCTGACCACGCTGATGCTCCTGCGCGGGGAGATCGCCCCGGCCGTGCTCGACCCCTTCGGCAGCCGGAACCGGACCATGGGGTACAACCTGCTCGCGTCCGGACAGGGCGACGACCCGCGGCCGGTCGTCGACGCCGCCACCGGCTACTCGTGGGTGGAGTTCGGCCGGCTCGACGACCACGGCGACCCGCAGTTCGTCGTCGCCGGGGTCGGGGCCTCGGCCCGGCGGGCCGCCGGCAACCCCGCGATCACGTCCTGGCGGTTCGTCACCCACCTGCGACCGGGCCGCGACCTCGAGCTCGTGCAGGACCGGCGGGTCCTGCCGGAGAAGGAGCTGCGCGCCCTGCCCGGGATGACGGTCTTCTCCAGCGCCGCGGCCTACCGGGAACGCCTCTCCACCGAGATCTTCGGCCTCTCCGCCGGCGCCTACGACAACCTCACGAACCTCCTGCGGGAGCTCCGGGTGCCCAAGCTCGGCGAGCGGCTCAACCCCGCCACCCTGGCCGCCACGCTGCGCGACGCCCTGCCGCCGCTCGCGTCCCACGAGGTCAGCCAGCTCGCGGACGGCTGGGACGGGCTGGAGTCACTGCGCGAGCGGATGGCCCAGACCGAACGCGCCGCCCGTGCCGTCGCCCGGTACGTCGCCGACAGCTGGCGGCCCTGGGCCCGCGCCGTCGTCGAGCAGCGCGCGAGCGAGATGGCGGTTGCCACCTCACGCCTGGACCGCACCACCCGGGACCGGCGCCAGGCGCAGGAGTCGCTCACGGCGAGCGAGGCGCTCGTGGAGACCACCCGGGTCGACGAGGCTGAGGCAGGTGCCGAGCTGCAGCGCCAGCGCGCCGCCCTGGCCGAGCTCATGGAGTCCGAGGCGTACCGCGACGCCCAGCAGGCCGAGCACCGCGTCACGAGCCTGCGGGACGAGACACGCCGGCTCACCACGCAGGCCGAGGACGCGGCCACCAGGCTGGCCGCGGCGGAGCGGGACCGCACGGACGTCGCGTCGCGCCATGCCGGCGCGGAGGACCGGCTGACCGAGGCTGTCGACGCGCGGGAGCGCGCCGCGGACCTGCTGCACGGCACCGCGGGACCGGCCGGGGTCGTCGTGACGCTGCCCGAGGACGCCCTCACCGCCGCGCTGCACGCCCTGCGCGCCACGGTCCAGCGACGCTCCGAACGCCTCCGCCACCTGCGCACCCTCAGCGCGGAGCACCAGCGTGCGGCGCGGACGGCGGAGGGCTCCGGCACCGAGCTGAGCACCCGCGAGGCCGACCTCGCCGGCGCCCAGCACGACGCCGACGGGCGTGCCGACGCCCTCGACGCCGCCGTGAGCAGCCTGCAGAGCGCGCTCGTCACGTGGGCGGGGCAGCTTCGTGAGCTCGACGGCGCCGCCTGGCTCCCCCGGTGGGAGGACGCCGTCGCCCAGCTCGACGTGCCCAACTCCGACCCGCCGGTCCTGCGCGACCTCGTCGACGAGGCCACCACCTCCCCGCGTCAGCTGCTCACCGCCGAGCTCGGCCGGCTCACCGCCGTGAGGTCCGAGATCGACAGGCGCCTGGACCGCACGGTCGAGGATCTCCGGCGCGAGCGGTCCACCACCGAGCAGAGCGTCCCCGAGCCCGTGGGCTGGCGACGGCGCGAACGTCCCGCTTCCGGCCCGCACGGTGCGCCGTTCTGGCGCTGCGTCGAGCCCGTCGGTCTCGACGACGACGCGGCCGCCACCCTCGAGGCGGCCCTGGCCGCGGCCGGCGTCCTCGACGCCTGGGTGAGCGAGACGGGTGCCCTGCTCAGCGCACCCGACGGCGCGGCCGAGGCCGAGGTGGTCCTGCGCCCCGGCACGCACGTGGACGGCCCGACCCTCACCGCCGTCCTTGCTCCCGCCGAGGGCTGCCCCCTGCCCGGGGAGACCGTCACCGCGCTGCTGGCCGCCATCGGCTGGGGCCGCCCCCCGGAGCCGGCGGACACCTGGTTCGACCCGGACGGCACCTGGTCCCTCGGGCCCCTCACGGGCCGGGCGGCACCGCTGCAGCCCGCGTCCTACCTCGGCGCCACGGCGCGGGAGGCGGCGCGCCTGCGACGGATCGCCCTCCTCGAGATGCAGGAGCGGGACCTGCGAGCCGACCTCGGCGCAGCGAGTCGCGCCCTCCAGGGTGTGCGGGACCGCCTGGCCCGCCTCGACACCGAGGTCCGGACCGTACCCGTCGACCACGACGCGAGGGCCGCCCGGACCGCCCTCGCGTCGGCCCTGCGCGCCGTCGCCGACGCCGAGCAGCGAGCGGCGGCGACCCGGCGCCGTCACGAGGAGAACCTCGGGGCGGTGAGCCAGGCGCGCGCCGCACTGACCCGGTACGCCTCGGAGCACGGGTTCTCCCCCGACGACGTCCCGGCGCAGGAGGAGGCGCTGCGGGCGTTCTCCGAAGCGCTGGAGCGGCTCGGGCACGCCGTCGCGATCGAGGACGAGCGGCGCCGTGCGGCCGCGGACGCCCACGACGCGCTCGACGTGGCCACCGCCCGCGTGGCCGTGGAGAACGAGGGCCGGGCGCGGCGGGTCGCCGAGCTCGAGGAGTGCCGCACACGCCTGCACACCCTCGAACGGATGATGCGCAAGGACCACTCCGAGGTGCTCGCGGAGCGGCAGCGCATCGACGACCACGTCCGCGAGCTCGAGACCTCCGTGCGCGAGCTGGGGCAGACGCTGCTCGCCGCCACCGTCGAGGCGGAGAAGGCCCGCGGCGTCCTGGACCGCCACGAGGAGGCCTACGTCGAGGCGGAGGGCCGACGGGACCGTGCGATGGCGGCGTGGTGGGTGGCGGCCGACGCCGGCCTGCTGTCGGCGCTGGAGATCGACGCCCCCGAGCGGCACACCGTCGAGACCGCCCGCGTCTCCGCCCGCGCCGCCCGCGGCTCGCTGTCGGTCTCGGCCGACGAGCTCGCGGCCGCCGTCGACCGGGCGTGGCGTTCATGCTTCGCCGCCACGGCCCGCCTCGCCGAGGAGCTCGCCACCGAGCGGGACGCCCGGCACCGCCAGGAGGCCGACGCCGTCCTGCAGGGTTTCGAGATCCTCGCGGACCCCGACGCGGGCTGGCAGCGGCCGGACCTGGCCGAGCAGTCGCTGACCGAGCAGCTCCACCGTCAGCGCGCGCACTTCGACGAGGAGCAGCACCGGGTCCTCGCGACCCTGCTGGGCTCGACCTTCATCGAGCACCTCAAGGAGCGCCTGGACTACACCCAGCGGACGTTCACCCGCATCAACGACCGGCTCGCCGAGCACCCGACGCGCCAGGGCCAGTCGGTCCGGCTGCGGTGGGAGCCGGACTCCCAGGACCCCGAGGCCGGTCAGGTCATCCACGCCCTCAGCCGCGGGTTCGACCAGCTCACCGCCGAGCGCCAGGAGCAGGTCCGCCAGTTCCTGTCCCGGCGCATCGAGGACGCGCGGGACAACGCGGAGGCCGACGGGCAGGACTGGCGCGAGAGCCTCCACCACGCGCTGGACTACCGCACCTGGCTGCGGATCACGCTGCAGTACCGGGCCGGCCGGGAGAGCGCCTGGGTGCCCTTCGACGCCGCGACGCACGGGTCGAAGTCCGGCGGGGAGAAGGTGGTCCTGCTGTCCCAGCCGCTCTTCGCGGCCGCCGTGGTCGCCTACGACTCGGCCCTGCCCACCGCCCCGCGCTGGGTCTGGCTGGACGAGGCCATGACCGGTGTCGACGCCGAGCTCAAGGCCTCCTTCCTGGGCCTGACCGTCGACTTCGACCTCGATCTCATGCTCACCGCGCACGACGAGTGGGGCACCTACCCGTCCGTGCCGGCGGTGGCCATCTACGACCTCGCCCGGGAGAAGGGGTTCCCGGGCGTCGACTCCGTGGTGTACCTGTGGGCGGGCGGCCGGCGGGTGAGGGTGGCGGACGTGGCGGCCGGGCCGGGCACGTCCGCGGCGGCGGTGGACGTCGAGTCCGAGCTCGACCTCGAGGGTGCACGTGGCTGACGCCGTCCCGCCCGGCCTCCGGGCGTGGGCGCAGACCGCCGGAGGCACCAAGGTGCTCGACGCCCTGCGGGAGCGGGGCCGCCGGGGAGCCTCCCTCGCGCGCGGGAAGGTCACCGCGGACCTGACCGAGGCCGAGCGGTCCGACGTCGGGCGTCTGCTGGGCACGCCCTGGGCGGTCGGTGCGGCGGCCGTCCGCGTGGAGCACGTGGCCAGGTCGCTGGCGGAGCACGGGCTCGACGTCCCGACGTTCCTGGAGAGGCTGGACGGGGCGCCGGTCATGCCGCGCAGCGCCGAGCGGGCCGCAGCCCGCGCCGGACGGGCCGAGGAGACGGACCGCGCCGTGCGGACACTGGTCGAGGCCGGCGTCGACGCCGACGTCGCGATGGCCTGGGCTGCGCACCCGGTCACGCCGGCCGGCGGGGACGGCACGCTGGTGCACCTGGCCGGTCAGGTCGCACGGGCCTGGAGTCACCTGCCGCACGGCGGACGGCCCGTCCGGCTCGCCGAGCTCGCCACGCTCGTCACCGGCGCGGACGCCCACGCGCTCGACCGGGACACCGCGGCGGGACGCGCGACGGTCCTCCTCGTCGCTCTGGTGCACGGCGAGGACTACCCGTCGGGCCCGTCGTCCTGGCGCCGGCGGTGGGCCCGGGCGGACGTGTGGTGCGACACCATCTCCTCCACCGCCCTGGTGCTCAACCTCCCGCTGCTCGGGAGCGCACCCGCCGTCGCGGTCGCGACGGCGACGCCCGGGGAACCGGTGTGGCTGACCCTGCGGTCCCTCGCGGGTGACTGGGCCGTCGGCACCGCCGCCACGCCCGGCTCGGTGTTCGTCTGCGAGAACCCCACGGTGGTCGAGGCGGCCGCGGACCGCCTCGGTCCGACCTGTCCGCCGCTGATCTGTACCGACGGCGTGCCGACGCAGACGGTGATCGACCTCCTCGCCGCTGTGGCCGCAGCCGGGTTCACGGTCCGAGCACGTGCCGACTTCGACGGCAGAGGCGCCGACATCGTGCGCATGCTGACGACCGTGGCACCCGAGCTCGAGCCGTGGCGGTTCACACGAGGCGACTACGCCGCCGCGGGCGGTGTCCTCACCGATCCGTCATCGGCGCCGGACGCGCTGCTGGTCCGGGGTGACATCACGAACGCCATCCACGAGGAGGCGCTGCTCACCGACCTGATCGGCGATCTGCGGGACGCCGCAGACGTCCTTGCCAGCGACACCGCTTCGGCACGGGGCGCCTGACCCCTGGAGCCCCCGCCGACCGGGAGCCCCGAACATATCGCCTTGCGCATATATATCTTTCGGCGTATGTTGGCTTCGATGGACGGAACCCGGACCCAGGAGCGGCTGAGCGCCATCGCCGAGCCCACCCGCTTCCGGATCGTCGAGCTCCTCAGGGCCGGTCCCCGACCGGTCGGCGCGATCGTCGACGCGCTCGGCGTCGGCCAGCCGCAGGTGTCGCGGCACCTGCGCGTCCTGGCCGACGCGGGCGTCGTCGGCGTGACGAAGAACGGGCAGCGTCGCATCTACCGGCTGCTCCCCGAACCGATACAGGATCTCGAGGAGTGGGTCGCCGGCCTGACGGCCGCCTGGTCCGACCGGCTCGACCGTCTTGGCACCCTCCTCGACGACAAGGACGGAGCAGCACCATGACGTCGCAGCACACCACCACCGTTGATGAGGAAGCCCGCACCATCACCGTCGAGCGCACCTTCGCCGCCGACGCCGAGCGCCTCTGGCAGGCGTGGACCGACCCGGCCCTCGTCGCCCGCTGGTACGGCCCGCACCACTGGACCACCACCGTGCACGAGATGGACGTCCGCCCGGGCGGCCGCTGGCGCTACACGATGGCGCCGGACGACGGCTCGCGCCCACCGATGAACGGCGTCGCCACGTACGAGGACGTCGAGCCACCACACCGCCTGACCTACCTCGACCGGATCGCCGACGACGCGTGGACCGCCGCCGTCGGCGAGCCCGGGCTGTCCGTCGCGGTGACGTTCGAGCCGACGCCGGAGGGCACCCGGGTGCGGGTGGTCGCCGGCTTCGGCGACGACGAGGGACTGCGCCGCGGCATCGCCTCGGGCATGTCCGGCGGGTACGTCGAGACCCTCGACCGGCTGGCGAGTGTCGTCCTACCGGGGCACGGACCCGAGTAGCCGGCGACCCCTTGGGACGCCGGTCAGCCGAGAATGCTCTCGATGTCGTTGAGCACGAGGTTCGCGGCGGTGACGCCGATGCCGAGCATCCAGGTGTCGTCCGAGACCTCGTGCGCGTTGCCGGCCTGGACAGCGGTGAGCCGGTTCCAGAGCTCGCCGCCGGTGACGTCCGCGACGGCGGTGTCCTCGGGCGCCCCGTAGACGGCCGTGAACACGACGTCGCCGTCCGCCTGGGAGATCTGCTCCGCGGAGACCTCGACGAACGTCTCCGGCACCTGCTGGACGGCCGGACGGCCGAAGCCGGCGTCGGCGAGCACGGTGCCGATGAACGAGGCCTCGCCGTACAGGCGGATCTGGCCCGGCAGGAACCGCACGACGCTGACCTCGGTCCCGGCGGGGTCGCCGCCGGTGACCGCCCCGCCCACATCGGCGGCGCGCGCCTCGTAGTCCGCGATGAGCTCGTCGGCCTGCTCGCGCTCGCCGAGAGCGTCGCCGGCAAGCCGGAGCGTCTCCTTCCAGGTGTCGCCGACGTCACCCGCGAAGACCGTGGGCGCGATCGCCGAGAACTCGTCGTAGAGGTCCTCGTGGCGGACGGTGTTGGACAGGATGAGGTCGGGTTCGAGGGCCGCGATCGCCTCGAGGTTCGGCTCGCCGATCGTGCCGACGGGCTCGGTCTCGGCGAGCTCGTCCTCGAGGTAGCTCACCAGGGACGTCGAGACGTCCGTGGTCACCGCCCCGACCGGGGTCACGCCGAGCGAGACGACCGCGTCGAGCTCGCCGGTGTCGAGTACGACCACGCGCTCGACGTCGGCCGGGACCTCGGTGGCCCCCATCGCGTGCTCGACGGTGCGGGTCTCGGCCGCCTCCGTCGTCGTCCCGGACCCCGCGGTCTCGCCTCCTGAGCCGCATGCGGCGAGGGCTGCCGCCGCGGCGACGATGGTCAGGGTGCGGCCGGTCCGCGTGGTGAGAACGTTCCTGGGCACAGCGAGAACCTCCGTGATCGTGGGGTGTGACCGAGACGCGGTCGCCAGACGCTAGCAGGTAAGGCTAGCCTTACCTACCGGCCGTTCAAACCACCCGTGAGGACCTCTCCGTGCACCCGACGACACTGCCCGTGGACGGGCGCGCGCCTGCAGCGGCCACGCCGCGCCCGGGCAGGCGGCATCCCGGCAACCGCCGCCGGCGCCTCCTCGGTCTCGTCGTCCTCGCCGCCGCGCTCGCCGCCTTCGCCCTCGTGAGCCTCGCCGTCGGCTCGAATCCCCTCCCGCTCGACCTCGTCTGGTCCGCGCTGGTGTCACCGGCGGACACGGAGGCGGACATCATCGTGCGGCAGCTCCGGCTGCCTCGCACCGTCGTGGCCCTGGTGGCAGGGGGCGCGCTGGGCCTGGCGGGTGCGCTCATGCAGGGCCACACACGCAACGCCCTGGCCGACCCCGGTCTCCTCGGCGTCAGCGCCGGGGCGGCGCTCGCCGTGGTGGTCGCGGCCTACGTCCTGGGGGTCGACGAGCCGTCGGCGTACGTCTGGTTCGCCTTCGCCGGTGCCCTGGTGGCCACAGCGATCGTGCTCGTCTTCGGCTCCGCACGCGACAACCCGGCCACGCTGGCGCTCGCCGGTGCCGCCGTGACCGCCCTGCTGGGCGCCTTCACCAGCGCCATCGTCCTGCTGGACGTGGAGACGCTCGAGGCCTACCGGTTCTGGGCGGTCGGCTCGGTCGCGGGCCGGGACCTGCAGGCCCTGACCCCCATGGTGCCGTTCCTCCTGGTCGGCGCCGTCCTCGCCGTGGCCAACGGCCCGGCCCTCAACACCCTCGCGCTCGGCGAGGACGTCGCCCGGGCGCTGGGTCAGCACGTGGGCCGCGCCCGCCTCGTCGGCATCGCCGCGGTGACGCTGCTCACCGGCTCCACCGTGGCCCTGTGCGGCCCGATCGGCTTCGTCGGGCTCATCGTCCCCCACGCGGCGCGCGCGCTCACCGGTCCGGACCACCGGTGGCTGCTGCCCTACAGCGCGGTCGCGGGTGCGGCGGTGCTGCTCGCGGCCGACGTCGTCGGCCGGGTGGTGGTGCGGCCGGCCGAGCTCCAGGCGGGCATCGTGCTGGCCCTGGTCGGAGCGCCGTTCTTCGTCGCGCTCATCCGCCGCCGCCGGACGGCGGCGCTGTGAGCCTCACCCAGGCCCAGGCCCAGGCACAGGCGCGGGCCGCCGGCACCGCCCCGGCCGAGACGCCCCGGTTCCCCGGGGTGCGCCCGGTGCGCGTCGGACCTGCCTCGACGGTGCTGCGCCCCCGGTACCTGGTGGTCGTCGGTGCGCTGCTCGTGGTCGCCGCCGCGCTGATGGCGGTCAGCGTCGCCCTGGGCGACCTGGGACTGAGCGTGGCCGAGGTGCTGGCCATCCTCGTCGGCGGGGGGGACGACGGCGACCGGTTCGTCGTCCTCGGCCTGCGCCTGCCTCGTGCCCTCACGGGGCTGCTCGTCGGTGTCGCCCTCGGCGCGGCCGGGGCGATCACCCAGTCGGTGAGCCGGAACCCGCTCGCCTCCCCGGACGTGCTCGGGGTCACCGCCGGCGCGAGCGTGGGCGCCGTCGCGATGATCGTCCTCGCCCCGACCGGCGGGGCGGTGCTCGGCGTCCCTGCCGCGGCCCTCCTCGGCGGCCTCGCCGCCGCCGTGGCGGTCTACGCCCTTGCCTGGCGGCAGGGGGTCGACGGCTTCCGCCTGGTCCTCGTCGGCATCGGCGTCAGCGCGTTCGGTACGTCCCTGACCACCTGGCTGCTCGTCCAGGCAGAGCTCAACGACGCCGCCACCGCCACCGTGTGGCTCACCGGCAGCCTCAACGGCCGCGGCTGGGACCACGTCGTCCCCGTCGCCGTGACGATCGCCGTGGTGGCGCTGCTCGCCGGTCCGGCGGCCTTCGCCCTGCGCGCCCTGAGCCTCGGGGACCAGACGGCCACGGGCCTCGGCGTGCGGACCCAGGTCACGCGGCTCGTTCTCGTGCTGCTCGCCGTCGCGCTGGCCTCGGTGGCCACCGCCGCCGCCGGGCCCGTGCCGTTCGTGGCGCTCGTCGCGCCCCAGGTGGCGCTGCGCCTGACCCGCTCCCCCACACCGCCCCTGGTGGCGTCCGGTCTGCTCGGCGGGTGCCTGCTGCTCGCCTCCGACGTCGTCGCCCGCACCGTGCTGCCCGTCCCGCTGCCCGCCGGTGTCGTCACCGCGGTCATCGGTGCCCCGTTCCTGCTCCACCTGCTCCGACGACGGATCCGAGAGGTCACCCCATGACGGACCCGAACCCCCGGCTTCGCGCCGACGGCGTCACCCTGGCCTACGACGAACGCGTCGTCGTCCAGGATCTCGACCTGGCCCCGGTCGACGGCGGTATCACCGCGATCATCGGGCCGAACGGCTGCGGCAAGTCCACCCTGCTGCGCGCTCTCGGTCGGTTGCTCCGGCCGCGAGCCGGGCAGGTCCTCCTCGACGGCAGGCACATCGACCGCATGCGCAGCCGCGACGTCGCGAAGGTGCTCGGCGTCCTCCCGCAGGCCCCGGTCGCCCCCGAGGGGCTCACGGTCGCGGACCTGGTGGCGCGGGGCCGGCACCCGCACCAGTCGTGGATCCAGCAGTGGTCCGCCGGCGACGAGGACCACGTGGCGGAGGCGCTCGCCTGGACGGGCATGCTGGAGCACGCCCACCGGCCGCTCGACGAGCTCTCCGGCGGCCAGCGCCAGCGCGCGTGGATCTCCATGGCCCTGGCGCAGGGCACCGACGTCCTGCTCCTGGACGAGCCGACCACCTACCTCGACCTCACCCACTCGCTCGAGGTCCTCGACCTCGTCGACACCCTGCACGAGGAGCGCGGCCGCACCGTCGTCATGGTGCTGCACGACCTCAACCTCGCCGCCCGGTACGCCGACCTGCTCGTGGTGATGAACGAGGGTCGGGTGGTCGCCTCCGGCGACCCTCGGGAAGTCCTCACCGAGGATCTCCTGCACGAGGTCTTCGGGCTGCGGGCCACGATCGTCCCCGACCCCGTCTCGGACGCCCCGCTCGTCGTGCCCATCGGCCGGCGGCACGTCCACGCGCATCTCGGCACCGCCGGTGCGGCGAGGCCGGCCGCCGTCGTCGGCTGACGTATCTCCGCAGCCACCCAGCCAGGGCGGGTCCACAGGCGCGGGTGGCCCCTCGGCGTCACGCTGGCACACTGGATCGCGACCATCCCGTCGGCCGACACCGCGAGGACCCCGTGCCGAAGAAGCGCAAGAACCGCAAGAGCCCGACCCACCAGGCGCAGCAGCACCGGACGCGGCGGCCGCACCAGGCGGACCGTCCGGGGCCCACCGGCTCCATGGGCGGCAACATCATCGAGGCCGCCCGCACGGAGGGGTTCGACGTCACCTCCCCCGAGGGTGTCGCCGCGGCCATGGAGTGGTTCAACTCGCTGAGCTACGAGGAGCGCTTCGCCGTCACCGAGACGGGCCGGCTCCCGGACGACGCCTCCCCCGGCACCCCAGAAGTTCCGGGCGGTCAGGCCGGCGCCGCCTTCGGGCTCGGCCCGGACGGCCGACCACGGCTCTCGGTCGTGCCGGACCTGGGCGTGAGCTGGTCCGACGGCGCCTGGCCCGACGGGGACGACGAGGACTGGCCCGACGAGGACGAGGAGGACTGGCCGGACGACGACCTCGAGCTCGCCGACATCTGGCCGCCGTTCCTGGGCGACCCGGTCGACCCCGACGCCGTCCCGGCACCGACCTCCCTCGCCGAGCAGGCCGCCGCGCTCTCGGGGACCACGCTGGTGCGCCGCGCCGACGCCCTGCTGGCGTGGCTCGGCGACGGCCGGCGGGTGACGAGCACCGGCGCGCTGCGCCAGGCCGACACCGCCGAGGTCATCGGGCTGCTCGGGCTCGACGACCCGCAGGTGCGCTCGATGTGGGACGTCCCCGAGCTCGCGCTGCTCTGGACCGCCCTGGTCGGCGGTGGCTTCATCGACGTCGGTCGGACCACCGTCTCCCCCGCAGCGAAAACCCTGCCGTGGGTGGGCCCGGACGGGGACGACGAGGCGCGAGTCAGCTGCGGCAACGTCCTGTTCGGCTCGGCGCTGCTGACCTTCCTCGCGGAGCAGGAGGACGGCACGACCGTGGCCGCGATGCCGCCGCTGACCTTCCTGGCCCTGACCAAGGCGGCTCAGCCCGGCGGCGTGCATCTCGCCGACCCCGGCGCCTCGTCCGACGACATGATGGCGGTGATGGTCCACGCCGACCTCGAAGCCCTCGCGGCGGTCGGTGTCCTCACCGTTACGGACGACCGCTACGAGCTCCCCCCGCACCTGCTCCCGGTACTCGACGTCGTCATGCAGCAGGTGGTCGATCAGCTCGGCCTGACCTGAGCCGCGTGGGGCGGTCGGATCACAGGCCCAGGAGCCGCCGGAGCGCAAGCTCCGCGCGCGCGAGGGTCACCACGTCCACCGCCCCCATCCGTCGGATCAGGCGTTGGGGCGAGATGGCCCGGACGTCCTCGCACTTGACATAGCTTGTCTGGCGCAGACCGGAGGCTCCCGGGTCAACCTCGACGTGAGTGACTGACGGACGGTGGGTTCGGGTGAGAGGCAGGACCGTGACGACGGGCGGTGCCGAGTCGAGCCAAGGCTGAGCGCTGATGATGACAACCGGCCGACGCATCGACTGCTCGTGCCCCACGGGCTCACCGAGATCAGCGAGGTGGATCTCGCCGCGGATCACCAGTCGTCCTCGCTGAGGGCGTCGTCGACCGGATTGCGAAGGTTGTCAGCGGCCGTCGGATCGTGGAGGCGGGCGCGGCACTCCTCGTCTGTCAGCGCGGCGTTCTCCGACCGAACCCGCGTCCAGAACTCGTGCTCGTCAGAGGCATCCAGTGCGGTCTCGATGGCTGCGGCGAGCGTCGTGTGCTGCTGCCTCGCCCGGACGGCCAGCCGGTCACGCAACGCACGCGGCACCTTGATGGTCGTGGAGTCGTTCATACCCACTGGTATACCGCCACGCACACCGAGCGGCAATGCCTCACGAGACCGTGGGAACGACAGAGAAGACCGGATGCCCCTCCGGTCCCCTCTGTCGACGACGGCTACGGTCGCTTGGCGTACCCACCCGCGTGCGGCGGCGGGCCGGGCTCGCCGGCGAACGCCGGCCGGCCCTGCTCGCCCGCGTGCGCGGGCGGCTCACCGGCACCCGCCTCACCGGCACCGCCGCGCGGGACCGTCACCGTCTCGACGGCCGAGAGTGCCTCGGCCCCGTACGGGTCGGTGACCACCGCGTACCAGCCGTGCTCCCCCGCCGGGAGCCCGGCCCACTCGGCCGTGACGGTCTCACCCGACGGCACGCCCTCGAACGCGGCGATCTCGGTACCGGTGAGGACCTCGACCACGAGCGCGTCGGTGCCCAGCACCTTCTCCCGCGTGGTGATCCCGACCGCGGCGTAGGGGATGGTGAAGTCCTGGTGCTCGGCCGCGAGCGAGGCGTCGTCGGCGTCGTAGTCGTCCAGCGAGGGCGAGTACGTGCGGGCGACGACCTGCTCGCCGTCGTTGTCGAAGTGCAGCAGGCGCAGGTACCCCAGGCCGCCCTCGGGCAGTCCCTGGTAGTCGAACAGCACCTGGTACACCGACCGGTCGGGCGCGCCGTCGCCGTCGTCGTCGAAGTCGTCGATGCGGGTGTAGGCGTCGTGGTAGTGCCCGGAGAAGACCATCTTGACGTTGGGGTTGGTCGCGACGACCTCGTCGTAGATCTGCTGCGGGATCGGTCCCAGCCCGCCGGTGGTGAGCATGTACTCGTGGAGGTTGAGGATGGCCACCCGTTCGGGGTACTGGGCGAGGACCTCGTTCAGCCACGCGATCTCCTCGGCCCCGGGGTCCCAGCCCATGGAGAGCATGAGGAAGTCGATCCCGCCGGCGGTGACGAGGTCGTAGTGGCCGCGGTTGTCGGCGTAGTCCCCGCCCCACCAGGGGTTGTCGGCGTAGCGCTCGGCGCCGAAGAACTTCGAGTAGTTGGAGTAGTCGGCGAGCTTGGACCCGACGTCGTGGTTGCCCGCCAGGACCCCGTAGGGCAGGTCGGCGTCGTCGAGCATCGTGTACGCGGCGTCGGCGCGGTCCCACTGGGCCATGTCGTCCCACACGTCGACGATGTCGCCGGTGTGGATGACGTACTGGAGGTTGAGGTCCGCCCGCTCGGTGAGGAAGAAGTCGTGGATGGCGAGCTGGTGGTCGTAGAACGTCTCGTTGTAGTACTGCGTGTCCGACTCCCAGCCGATCGTGAAGTCGTACGCGCTGCGCGGGGTGTCCTCCGGGTGGTTCGGCTCGACGGCGGACGCGCGGGTGGACAGGTCCTCCCCGGCGAAGCCCTCCGAGTGCTGGACGAGCACGGTCACGTTGCCGTTCGCGACGTGGTCCGCCGCCGGGACGAGCCCGCCGAGGGTGAAGTCCTCCCGGGCGTCGGCCTGAGCGGTCTCGCCGTCGGTGACGTGCCGGTCGACCTCCTCCCACGCGCCCGTGGCGGTGTTGAGCACGTAGAGCAGGACCTTCGCGTCCGGGTTCGCCGAGCCGTCCCAGCTCACGCGCACCCGCGCGTCGTCGCCGGCCCCCTCCGGCACCGCGACCTCGAAGAGCTGGTAGGGGAAGGCGTCCGCGGACGTCGTCACGGCCTCGACGCCGTCGGCGCCGGTGAGCGCCTCGAGGTCGGCGCCGGTGAGGAGCTGCCGACCCTCGCGGTCGAGCCCATCGGCCTCGCGGGTCTGCCCCGAATAGGCCTCGACGCCGTCGCCGGGGATGAGCCGGTGGCCCTCGCGGAAGCTGACGTCGAGCGGGTCGCCGCTCGGGTCGGTGACGGTCGCGCTCAGCTCGACGTCGCCGTTGCGCGCCACCTCGGACTCCGCGGCGTCCACGGCCGGCTGCTCGACCGGCGTCGTGAAGCGCACCTCGTGGGTGGCGGTGTTCCCGACGGCGTCGGCCGCCTCGACGACGAACGTGTGCTCGCCCGCCGCGAGGTCCACCGAGGAGATCGTGTGCGGGAGGGTGACCGGCTCGCCGTCGAGGGTGGCGGTGACGGTCTCGACCCCGGTGGCGTCGGTGAGGTCCGCGTCGAGGACCACCTCGCCGCGCACCTGCGTCCCGTCGGCGAGGTCGGTGGTGATGACCGGGGCGGTGTTGTCGACGACGACCGTCGCCTGCGCCGTCGCCGTCCCGTCCGTGGCGGAGACGGCGTGCTCGCCGTCGGCCGCGGCGGTGGTGTCCCAGGTGTGCCCGACGGCCCGGAAGGCGTCCTCGGGGAGGGTGAAGGCGGCGTCGACGTAGTCGTTCTTGCCGGCGGAGTCACCCATGGAGATCACCTGGGCGGGGTCCTCGTAGCCGGCGGGGCGCAGGGTGCGCCCGTCGGGCAGGACGAGGCGGAGGTTGGTGATCTGGAAGTCGTCGTTGTTCTCGTCCGGGTCGATCTCCGGTGCGGCCTTGGTGCCCGCCCACACCGAGACGACGAGGTCCTCGCCGCGGGTGACGTGCTCGAGCGGGACCGGCGTGGCGATGGTCTCGAAGCCCTCGTAGATCCCGTCGTCGAAGATCCTCAAGGTCTCCTCGCCGACCTTGACGCCGTTGCGGAAGTAGGTGTCCACCCCGCCGGCCTCGAAGATGAACACCGGCGCCGACTCCAGGGCCGGCTCGGTGGGGACGCTCTCGCCGTCGACGGCGAGGGTGAGCTCCGGCGGGTAGGTGTCCCCCGCGGCGGAGACCACGTGGTCGCGGGCGACGACCTCGCCGTCGGTGACGTTGAGGCGGACCGGCGACTGGTCGACCCCGGCGACCGGGACCCGGCGCACGTCGGTCGTGGTGACGTTGGCGCCGTCGGAGGCGGTGACCCAGTACTCGTACCAGCGCTTGCCGGTGAGGTCCGCGGCGTCGACGACGTGGGTGTAGCCGTCTGCGCCGTCGCTGCGGAGGTTGAAGGCCTGGGCGCCGGCGTCCGCGCTGGAGCGCACGTGGACCGTGACGGTGCGGACCTGGCCGTCGGTGACCGTGAGCTCGATCGGGAAGCCGGCCGCGGGGTCGATCTCGGCCGCGGTGGCGTCGGTGACGGCCGGGGCGGTGGTGTCCTCGGCGGGGACGACGAGCCCGGCGGGAACCTGGTCGGCGTCGACCGCGCCGGGGGTGGCGGGGGCGGCGCGGATGAGCTGCTGGCGGCCGAGGTCGGCGGGGTCGTGGGCGTAGTGGATGCCGATGTTGGCGGCGGTGTCGTCCGCGCCGGCGAGGTTGTAGTACGCCGTGCTCACCGCGAAGCCGGTGTTGGTGACGACCTGCATCCCGCGCGCCGAGCCGTTGGCCATGCCGCCGATGAAGATCTCGGTGAGGTCGTCGCCGAGCGTGAGGTCGGAGCCGTAGTGGGCGTTGAAGTCGGCGTCGGTGAGGTGGTCGTTGCGGCCGTTCTTCACCCACAGGACGATCGTGGCGCCGGGGTCGACGACGAGGTCGGCGGGCTGCGCGGGCCAGGTGACCACGTTGGAGTTGGTGAGGTCCTCGAGCGGGTACAGGTAGTCGAGGGTGAAGTCGGCGTAGGAGACCGGCTCGGCGGTGGGGTTGTAGAGCTCGATGAACTCGTAGGCGTCCGCGCCGTCGACGTTGGAGGTGTCCGGGACGAGCTCGGTCACCTGGACGGTGGCGGCCTCGAGCGTGGGGTCGGGCTCGAGCGGGCCGGGGGTGGCGGTGGGCTCCTCGGTCGGGTCCACGGTCGGCTCGGCCGTGGGCTGCTCGGTCGGCTGGTCGGTCGGCTGCTCGGTCGGCTCCGGCGTCGGCTCCGGCTCGGCCGGGACGAGCGCCTCCGGTGCGACGACGCCCGGCGAGGGGGTGGCCCGGGTGGCGAGGATGTCGAGGCCGGCTCCGCCGTCGGCGGGGAGACGGAAGTGCACGGTCTGGTCCGGCGCGGCGGACCCGGCCGGGTAGTACGAGAAGGTTTGCGTCTCGGCGGTGGTGACGCGGATACCCCGGTCGCCGCCGTTGGCCATGCCCGGCTGCCCGGTGAGGCGCACGAGTGGGTAGTCCGCCGCCTCCCCCGCCGCGGCCGCCCAGTGGTCGCGGAACTCCTGCTCGGTCCGGTCCGGCGCGGTCACCGTGGTCGAGGTGTAGGTCAGCCACAGGACGACCGTGCCGCCGGCGGGCACCACGGTCCCGGCGGGGTAGGTGAGCGGGACGTCGCGGGCGGTGTCCGCGCCGTCGAAGATGTAGAAGAGCTCGACGCCCGCCGCGGTGAGGTCGATGTCGGCGTCGGTGGTGTTGTGGAGCTCGACGAACTCGTAGTCGTCGTAGGAGACGGTGTCCGGGGCGATCTCGGTGACGACCAGCGGCGGCGGCTGGGTCGCGAGTGCGGTCGGCGCAACCGTGGCCGGTGCGACCACGGCGGGCGCGGCCGCGGGAGCGGCGGTGGTCGGCGCAGCGGCCGCCACGGCGATCACGGCGCCGGCGGCGAGCGCGGCCGTCAGGCGGAGCGCGGGGAGTGCGGATGGTGCCGGGCGGGCGGGCATCAGGTGTCCTTCGGTATGGGGACAAATCGCCCCACACGTTAGGGACGCCAGGTGCCCGGAAGGTGCCGCGCAGGTGAGGGCCGGGTGAACGACACGTGGCGGGTCGGTGCCGGCACGGACATCGCGGCGGGCCGGACCGCACCGTCCGGCCCACATCCTGAGATCCCGGCGAACCGGACGAGAACAGACCGGTCTGTCGGTGGGAGCGTCGGGGCTTCACCGGACCGACACCGCCCAGGAAGGCCCGACATGACTGCCTCCCCCTCGCTCGAGGACGTCCTCGAGAACGTCCTGCCCGACATCGCCGACCGGGCCGGGGCCATCGACCGCTCGGACGCCGACCCGCTCGACGACCTGCGCGTCCTCGGCCACCGGCTCGACCTGTTCGACCCGAGCGCCACGTCGGTGGCCACCGCGGTGCGCGTCATCGAGTCGGTGGCCCGGGCGTCCCTCACCGTCGGCTTCGTGGCCTGGGCGCAGCGGATGGCGGCGGAGTACCTCGCCCTCGCCCCGGCCTCACCCCTGGCGGCCGCCCGGCTCGCCGACGTCGTCGCCGTCCGGCGCCGCGGGGTGACGGCCATGGCCGCCGGACAGCGCCAGGCCGTCGGGCTCGAGAAGGCCCCCGTCACCGCCACTTCCGACGGTGCGGGCGGCTACCGCCTCAGCGGCACCGTGGCCTGGGCGTCGAACGTCGCCGCGGACAGCGTGGTGGTCCTGGCCGCGAACCTGCCCGACGGCGGCACGCGCGTCCTCGCCGTCGACGCCGCGGACCTCACCGTGCGCGAGGCGCCGGACCTGCTGGGGCTCAACGCGACGGCGTCGGGCTCGCTCGTCATCGAGGACGTGGCCGTCCCGGCCGAGGCGGTCGTGAGCACCGACCTCCAGGTCTTCGCCGCCACGATGCGGCCCCGGTTCCTGCTCCTGCAGACCGCGTTCTGCAGCGGCGTGACGTCGGCGGCGCTCGACGCCGCCGGCCCCCAGCTCGCCGGCACCGGCGCCGTCTACGCGGGCGACCACGCGGACCTCGCCGCCCGGTACGGCGACCTCCGGGACCGCCTGCACGGCTACGCGGCGCAGGAGGTGGCCTCGCCGGGCACGGTCGCGGTCCGCGACCTCATCGCCCTGCGCCTGGAGAGCACGACGCTCGCCACCGCCAGCACCCGCCTGGGCCTGGCCCTGGACGGCGGGCGCGGCTAC
Organism: Georgenia sp. M64; assembly: GCF_038049925.1. NCBI lineage: Bacteria > Bacillati > Actinomycetota > Actinomycetes > Allobogoriellales > Allobogoriellaceae > Georgenia > Georgenia sp. M64. The sequence continues at coordinate 2,556,396 of NZ_CP145809.1, forward strand.
GCCACCGCCTCGGCCACCAACCGGCGCTTCCGCGAGGCGTCCTTCCTGCCCGTGCAGTCCCCCTCCGAGGCCCAGCTGCGCTGGGAGCTCGCCCGGGCCGAGGCGGCCGCGCGATGAGCGCCCCCGTGACCCCGCCCGTGACCGTCGCGCCCGCCGTCCGGGTCGACGGGGCCCGCCGGACCCTGCCCGACGGCCGCCCCCTGTTCGCCGGCCTCGACCTGGAGGTGCGGGAGGGCGCGTTCTTCGTGCTGCTCGGCCCGTCCGGCTCGGGCAAGTCCACGCTGCTGCGCGTCCTCGCCGGGCTGGACCAGCTCGACGACGGCACGGTCGACCTCGCGGCCGTCAGCGAGGCCGACGGCGCCGGCCGGGTCCGCCCGAGCGTCGCCATGGTGTTCCAGGACCCGCTGCTCTACCCCTGGCTCACGGTGCGGGAGAACGTCGCCCTCGGCTCGCGGTTCCGGGCCACCCGCGAGCGCCACGGCCACTCCGACCTCCAGGAGATGCTCGAGCACTTCCGCCTGGACCACCTCGCCGACGCCTACCCCGACGAGCTCTCCGGCGGGCAGGCCCAGCGGGTCGCCGTCATGCGTGCGGTCGGGGTGCGTCCCCGACTGCTCCTCCTCGACGAGCCGTTCAGCGCCCTCGACCCCGCCACCCGGGCCGACCTGCAGCAGTGGCTCGCCGGCGTCGTCGCCGAGCTCGGCACGACGACGATCCTCGTCACCCACGACGTCGACGAGGCGATCACGCTCGGCGGCCGCATCGGGCTGCTCAGCGGCTCCGGCGTCGTCGACCGCGTGTGGACGGACGTGGACCGGGCCCGCGAGGGCGGCGCCCGGACCGCGCTGCGCTCCGAGATCCTCAGCGAGTACCGCCGATGAGCCTGACGCGCCGGGGCCTGCTGCGGGCCGGGTCCGGCCTGCTGGTGGCGGGCGCCGCGGCCGGGGGCCTGACCGGTCTGGCCAACCTCGGGATCACCGCCGCCACCGGGGCCTCGCCGGCGCCGGGGCGGGACCGGCCGCTGCGGATCGGCTACCTCCCCATCACCGACGCCTCGCCCCTGCTCGTGGCGCACGGCCACGGGCTCTACGGCGAGCACGACCTCGACGTCGCCCAGCCGGTCCTCTTCCGCAGCTGGGCCGGGCTCGCGGAGGCCTTCCTCACCCGTCAGGTGGACGTGGTCCACATGCTCATGCCGATGGCGCTGCAGCTGCGCGCGACCGTCGACCCGGGCGCGCGGGTGCTCGCGTGGAACCACACGTCCGGCTCGGCCCTGACCGTGGCCCCGCAGGTCAGCGACCTCGCCCAGCTCGCGGGGCAGCAGGTCGCGATCCCGGGGTGGTGGTCGATCCACAACATCGTCCTGCAGCGGATGCTGCGCGGCGCGGGCCTCGAGCCGGTGATCCGGCGCGGCGCGTCGGCCCGGGCGGGGACGGTCGAGCTCATCGTCATGTCGCCGTCGGACATGGTCCCGGCGCTCGCCGGGGGGTCGATCGCCGGCTACACCGTCGCGGACCCGTTCAACGCCGCCGCCGAGGCGCGCGGGATCGGCCGGATCCACCGCTTCCTCGGGGACGTGTGGCGGGACCACGCCTGCTGCGTGCTCCTCACCCACGACGAGCTCATCGACGCCCGGCCCGGCGCGGTGCAGGCCCTCACCGACTCCGTCCTGGCCGGGCAGCAGGCGATCGTGGCCGACCGGGCCGGGGCTGCCGCCACCCTGACGGAGATGTCGTACCTGCCCCAGCCGGGGCCGGTCGTGGCGCGGGCGCTCAACCAGCCGGCCGACGCCCACGCCGTCGCCCACCCCGCGTGGGACCCGCACCTCATCGGGTTCGCACCGTTCCCGTTCCCGAGCTTCACCGAGGCCCTGGTGGAGAACATGCACGCCACGGTCGTCGACGGCGACCGGACGTTCCTCGACCGCCTCGACCCCGCCGCGGTCCACGGCGCCCTCGTGGACGACCGGTTCGTCCGCACCGCCCTCGAGCGCACCGGCGGCGCCGCCGCCTGGGGCCTGCCCGCCGACCTCACCCGTACCGAGGAGATCGCCGTATGAGCGCCCAGACCCCGACCGCGCCGCCCTCCGGCGCGCCGACCCGCAGGGCCCCTGTCGATGCCCGCACCGACGCGCCCCGCGCGCGGAGCCGCGGAGACCGGACCGGCCGCCTGGGCGCCACGCTCGCCGGGTTCGCCACGCTCATGGTGCTGTGGTGGGTCCTGACCCACCCGGCGGTGGTGGACGACCCGATCCTGCGCGCGGTCGCCCCGCAGCACGCCCTGCCCGCCGTGGCCGGGCTGTTCGCCCGCGGCGTCCTCGTCCCGGACGCGCTCGCCTCGCTCTACCGGCTCCTCAGCGGCCTCCTCGTGGCCGCCGTGGTCGGGATCCCCGTGGGCCTGCTCGTAGGGCTCAACCGCCGGCTCGAGCAGGCCACGCACTCGCCGTTCCAGTTCCTGCGGATGATCTCGCCGCTGTCCTGGACGCCGCTCGCCGTCGCCGTGTTCGGGATCGGGCACGAGCCCGTGGTCTTCCTCGTCGCCGCGGCGGCCGTGTGGCCGATCGTCATGAACACCGTGGCCGGCGTGCGCGCCATGGACCCCGGGCACGTGCTGGTGGCCCGCTCGATGGGTGCGACGCACCGGGAGATCCTGCTCGCCGTCGTCCTGCCCTCGATCCGGCCGGCCCTGCTCACGGGGTTCCGGGTGGCCCTCGGCACGGCATGGATCGTGCTGGTGCCGGCGGAGATGCTCGGGGTGCGGTCGGGGCTGGGCTACCAGGTCCTCAACGCGCGCGACCAGCTCGCCTACGACCAGGTGATGGCGGTCATCGTCGTCATCGGGGCGCTCGGCTTCCTCCTCGACACCCTCTCCAGGCGCCTGCTCGAGCGGCGCCGGGCCACGCCGGCCGCCCGGGCCGGCCGGGCCACCGCGGCCGCCGCCGTAGGCTGACCCCGACGATCGGGAGGGCGAGATGGCGCAGACGGTGACGACCGGGACGACGGCGGCCGAGGTGATGGCCGAGCTGGCCGCGCTCGAGGACCCCAGGATCCGCGAGGTGAACGCCCGCCACGGCGACGACCACGGCGTGAACCTCACCAAGCTCCGCGCCGTCGCCAAGCGGCTCAAGACACAGCACGAGCTGGCCCGCGAGCTCTGGGCCACCGGCGACACCGCCGCGCGGCTGCTCGCCCTGCTCGTCTGCCGCCCCAAGGCGTTCGAGCGCGATGAGCTCGACACCATGCTCCGTGACGCCCGGACCCCGAAGGTGCACGACTGGCTCGTCGGCTACGTCGTCAAGAAGTCCCCGCACGCCGAGGCGCTGCGCGTGGCGTGGTTCGCCGACCCGGACCCGGTGGTCGCGAGCGCCGGCTGGGCGCTGACCACCGACCGCGTGGCGCGCAGCCCCGAGGGCCTCGACCTGCCCGGGCTCCTCGACGTCATCGAGGCACAGATGAAGGACGCCCCCGACCGCCTGCAGTGGGCGATGAACCACTGCCTGGCCCAGATCGGCATCGAGCACGCCGAGCACCGCGCCCGGGCGCTGGAGATCGGCGAGCGCCTCGAGGTCCTCAAGGACTACCCGACGCCGCCGGGCTGCACCTCCCCGTTCGCGCCGGCGTGGATCACCGAGATGGTGGGCCGGCAGCGCACGAGCTAGCACGGCGCATCGCGAGGTTGCGCAGCGGGCTCTCAGCCGGACCTGAACCGGGAGGTGACGGCCTGGCGGGTCGCCGCGACGTCGACATCCCCGTCGCCGCTCTCGGTGATCAGCCTCGCGAGGCGTCTCGGCCAGATCGCGTGGACCCCGCGCGTGGTGAACGCCCCACCGATGAGCGGCCAGTCGGCGTCGACGAAGCAGAGCACGCCGGTCACCGGCACCTCGCCGACGACGTCACGCACCAGCTCGACCTGTCGGAGCACGCCGTCGACGAGCTTCGTGCAGTCCCGGCGGCCCACCAGCACCTTCTCGACACGGGGCCGCAGAATCCCACCCTCGATGGTCAGCGCCGGTCGCCCCGTGTAGCGCTTGGCGTCGATCACCCACACGCCGCCGCGGGTGATGGCGATGTGGTCGATGTTGGCCTTCGTGCCCGGGATACGGCGGTCGTGCAGGACGGCGACCCTGTCCGACGTCAGCCCGTCCAGGCGTGCGCCCAGGCGTTCCTCGCCGACCGCCCCGCGCTCCCACGCCGTGGTGCTCTGCTTCTCGTCCGCCAGCACGACCGCGAGACCGCCCAGCCTCCCCCACCTCTGGCGGAGCCGCTCCTCGTCCTTGGTCCTGCGCCGCTCGTACTCGCGGCGAGCGGAGGAGCCGGCCACCCCGGCCACCTCCTCCGGTGGCGAGTCCGGGGTCGGCACCTCGACGTGCGCCACGGATGCCGCGCTTGTCTCCGCCGTCGGGCACTCGACGCAGCGAACCGTCCTGGTGACACGCTCGTACACGGCGTCGGCGCGGGCCGGGAGCTGGGATCCGCAGACCCGGCAGACGCCGGCGTAGCGGAGCCTCATCCGCTTCGTCGACTCCGGGTCGGCTTCGTCGCCGCTCGCTTCGCTCATCGCTGCGTGCCGGCCGCCGGTCAGCGGGCGAGCATCGCCGCGGCGAGGTCGCGGGCGGTGCGCAGCGGCTCGCCGTCGTGGGCGAGCTTCGACCCGGCCAGCGCGCCGTCGTAGAGGACCCGCAGCCGCCGGGCCAGCTCCTCGGCGTCGTCGCGACCGTCCTGGCGCAGGAGGTCCGCGATCGTGGTGAAGAACCAGTCGCGGTGGGCCGTGATCGCGGCGCGGACGGCCCGCTCACCCGCCGTCGTCGCCTCCGGGTAGTCCGACGCGACGCCGAGGTAGAGGCAGCCGCGGTGGTGCGGCTCCTGGCCGGCCAGGGCGAGGTCGAAGAAGGTCAGCACCTTCGCCGTGGGGTCTGCCTCGTCGGCGACGGCGCCCGCCCACCGATCGCGGTCCCGCTCGTCGAGCGAGCGGACGTAGGCGGCCACGAGCTCATCCTTGGAGCCGAAGGTCGTGTACAGGCTGGCCTTCGCCACACCCGCCTCGCGCAGGATGCGGTCGATGCCGACGGCGTGGACGCCCCGCTCGGCGAACAGCTCGGTCGCGGCCGCGAGCAGCCGGTCCCGCGGAGGGAGCCGGTCGGCCCGCGCCCGCTGCTGCCCGGTGGTCACAGTCACGCGACCACCCTATCGACCGAGTTCGTGGGCTTCCCCACGGATCGGTCCAGCTCGTGGACACAACACCACCCGATAGACCGACCTGTCTGTTCAGCCAGTACGCTGGCATGAGCCCGGCGACGGGCGGACCACGTTGCCCACGGGCAGACAATCGACCCGGAAGGAACCCGGCATGGCTCTCTACCTGTACGAGACGGTCCCGAACGAGGCGCACCGCGAGGACCCGGGCGCCGTCGTCGCCGACATCGGCGAGCTCCTCACCGCCGCGGGGGCCGAGGTCATCGAGTCCCAGGTGACCCGCGGCGCCACCCAGATCTTCACCGTGGCCGAGGTCGCGGACGACGCCGTCGCGCCCGAGCTCGACGCGTCCGACCTGGACGCCGTCTCGGTCTCCGAGCCGGCTAAGGTGCGGATCGTCGGGGCGGACCTCGCCGACATCAAGGCCGCCCGCCCCGCCGCCGGCTACCTCGTCGAGTGGGACATCCCCGCCGAGATCGACATGGACAGCTACCTCACGCGCAAGAAGGCCAACGCCCCGCGGTACGCCGACGTCCCCGAGGTGAGCTTCCTGCGCACCTACGTGCGCGAGGACACCCTCAAGTGCCTGTGCTTCTACGACGCCCCCGACGAGGAGGCCGTCGTGCGCGCCCGCAGCGCCGTCAGCACCCCGATCAGCCGGCTCCACGAGCTCGTCTGAAGCAACGCGCCAGGTCACCCGAACCGGAGCGGACCGTCCGACCGGAAGCACGCGACACCAGCGACCTTGGACCTGTCGTCCGGCGGTTTGCGGGGTTAGGGTGGACGGACAAGACCGCAACTCCCCCGGCGGTCGGACGCGGTGCACACGTTCGCCGGCGGCGGGGGGAACGGTGCCGAACGGAAGCAGAGCAGGTGATGCGTAGAGGTGATGAAGCCAACTAGCGCTACCCGGCCGTCAGGCGACATGCGACCACTTGGCCGTTGATGCGAAGTCAGCACCGGCACTGCCCATGATCGGGCGAGTCGCGGAAGCCGACCCACCGGGAATGCACCCTTGAGAGGCCCGGGTCCACGGACCCGGGCCTCTCCTTGCGCGACGACGCAGTCGGCCCGTGCGCTCAACGGAGTCAGTCCGCGCCCGACGCAGTCAGCGCCGGTGGGGCCCGACGCACTCAGCGCCGGGCGAGAACCGACCCGCCGTCGTCGACGGCGTGACCGGTGTCGCCGTGGCCCTCCTCCGCCGGCCCCGTCAGGGCGACGACGAACGCCCCGGCGACGACGAGCGCCACGGCCACCACCGGCACGAGCCGCCGCCCGCGTGGGTGCGTGCGCTCGATGAGCATGACCCCGGTCAGGGCCGCCATCGCCACGAGGTTGCCCATCCCGACGGCGAACATCACGAGCATGAGCGCCCAGCAGCAGCCCAGGCAGTACGCGGCGTGCCGCAGGCCCGTGTGCCAGGCGCCGCCCACCCCGCGCCGGTAGTGCGACCACAGGAAGGCCGACGGCGACCGGCACTCGGTGAGGCAGCGCTCCTTGAGCGGGCTGAGCTGGAAGAGCCCGGCCGTCACGAGGACGCCGCCGGCGATCAGTCCCGGGTTCTCGGCGAGCCACGGGGTGGCTTCGACCACCCGGTGCAGTACCGCGTCGGCGCCGAGCGCGACGACGGCGAACCCGGTCCACACCGCGAAGTAGGCGCCGACGAAGACCGCCATCGTCGTCCGGGGCCGGGCCTGCCCGCGGGCGACCCGCTCGAAGGCCCGGAGCATCGGCAGCGCGGTCGGCAGCATCATCGCCGCCGTCATCACCTGCCAGGTCGCCACGAACAGGAGCAGCGCCACCGGCAGCGACGCCGGGGGTGCGGCGAGGATGGCCCCGTGGTCGAGGACCGCCGCCCGGTCGAGCGCGACGAGGGCCAGCATCAGCGCCCAGGCGGCCGCCACCGTGACCAGCACGAGCGGGTCGAGACCCGGGCGGACACGGAACCGGGCGAGCGGCGCGTGCGAGACGGCCATCTCCGCCACCCCTCAGGCGGTGAAGCGGAAGTGGCCCTGGAGGGCGTTGTGCCCGCCGAGGTCGACGTCGGGCAGGCCGTGCCGGCTGCCGTCGCGCGTGAACCGCGCGGCCTTGCCGACGTAGACGGGCGAGCCGGGAATCGTCGAGAACACGGTCTCGGAGAGCACCGACGGCTGACCGGTCGCGCCGGCGTACCCGGTGATCTCGGCGTCGGCGATGTTCCCGACCGTGAGCCGGCCCGCCCCCTCGGCCACCGTGAACACGATGGGTGCCCGCTCGACGGCGGCGACCTCGCCGATGAGGCCCGCCAGGTCCGCGACCGCGCCGCCCAGCTGTCCCGTGAACAGGCGCAGGAGGGCGTCCTCCTGCTCCTGGGTGGCCTTCTCGTCGACGACGACGACGGCGCGCCACCCGCCGGCGAGGACGTTGCCGGGGATGTGGACGCTCAGGGCGAGGGTCAGGCCCGAGACGTCGGTGCCCTCGATGGTGCCCGAGTCGACGTGCCAGGCGAGGGCCGAGTCGCACGTGCCGCCGTCGGGGTCCTCCCCCACCCAGCACGGGCAGATCACCTCGCAGGAGCAGACCTCGAGCAGCCGGCCCTCGACGTCGTACGTGGTGGTGGTGGGTGCGGTGGTGGTCATGGTGGTCCTCCTCGGGTGTGCTCCTCACGCTAGGAGCGCCCGGGGCGCGGCCGCGTCCGTCGTACCACCCACCCGTTCCGGCCACCCACGTCTCCGGTCGGCGGGCTCGCGGCGCCGTGCACGTAGTCCGCCCGGCCGGGGCGGTCGGTGGCGCGGGCGGCGGGGCGCATCGCCGTGGAGCGGGTGCCCTCAACCCCCGCTCGGGTGCACCGTCGCCGCCGCTGCCGCGGCTCGGGCGCCCTTGCCGGTCAGGCCGAGCTTGACGTAGACGTTGGACAGGTGCCGCTCGACCGTCCGCGGGCTGAGCCCGAGCTCGGCGGCGATCTCGTCGTTGCCCAGCCCGCGCCGCACGAGCGCCATGACGTCCAGCTCGCGCACCGTCAACGGCGTGTGGGGCGTCAGGCCGGCGTCGCCGTCCGGGTCGGCCGCGAGGAAGTCGTCGACGAGGCGGAAGAACCGCTCCCACGCCGGCTCGTCGGGCTGGATTACGTGGTTGTGGCCCGGGAGCAGCGCGAACCGCGCGTGTGGGATCGCGGCCGCGACCTCCTGCCCGGCGGTGAGGGGGATGACCCGGTCGTCGTCGAGGTGCATCACCAGCGTCGGGACGGTGACGTGCGGTGCCACGCTCCGGACGTCGATCGCCGCGAAGGCCGCCTCGAAGCGTGCGGCGTCGGCCGGGGTCGTGGTGCGCCGCAGGAGCTCGTCGTAGGCGCGGAGGAGGTCCTCGTCGCCGTCGGGGACGAAGTCGGAGGTGTATAACCGGCGGAACGTCGGGTTCTCCTTGCCCCAGGCGATCCGGATGAGCGTGGTCATGGCGTCGCGCGCCTGACGCTGGAGCTCGGTGGGGTTGCGGTGGTCGAACCCGCGGAGGTAGCCGCCGTAGAGGACGAGGTGGCTCACCCGCTCGGGATGGGCCGCGGAGTAGCGGATCGCGACGGGCGTCCCCTGGGAGACGCCGAGGAGGGCGAAGCGGTCGAGCCCGGCGGCGTCGACGACGGTCTCGAGGTCCTCGACCCACGCGTCGAGCGAGAAGTCCTCGACGTCCCGGTCGGAGAGTCCGCAGCCGCGCTCGTCGTAGCGCACGACCGTGTACCGGCTGCCCAGCTCGGCGAGGAAGGGGTGCCAGATGGGGCTCTCCCAGTCGTACTGGAGATGGGTCAGCCAGTGGGCGGCGCGGACCAGGACCGGTCCCTGGCCGTGGACGGCGTACGCCAGGCGCGTGCCGTCCCGCGCGGTGGCGAACCCGATGCGCTGCTCGAGCGCTGCCATCGCTTCAGTGTAGGGACCGTGTCGGCGCGGCGAAGCCGTTGGCGAGGTCCCGGCTGCCGAGCCACCGGGGCCTCGCCCGTCTCCCGTTCAGCCGCTGATCCAGTGCGCCATTCCGGGAGGCAGCTCGCGCGCAGGATCGCCGTTCAGCTGATGCGCTCTTGTAGCACTCAGAGTGCTACCGTGTCCGGTATGACGCGTATCGGAATCCGGGAGCTTCGCCAGCACGCGTCCCGCTACGTCGCCATGGTGAGGAAGGGCGAGACCGTCGAGGTGACGGACCGGGGACAGCTGGTCGCACTCCTCACCCCCCCGGAAGGCCCCAGGAGCGCTCGGGAGCAGCTGATCGCGGCCGGCCAGCTCATTCCGGCGACGAGTCCGAGTGGGCGTCTCCGCTCCCCGCACCCTGTGCCGGTGGCACCCGGCGAACCGACCAACGAGGATCTGCTCGACGCCGGCCGCGAGGAACGGTTGTGATCTACCTCGACTCGTCGGCGGTGATGAAGCTGGTGCGCCGCGAGGCAGAGACAGCCGGGATCCTCGAGTGGCTCCAGCTTCACCGTGACCTCCCCGCGGTGACGAGCGAGCTCGGCCGGGTCGAGGTCCTGCGAGCCGCGCGACGAGCGGGCGCGAACGCGCTGGCTGAGGCGCGGGCCGTCGTGGGAGACCTCGACCTCATCTCGCTCGACCGCGCGGTGCAGGACGTCGCATGCGACGTCGGAGAGCCATCGCTCAGGACCTTGGACGCCCTCCACCTCGCCTCCGCCCTCCTGCTCGGCGAGGCCCTGACGGTCCTCGTCACGTACGACCATCGACTCGCCGATGCCGCGCGGGCCGCCGGCCTGGTCGTCGCCTCTCCCGGCCGGTCGACCTGACGTGGCACACTCGCCGGTCTTCCACGACCGGGTCGCTCGCCCTCAACACGCCCCTAGCTGCACCAGCGTGTCCGTCAGACCACTGACGAAGGCATCGAGGTCGGGGACGACGTCGCCGTCGCCCACCACGTCGATCTCCAGCGTCCCGGCGTAGGAGAGCACCCCGACGGACAGCGCGAGGTTGCCCTGGTTCGTGCCCAGCTGGAACAGCTCCAGCACCGGCGCGCCCGCGAAGACGAGCGGCGCCGTCGGGCCGGGGAGGTTGCTGACGAGCAGGTTCACCATGCGCTGGTGGTTCATCACCCCGACCATCCAGCGGCGCAGCAGCCGTCCGCCAGGTCTCAGCGGCGGCCGGCCCCGCCGGGCGGCGGTGTGGGCGGCGATGCGCTTCAGGCGGCGCACCGGGTCCGCCTCCCCCACCGGGACGGGCACGACGCGCACGCCGGTGAGGTTGCCGGGGGCTCCGTCGGACCGGGCCGCGGCGGGATCGCGGAGCGAGGCGATGACCGAGACCCGCAGGACGAGGTCGTCGCTCAGCTCGCCGCGCTGCTCGAGCAGACGCCGGGCGCCGCCGGCCACGGCGGCCAGGACGACGTCGTTGACCTTGCCGCCGTGCGCGTGGGCGACGGCCTTCGTGCGGGCCAGGTCGGCGCGGGCGAGGACGACCCGACTGCGTCCACCCACCGGCCGGTTGAAGGAGACGGCGGGCGCCCGGCCGGCGCGCAGCACCCCCGCCGTCTCCACCGCCCTCGCCGCGGTCAGCCGGGCGCCGGTCGCGACAGCGCGGGTGGTGGCACGCAGGCCCTGACGGGTCGGCGCACGTTCAGCGGCGTCGCGCACGGTGGCGTCGCCGCGGCCCGCCCCCGGATCGGTGACCTGCCCGTGTGGCGGCGCGCCCGGGGCACCCTCGAACAGCGACTCCAGCAGACCGAGGACCGCGACGCCGTCGGCGATCACGTGGTGCAGCCGGAGGAACAGCCCGACCCGGTTCTCCGGCAGACCGGTGAGGAGCCACATCTCCCACAGCGGGTAGCGACGGTCGAGCGGACGCTCGTTGATCCGGGTGCAGGTCTCGAGCAGCGCGGCCTCGTCGGCGGGCGGGTCGAGCGCCCGGGTGCGCACGTGCCGGGTGAGGTCGATCGCGCCCGGAGCCGACCAGCGCGGCCCGCCGTGAGCGGCCCCGCGCGCCATGCCGCGGGGCGGCAGGACCAGCCGCTGGCGCAGGCGTCGGGGCAGGCGCGCGCTCACGTACTCGCGCACGGCATCGAGCCGCACCTCACCCGCGGGGTCGCGCAGCGGCCGCCCGTCGAGGACGGCGAGCGCGGCGACGTGCATGACCACCCCGCGGGCCTCGACCATGAGGTTGGTGACATCCATGGCGCTGAGGCGGTCCGGCCGCGCGGGCCGTCGCTCGAGGGTCACCGGCCACCTCCCCGCCGTCGGGAGCTCACACCACAACCGTAGGGGCGGCGGTCGGGAAGCGGCGTCTGTCGGCGACCGGGCCGGGCACCGGCTGGGCCCATGGTCCGGCTCGCCGTCCCCTGGTCGTGCGTAGGTTCAGGACCACGACCGTCAACGAGGAGAGTCGCCATGGGCACTTACGTCATCACCGGCGCCGCATCCGGCATCGGCCGGACCACGTCCGAGATCCTGACCTCACGCGGACACCGGGTGGTGGGGGTCGATCTCGCGGGTGTCGACGTCGACGCCGACCTGTCCACGCCTGATGGCCGCGAACGCATGGTCGAGGAGGTACGCGGGATCACCGGCGGTCGCATCGACGCCGTCATCGCCTGCGCTGGACTCTCGACCCCGACGACGACGACCGTGCGGGTGAACTTCTACGGCGCCGTCGCGACGCTCCAGGGCCTGCGCCCGCTGCTGGCCGGGTCCCCCGCGCCGCGCGCCGCGGCCGTCGCCTCGATGGCTTCGCTGTTCCCGCCGGACGAGGAGCTGCTCACCCTGCTGCTCGAGGGGACCGAGGACGAGGCCGTCGCACGGGCCGAGGTGCTCGCCGCCGACGAGCGGGCCGGCCAGATCTACGGGACCTCCAAGCGGGCGCTCGCCCTGTGGGTCCGCGCCCACGCCGCCACCCCGGAGTGGGCCGGTGCCGGGATTCCGCTCAACGCCGTTGCGCCGGGCATCATCCGCACCCCGATGACCACCGACCTGCTCACCACCGAGGAGAGCACGAAGGCGCTCCTGCAGCAGGTACCCATGCCGCTCAACGGCGTCGCGGAACCCGAGACGGTCGGGTACCTGCTCGCGTGGCTGACGGGCGAGGAGAACACCCACCTGTGCGGGCAGGTCGTCTTCGTCGACGGCGGCTCCGACGCGGTCATCCGCGGGGCGTCCACCTGGTAGCCGGCCGACGCCTCACCGCCCGCGGTCGCGCTGCCGCTGCCGCATGACCACGTAGGTCGCCCCGCCGAGCAGCAGTCCGGCGACGACCACGATCACCGTGCCGGTCGGGCCGGACACGACGGACTCGAGCATCTGGCGGGACTGCGACGTCGGGTCGGCGAGGACGACGCCCACGAACGCCGCGACCAGCACGCCGGCGAGGACGGACACCCACCGCGACGACACCCCGTCCAGGCCCATCTTCCGGCGCAGGATCTGAGCGGCGCGGACGATGCGCCCGGCCCGGACGATCCTCAGCGCACCCACGACCCGGAGCAGGCGGAGAAGCTGGACCGGGCCGATCGCAAGGACGACGGCGATGGCAACGGCCACGGTGAGCAGCACCATCCAGATGTGCTTGCGCAGCCACGCGACCTTGTCGCCCGAGACGGCGAAGAGCACGACCGTCTCGGCGACGAGGACTCCCCCGCTCAGCCAGTTCGCGCCCGTGCCGAGCATCGCCCAGGGGTCGTCGAGGAGTGTGAGGAAGACGGCGGGGACCGAGGCGACGGCGGCGACCAGGACCGGCAGGGCGAGGCGCTCCTCCCACCGGCTCTCGCGTTCCTCCATCGGCCACCACGGTACCGGGGCGGCGCGGCCTGGCCGACTTGGGTCGGCGGGTCAGGACGCGTCGACGACGGCGCTGCCTGTTCCGGAGGCGACGGCGCTGCCTGTTCCGGAGGCGACGGCGCTGCCTGTTCCGGAGGCGCCGAGTTGGGGGTTGTTGCGAAAATCTGGCGCACAGAGTCGCAACAACCCCCAACTCGACGAGTGGTCGCCCGGGCTCAGGCTTCCTCGACGAGTGGTCGCCCGGCGCAGGCGCCCTCGACGAGTGGTCGCCCGGGCGCAGGCGCCCTCGACGAGTGGTCGCCCGGCTCAGGCGCCCTCGACGAGTGGTCGCCCGGGCGCAGGCGCCCTCGACGAGTGGTCGCCCGGGGCGCAGGCGCCCTCGACAACCGGCAAGTCGCCCGCCGGCCGCCAGGCGCCCGGGGGCCGGCCGCCGGCCGCCGGGCACCCGGGGGTCCTACTCGGCCGGGACACCGATGCGGTCCAGGAGGTCGTCGGCGACGCCGGCGAGGTACTCCGCGCCCCACTCGGTGAGGTAGCCGGCGTCGATCTGCTCGGCGTCGACCTCAGCCACCAGCGCGAGGTACTCCGCCCGGCTGCCGTAGGTCTGCTCGAACTCCTCGGCGGTGATGAGGTCCACCGAGCCGTAGACCGACCCCGGCTTCGAGGCGCCGAGGTAGGTGCCGAGCGGGTGCTCGATGAGCCCGTAGCGCACACCGCCGGTGACGTTGCCGCTCTCGTCACGGACGAAGGCGCCGTCGGCCTGGTCGAACCAGAGCGAGGGTGCGGCCTCCTTGCCGGTCTTGCTCCAGGTCACCAGCGCCTCGGCGGCGGCGATGATCGTGGGCTCGAGCGGGTAGGGGTTGAGGGCGTCGCGGAACTCCTGCTCGTGGACGGCGGTGTTGGGCAGCCGGCCCGACTTGTAGATCTCCTCGTCCGCAGGGATGACCGGGGAGAGGAGGTCGGTGTGCGGGGTGCCGGGCACCTGCCAGTGGCGGCGGTTGTCCGGCAGGTCCTTCTCGGCCAGCGTCGCGGTGCCGAACAGGCCGGCGTCACCCTCGGAGGTGACGGTGATGAAGGGGACGTCGAGCGCGGGCTCGGAGCCCGGGCCGACGACGAAGCCGTCAGTGTCGGCCTGCGTGAGCGGACGCTCGAGGACGGCGCCGACGGAGTTGAGGTAGCCGTCGAAGACCGGTCCGCGGTTCGCCGCGGTGACGGCCTCGTGGAAGTGCGTGGCGTAGGTGTTGATGTAGATGCCGGACTGGGACTGGCCCATGAGCAGGACCGTCTTGGCCTTCTCGCCGCCGAGGACGGCGCGCCCGTCGTTGCCGTCGAGCAGTGTGCCGACCTGGGTGAGGATGTCCCACGCGAGGCCCTCCTCCGCGCCGGGCACGACCATGAAGGGGTTGAACGAGGACGGGTCGTTCGGGTTGGCGACGATCGGCTCGCGCTCGACGTCCTCGACGTCCCAGGTCAGCGGTGCGTAGCGCTCGGCGTCGAAGTTCTTCAGCGCGTCGATCTGGATGGGCTTGGAGGTGACGCCGATGACGGTGTGGCCCTCGTCCATCGCCCAATCCCACATGCGGCGCCAGTGGTCCTCGCCCGGGAAGCCGTTGGAGGCGTTGAGGATGTCCACGAGCACGACGCCGGAGGAGTCGCCCTTGTGGGCGGGACGGCGCACGAGGATGTGGTTGGTGTAGTCGACGTCCTCGGTGACGACGGCCAGCTCGCCGTCGGCGGCCGCGTCGTCGTCGTAGACGTTGGCCGTGCCGGAGAGGAAGTACTCCTCCTCCACGTAGCCGCGCGCGGCGAGGTCGAGCGGCTGGCGGGCGCGCTCCATCGTGGACCAGGGGTAGCTGTCCTCGGCGACGGCGATCGGTCCGACGACGTCGGGCACGGCGGTGAGGGACTCGGTGACGGCGTCGAGCTCGGTGTGCGGGTTCGTGCCGGCTGGCGGGGCGGCGACGGCCGGGGCGACCGCGGCGGTCAGGCCGAGCGCAGCGACGGCGGCTGCGGTCAGCGCGGTGCGCCGGCGGGGAAGTCTGTGGGTGGTCAAGGAACTCTCCTTCGAGGAACGTCGGTGTTCGGCCCGGCGGCGGTGGTGGGCGCACTGGCGGGCGTGCGCGCCGCGGACAGCCCGGGTGACGGACGGCGCGGCACGGGCCCGAGTCTGGGCAGCAGCGTCCGAAATGGCCACCGGTTGCCACATCTTGCAGGGAGCAGTGGCGGGGCCCGTTGCCCGGCCGTGCGCCGAGTTGTGGGTTGTGGTCATCCGATCGACCTCGAAGGCAGCACGAACCCACAACTCGGCGACGGTGGCGCGGTTGGCCTGGCGCGCCGGGACCAGGCATGCCGATGACCGGCCACGCGCGCGGCGTGGCCGGTCACCTGCAGTGTTCGTCAGCTGATCTGCACCCCGAGCCGACGGGTGAGGGCGAGACCGGCCGCCATGAGGAGCAGGGCGAGCCCGCCGAGCGTCCTGCCGTCCGCGCCGGTTGCCGGGAGCGAGCCGGATCCGGTGGTCAGCGCAGCCGCTTCGGTGCCGGACATCTGCGGCAGCGGGCCGCCGGACGCAGTGAGGGCGTGCGTCAGGTTGGCGACAGTGACCACCCGACCGGCGCCGAGGACGCCGGTACCGAGAGCACCTCCACCGGTGGAGACGACGGCCTCGTCGCCTGCGGTCTTGTCGGCGGAGTCGACACCGAAGTCGACCTCGGCATCGACAATGACCTCGCCGCTGCCGGTGTCGGTGCCCGTGCCGGTGTCGGTGCCAGTGCCGGTGTCGGTGTCGGTGCCATCGTTGCCGGTGCCAGTCCCGGAGTCGCTGTCAGTGCCACCGATCGCGACGTCCACATCGACCGTGGCCGGATCGGTCGCGTCAGCGGCCTCCTCCTCCGACAGATCGCCACCGAGAAGCTCGCCGTCGACATCGACAACCTCGTTGCCGGCGTCGCCCGTCAGGTCGACCTCGACGTCCGCAATGGCGAGCTCGTCGGTGCCCACCGCAGCGTCACCGGTGACGGCACCGCTGTCGGTGCCACCGATCGCGAGATCCACGTCGACCGTGGCCGGGTCAGCGGCGTCGGTAGCCTGCTCCTCCGACAGGTCACCACCGAGAAGCTCGGCATCGACGTCGACAACCTCGTTCGAGGCGTCGCCGGCCAGGTCGACCTCCGCGTCCGCGTTGACCACCTCGTCGGTGCCGATCCCGATGACACCGGTCTCCGTGCCGGCGCCGGTCTCACCCGTGCCGGTGCCAGTCCCGGAGTCACCGGTGTCGCCGATCGCGAGGTCGACATCGACGGTGGCCGGATCGGTCGCGTCAGCGGCCTGCTCCTCGGACAGATCGCCGCCGAGAAGCTCGGCGTCGACGTCGACAACCTCGTTCGTGGCCTCGCCGGTCAGGTCGACCTCCGCATCCGCGGCGATGACTTCACCGGTGCCGATCACGGCACCATCGGTTTCCGCACCGGCTTCGGTCTCACCCGTTCCGGTGTCGATGCCACCGATCGCGACATCAGCATCGACCGTGGCCGGATCGGTCGCGTCGGCGGCCTGCTCCTCCGACAGGTCACCACCGAGGAGCTCGGCATCGACGTCGACAACCTCGTTGGCGGCATTGCCGGTCAGGTCGACCTCCGCATCCGCGGTGACGACCTCGCCGGTGTCTGTGTCCGTGGTGGCGTCGGTGAGGGTCGCGTCGACGTCCACCAGGACGTCCTCCGTGGCTGTCGCCTCGGTGACGACCTCGACGGATGCTTCGGCGTTGAGGTCGATGCCGGTTCCGCCGACCTCGGCGTGTGCTGCTGTGGCGCCGGCGGCGAAGAGGCCACCGGTGACGAGCGCTGTCTTGAGCGCCCGACTGACGTAGATGTGCATGGCTGAATCTCCTGACTGAGGATGGGTGCGCACATGGCGCGGGGTCGCGTGCCGGCAGTGGTGCCGGCCGGACCGGCCTCAGGCAGGAGAGACGGAGACGTCCAGAGCGATGCTCTGCGGTGTGGGGTCGTCGCCGGGGTTGCCGCGAGACGTGCGCGGACTGGCGTCGAGGTCGAAGAGGGTGGTCGGAGCGGCCTCCGCGGTGACGGACGCACCGCTCGCGGCCACCAGGGGCGCACCGGGAACGGCGGCCGACGACGGCGTGCGTGAGTTCCCGCTGCTACCGACGGCTGTGCCGGTGGGTGCGCTGGGTTCGCCGTCGGTGGCGACGAATGCCGGGTCGGCCGGCCGGAGCTCCCCGTGTCGACTCTCGGGTGTCGCACCGACGAGCCGGTCGGCGCCCGTCGTCACGGTGGGTGCGGCCATGTCACCGACGACAGCGCTGGCCTCGTCAGCCACCGGTACGGGTGTCGCGGCCGTCGGACCTGCATCGGGCGAAATCTGGAGTGCGGGAGTAGCGGGCTCCGGCGGGGCGGCCTCCGGGACCAGCTCGAGCGCGACGTCGTCCAAGGTGTCAGTGACGGGGTCGAGAGCGGGCTCAACGGGCGCCGCGATCTCCGCGAGGCTCTCCACCACGGGTGCCACAGCTTCGACGACCGGGGCAGCCACCTCAACGACCGGCTCGGCAGCCTCCACCACCGGGGCAGCCACCTCAACCACCTGCGCGGCAGCCTCCACCACGGGCGCTGCCACCTCAACCACCGGCACGGCAGCCTCCACCACGGGCGCTGCCACCTCAACCACCGGCACGGCAGCCTCCACGACCGGGGCAGCCACCTCAACCACCGGCGCCGCGGGAGCGACCGCCGTCTCGACCGCCTCCGTGCTTGCCCTCTCGACGACCTCGTTCGTGGCGGACGCCATGGGGTCGACGGCTGTCGAAACCGGCGCGGCGACCTGCTCGACGACGGTCTCCGCGCCGTCCAGCGCGCCACCGTCGAGCACGGACGCACTCGCCGATGACGCGAGCGCGGCACCGGCGACCAGGGCGCCCGCCGAGCCGGCGAGCAGCCCCAGCCCGCGCAGGACCCACCGTCCGAGACGGCGTTCGCCGTCCGGGCGCTGGTCCCTGCCCTGCGAGCCGGACATGTCACCTCCGGTGTGGTCTACGCCACAACGTAGAGGCGACACCGCGACCATGCCACCTGAACAGGTGTCGACAGGAATGGGCGAGGCGGGTCGACAGGAATGGGCGAGGCGGCACGGCAAGCCGACCGCCGCCCGCGGTGCAGGCCGCGCCGCCGTGCAGGCCGGCCCGGCGCAGACCACCCGCGGTGCGAGGCCGACCGACCCTCCTCAGCGCACCCCCGCCGGCGCCACAGCGTGCGGCTGCTCGCCGTCGTCGATCCCGAGCGACCGCTCGAGCTTGGCGCC